>JAGHUT010000058.1 GCA_018064645.1 Candidatus Crickella merdequi | reverse complement strand
TCATGCGGTTGGCATATCTTTTCGGTGCGTCTTGAGACGCTGCAAGTTCGAGGCCCTTCTAGGGCCTGTGCAAACCACCAGTTTTACTGGTGGTTATGATTGATTTTTTTAATTGTACATATTACTTCTTTGAATGATAGTATTCTTTTGAATTGTATTATTGCAGGAGGGAATATATATGAAGTTAATAACTGAATTGCCGGAAGTATTCGAGGAGTTTGCTGAGGCAAGAAGAAATGCTTTTGTAAATGTAAAAAATATTAAGGACCGGGGAATCCCTGTTATAGGTTCTTACTGTACATATTTTCCAACAGAGCTTGCACTGGCTGCAGGCGCTGCTTCCGTAGGCCTTTGTTCAACATCTGGAGAGACAATCCCGGACGCTGAAAAGGATCTTCCAGCAAATCTTTGTCCTCTGATTAAGTCAAGCTACGGATTTGCCAAGTCTGATAAATGTCCTTTCTTCTATTTTAGTGATGTAGTAGTAGGTGAGACCACATGCGACGGAAAGAAGAAAATGTATGAGTATATGTCAGAGTTCAAGGATGTTTTTGTTATGGAGCTTCCTAACACTCAGACAGATAGAGCTCTTGACCTTTATACAAGCGAGGTAATGAGACTTAAAGAATATCTTGAGAACAAATTTGATGTTGAGATTACAGAAGAAGATATTCGTAAGGCTGTTAAGCTTGAAAATGAAATAAGAACAGCAAAAGAGAATCTTGCAAATGTAATGAAGCATGATCCAGCTCCAGTTACCGGTATGGATATGTTTAAGGTTCTATATGGCTCAGGCTTCAAATTTGACAGAGCATTAATTCCTGCTGAGCTTGATGAAATCACCGCCAGAATTGAATCAGAGTATGCAGAAGGCAAAAGACTCGACAAGAGACCGCGAATTATTATTACCGGTTGCCCAATTGGCGGTGTAACAGAAAAGGTTATTCAGGCAGTTGAGAACAATGGTGGAGTAGTTGTGGGATATGAGAACTGTGTTGGAGCGAAGCAGTTCGAAAATCTGGTTGATGAGAAGGCTGACGATATCTGGAGAGCTCTTTCTGACAGATATCTGAATATAGGCTGTTCAGTAATGACACCAAATAAAAACAGATTTGAACTTCTTGGTGAAATGATTGATGAGTTTCATGCTGATGGAGTTCTGGAGATGACACTTCAGGCCTGTCATACTTATAATGTAGAACACAAGGCCATTGAGCGCTTCTGCATTGAGAAGAAGAACACACCATACTTTATGGTTGAGACTGATTACTCACAGGCTGATGTCGGTCAACTTAATACAAGAATCGCTGCATTTATAGAGATGCTTTAAAACTGATGGGGAAGTTAAGCAGAGCTTGACTTCTCCTTTTTTTATTAAATTAGTCAATATAAAGACTCTCGTTTATCTGCTTAAACAATTTAACCTGTTGCAAATGTTTATATATAATAAAAATAGATAACAAGTAATATAGGGGGTATAAATATGTCAATTGATCTTGAATACGCGCTTGCGCATAAAGATGATCCAGCTGTTCTTTGCTGCAGAGCGGAAGAGGGCATAGTAATTAATGAGCATAATCTTGAGGACCCGGCAATCTTTCCGGACCTGATTGATACAGGGCTACTAAGAGTTGAAGGAGCGCTTACAATAGGATAGTGCATAGGAGCAACACTTACAAAGACAAGCGACTCACTCACAGCTCTTACACCAGCTATCGTTTCTAACATTCAGGAAGCTGAGGCTGAAGAGATTGGGACAGCAGAGGCAAAGACTGCAGCAGTAGCACAGGCGCCAGTAGCATCAGTACCAGCAGGAACACAGATGACTATATCGGGTGGCGTTGTGAAACTGTACATAGCTGAAGGTAAGGATATCGCTATTGAGTTCCCCGTATAAATCGATAAATCGAATAACAAAGTTGTGATTGACTGAATAAAAATGAAAAAACCGCGGCTCTGCCGCGGTTTTCTTTTGCAATCAACTGCCTCTAAAGAGAAAGTGCTTTTGCAAGAGAGTTCTCGAGATGAATTCTCATAAGGTCGAGTGCCTTCTCGTCTTCACCGACTCTTGCTGCCTCATAAATCTCTTCATGCTCTCGCTGGATGTCACTTCTGTTTCGATCATCTGCCTCATACGAATTAGAGAATACGGTGAGGTGCATTCTGACTTTCTGCGATGCATCGAGGAGGAAGGTGTTGTCTGAGTATTCCAGCATAAGGTTGTGGAACTCATCACTGAGAGGGTGCCACTTATCGAAGTTGCCGAACTCAAGGAGCGCGCCTGAACTTCTGACATTCTGTTCAAGCTAATGCAGGAATTCTTCTCTTCTTGGGGAACGAAGAGCCATCTTGAGAGCTATTATGTCAAATTCAAGCATCAGTTCAAAAATGCTTCTGATGTCCTTCTCTTCATATGTTCTTACCTTCATACCTACATTAGGCTGGTATTCAATAAGACCATCCTGCTGAAGTCTTGTCAGAGCCTCCCTGATAGGGCTTGAGCTTACTCCAAGAAGCTCCTGAAGATATTTAAGCGTAAGCTTTGTTCCAGGTTCAATGGAGCCATCGGCAATTGCTCGATATATATTCTGGTATACCTGTTCTGTGACTGTTTTTATCTGCTGCATATGTTTAGTTCTGTTGTGTTATTTTGCAAAAACGATTTTTTCCTAAATGTATTCTACATAAGTTAAGGGATAATTACAAGAGAATAGATAAAAATTATGCATTTTGCAAAATGCATATTGCAAGAAACCTGGCGAAGTGATATATTTTAACAGAAATAAAACAAGAAAGGAGACTGCATATGAGTGAGATTAAATGGCCATATGCGAATGAATTCGGGCAGGAAGAGACGATAGAGTCTGATGTGCTTATTCTCGGAGGCGGTATTGCCGGTTGTTTTGCAGCTATCTCTGCAGCAAGAAGAGGAAAGAAGGTAGTTGTTGTAGAGAAAGGAGCAACTATCAGAAGCGGTTCAGCAGGTACTGGTTTTGACCACTGGGAATCTGCATGTACTAACCCATGTTCAAGAGTAACTTCGAAAGATATAGCTGAGGCTTATGTAGATGAGCAGGATCATCTTTCAAACGGTATCATGCACTACATCACTTGTGAGGAAGGATGGGACAGACTGTGTGACCTCGAAGAGATGGGTGGCAAGATTCGTGATACAGAGGATGAATTTGTTGGAGCTGATTTCAGAGATGATGAGACTAAGCTGATGTTTGCTTACGACTACGGCAGCAGATTTACCCTTAGAGTATGGGGTAAGACTTTTAAGCCTGCGCTTTTCAAGGAGATGAAGAGACTCGGTGTCACTGTTTGCGATTATACTGAGGCAACATCACTTCTTACAACAGAGGAGAATGGCAAGAAGCGTGGAATCGGTGCTATCGGAATGGATACACATACAGGTAAGATTCGCGTATTCAAGTCAAAGGCTACAGTTCTTTGTATGTCAAGACCTGCAAGACTCTGGCTATTCAGCCCAGATCTTCCAGGACTCTCAGAGTTCAGACCGCTTAACTCAATTGGATCGGGAGATGCAATGGGCTGGAGAGCTGGTATGGAATTCACAATGATGGAGAAGAGCGTAAGAGCTGAGTTTTCAGCAGCTGGTTCAAGCTTCCCTCCATATGCAGCTGGAAATAACCACAATACATGGTACGCATGTACAATGGTAGACTCACGTGGAGTTGAGATTCCTTATCTCGACAGAGACGGCAATGTTCTTAAGACAGTTAAGGAGAGATATTATCCTGTTGAAGGACAGAAGTTCTTCCTGAAGGGTGGAGTAATCGATGAGCCTAAATACGAGTACAGAGGACCTGAAACAATGCCTTTTGATGAGCTTATGAAGAGAGGCTATAAGCTTCCGTTCTATGCGGACATGTCAAGAATGCCTAAGCTTGAGAGGGATGTAATCTGGGGCATGATGATCGGTAACGAGGGTAAGACAGCGATTCCTGTACTTCAGTACTTCAATAATAAGGGATTCGATCCAGCAAAGAAGGCAATGCAGGTATACGGAACTGGATGGCAGTCAGCTTCATTCAGTGACGATGAGAGACAGTTCTTTGGTGCTCCTGGTGGAATTATGCACGACTGGGATCTGAAGACTAACATTGATGGAATCTATGCGGCTGGAGATCAGCTCTTTGGTTCAGACTGCGCAGGAACTGCTGCTGCAACAGGATACTATGCAGCTCGTAAGGCAAGTGCATACACAGATACTGTTGAGCTTGTGGAGGTTAACAGAGCGGATATCGATGCAGAGATTGAGAGGCTGTATGCGCCTATGTACAACGAGACAGGATACTCATGGAAGGAGCTCAATTCAGCTGTATGCAAGTGCATGAAGAACTACTGTGGAGCTATCAAGAACGAGGCACTTCTGCTTCAGGGTCTTGATCTTCTTAAGAGCTACAGAGAGGAGATCGTTCCTGAGCTTTGCTGCCACAACCCGCATGAGCTTGTTAGAACACATGAGGTTCTCGATATTATGGATGTAGCAGAAATCGTTCTCAACTCATGCCTGATGCGTAAGTCAAGTTCAAAGACTCTCAACTTTGTAAGAAGCGATTATCCAGAGATGGATCCAGTAGAAGATCATCATTTTATTACAATTCGCCAGGAGAATGGAGTTCCTGTAAGAGGAGATGTTGAACTTGATTACTTCGGAGATCTTAAGACAGAGTATGAGAAGAGAAATCAGGATTATATCAACGGAGGTAAGAAATAATGAAGAAGATGAATGATATTACAGTATCCGTTGTGCCATGCAGTGCAAATCCTATTATTTTCGATGAGACTAAGTGTATTGGCTGCGGAACATGCGCAAGCGTATGCCACGGAGACGTGCTTCTTCCAAGTACAGAGCCAGGACAGCATCCTATCGTTTGCTGGCCGGGTGAGTGCTGGTACTGCGGAGCATGCGTTCTCCAGTGTCCTGTAGAGGGAGCAATCAGACTCGAGCATCCTATTATGAACAGAACTAAATTCGTAGATGCGATTCCTGAGCCTGAAGACAAATAAAATACTTCATACATAGCGTAAGAGAGCCTTGCTTAAAGGCTCTCTTTTGCTGAATGTATATTATTGTTTTTTTGTTATATGTGTATTGCTTTTAATACAAAGAGTCCGTATAATGGGCGTTGTTAGGGAAAAATAACAAAAAATTAAAGGAGCGTTGTGTAAAATGAACAAAACATGCCTGCCACTGGAAGGCGTAAAAGTATTAGAGCTTGCTACTGTAGTAGCAACACCTGTAGCGGCACGTATGCTTGCAGACTACGGTGCTGAAGTAATCAAGATTGAATCTCCTCCATACGGAGACACCTGCAGAACACTCGGTAAGGATCATCAGCTTCCAATCGAAGACGGAAACAATCCATTTTTTGATCAGCTTAACACGGGAAAGAAATTTGTAGCACTTAATCTTAAGACTAAAGAAGGAATGGATGCCTTCTTCAAGCTTTTGGGCGAAGTAGATATTTTTATGACCAATGTAAGAATTAAGTCACTTGAGAAGCTTGGCATTGATTATGAGACTATTAAGGACCAGTTCCCTCAGCTCATATATGCTCACTTTACAGGACTTGGAACATGGGGTCAGGAGGCCAACAGACCAAGCTTTGACCAGACTGCGTTCTGGACAAGGTCAGGTGCGGCTACTGAGTCCCTTGCCAAGGGTTCAGTTCCTGCGAAGATGTCTTTTGCATTTGGTGATATTGTTTCATCAAATATGTTCATTGATGGAATTCTGATGGCATACATTGGAAGACAGAAGCACGGCAAAGGTACACTTATCTGCACATCGCTGCTCAAGTCAGCTATCTGGTGCAATACAACATCTGTAATCAATGCTCAGCCGCAGTATGGCAAGGAGTATCCTGTTCACAGATATAAGCCGAATAATCCGTTTACAGAGTTCTATCGCTGTCAGGATGGAGAATGGATAGGATTCTTCGACAGAGATTACGAACATAACAGAGAGTATTTCGCAGAGATTCTCGATATGCCTATACTTCTTGAAGACCCGGATCTTTTCTCTATTAAGAGAATGCAGGACAGCGGTAAGGTAAGCATGATTACTGTTGCCCTTGAAGAGGCTTTTGCAAAGAAGCCGTCCAAGGAGTGGGAGCATCTTCTCAGATATCGTGATATTGCATGTGAGATAGCTATGCATTACAAGGATCTTCACAGAGATCCACAGGCGATTGCCAACAGATGGTACGAAGGCGTTGAGTATGAAGAGGGCATTACAACATATATGCCAACACCGCCGGTAGATTTTTCCGAATTTGGAAGGAAAAAAATGGTTAGAACAGGTCCTGTAGGCTGTGACACTGAAGAGGTTCTTGCGTCAATAGGATATACAGAAGAACAGCTTGAAGCCATGCGCGAAAACAAAGCTATAATGTAGGATTTAATAATATCCATGTGTTATAATTATCCCATGGATATTATTTTGTCTAATATTAGAGTTATGGCGCCATTTGTCATTGCTCCGTGGCTGGTGCTGCTCATATTTGTAATAAGAGGAAGGCAGAGATTTAGAAACAGTTTCGTGCTTATGATAGCACTGATGATGACTGCTTTCTTTGTATGCGGTCTATTCGGAAGCCATATGGTCGATGCCATGATTGTGCTTTCTATATTTATAATATGTGTAATAATGCTTGTTCCGATTATGCTTTTTATCAATGGTATTGTTATGCTAAAAAAAGAAGGACGATCAATGGCAAATCTGCTGTCCTTGTTTATGGGTATAGCGGTAGGAATTGGTGAAGTGGCATATCTTCTTAATTTTTACTATAACGGGACACAGCAGAAGTTTGAATGGTACGGCTATGTTGTAAATCTTGTGGGCGGTACCGCAATGTATCTCTGTCTTGTTTTTGTTGCTTTCATGGTATACGCAGTTTTTGTTGCATATATTCCGCCAATAAAAGAATTTGATTATGTTATTATTCACGGCTGCGGTCTGATTGGTGGAGAAAGGGTATCGAAGCTGCTTTCACAGAGAATTGATCGTGGTATAAAGATTTACAATAAGCAGAAGAACAAGCCGATTATTATTCCAAGTGGTGGAAGAGGTTCTGATGAGAAGCTGTCAGAGGCTCATGCAATGGCCTTGTACATGATTGACAAAGGAATTCCGGAGGACCACATTATTGAGGAGGGAGAGTCGACTACAACACTGTACAACATCAAGAATTCAAAGAGAATAATTGATGAACGAGGCGGTGGCCGTGTTGCTCTTGTATCAAGTAATTATCACGTATACAGGTGTCTGACACTGGCTAAGCAGACTGGTCTTAATTGCATTGGATTTGGATCTAATGTGGCAAGATACTATTTCCCTAGTGCGCTTATAAGAGAGTTTATAGCTGTTTTTTCAGAGAAGAGAATGCTTATTTGGACAGTTACAGGCTGGGTGTTTCTGACATTACTGCCGTCGATGGTTTATTTCGGATTAATTTAAAAAATAGAGGGAACTATGAGTATTAAGAATGTTTTCTATGATCTTGACGGAACACTGCTTCCAATGGATCTGGATGTTTTTATCAAAAGCTATTTCAAGCCGCTTGCAGCTAAGTTTGTTGCGGCAGGTTACGATGCTGACAGAATTCTTGCAGAACTTCAGGAAGGCATAATGACTATGATTGCCAATGACGGCAGTCAGACTAATGAAGAACTTTTCATGAGTGTGTTTAAGAAGAAATACACTGAGGAAGAATTCGATGCGTTGGAAACGCTGATTATGGACTTCTATACGAATGATTTTATCTGCACTAAAGAAGCCTGCGGATTTAATGAGAAGGTTCCGGAGTGTATCGAACTTGTAAAGAGCCTTGGCCTTAAACAGTATATTACGACTAATCCTCTTTTCCCTGCTGTAGCAACAAGACAGAGGGTTCAGTGGGCTGGTCTTGATATAAACGATTTCGAGACAGTTACAACTTACGAGAATACTTGCTTCTGTAAGCCGAATCCGCTTTATTACCAGGAAATAATTGACAAATTCGGGCTGAAGGCAGAGGAGTGTCTCATGGTTGGAAACAACACAGATGAGGATATGATAGCAGCCACTCTCGGAGTCAAGGTTTTTCTGGTGACAGATGACCTGATTAATGAGTCGGGACAGGATATAAATAAATATCCACATGGAAATTTTGATGATCTGATGGAGTTCATCAGAGGATTATAGAAGGAGAGTACGACAATGGATGCAATTCTTATGGAGAAGATGCTGAGAAGACGCAGCGTAAGAAAATATACAGGTGAGGCTGTGTCTGATGAGGCGCTGGATGCTGTTATAAATGCTGGTCTTGTGGCACCTACAGGAAGAAACAAACAGAGTGTTGAGTTTATCGTGTTAAGAGATAAGGACGTTCTCAACACGCTTTCCAAGTGCAGACCTGTTGGTCCGGGAATGCTTGCCGGAGCTGATGCTGCAGTTGTAGTAATCGGTAACCCGGAGGAGTCTGATGTATGGACTGAAGATTGTTCAATCGCAATGGCTCAGATGCATCTCATGGCTGATGCCATTGGTCTTGGAAGCTGCTGGGTTCAGATTAGAAACAGAATGTACAGTGAGGATAAGACAACAGATTCAGTTGTCAAAGAACTCCTTGCAATTCCAGAGAAATATGCTGTTGAAGCGATTCTTTCACTTGGTATGCCGGCAGAGCATGCGCCAGCGAGAACGGTGGAGGAACTCAATAGAGAACTTGTTCATACAGAAAAATTTTAATGTAAAGCACACTTTACATAATGGGGCTAGAAAATGTTAAAAAATCTCGATAGAAAAAAATTCGCAACCCAGGTGTTTCTTATCATCGCGGGAAATATTATTTTCGCGGTAGGCGTTAACCAGATAATTACACCTATGAATCTGTATAATGGTGGATTTACCGGAATATCTCAGCTGATAAGAACGATTCTTGTTAATGTAATAGGTATACCTGTAATTCCGGGCGTTGATTATCTGGGTATTATTTATTTCCTGGTCAATGTACCGCTCTTTGTCTATGCCTATAAGGTTCTTGGTAAAGAATTCTGCATTTCATCTATCATTTCAATCGCTCTTGCATCTCTGGCTATGTCAATGGTGCCAGTTGCAAAAGAGCCGCTGTTTGATAACTATCTTGCGGCATGTCTCGTAGGCGGAGTTGTTGCAGGTGTTGGTGCCGGAATGGTTATGAGAGCCGGAAGTTCAGGTGGGGGACAGGATATCATCGGCATGGGTCTGTCAAAGACACATCCTAACTTCAGTGTAGGCAAGGTAAATATTGCAATTAATCTCTGTATTTATGCTGTGTGCCTGTTTATGTTTAATATTGAAGTTGTAATATATTCATTTATATATGCGACTGTAATAGGCCTGGCAATTGACAGAGTTCATGTTCAGAACATTAATATGCAGGCGATGATCTTCACAAAAAAAGAAGGAATCTCTGATGCCATCATGACTGAGCTTGGAAGAGGTGTTACTCGCTGGGAAGGTGAAGGTGCATACACTAATCAGACGACATATGTGCTCTGTGTAATGCTTTCTAAGTATGAGATGACAAAGCTTCTGGAGATTGTAAGAAGAATAGACCCTAATGCTTTTGTAACTGTTAACGAAGGTGCAAAGGTCTATGGTAATTTCAATAAGAATTTCTCACTGTAAATACGAAAAAAGACTGCTTACCATATAGTTAAGCAGTCTTTTCTCTTTAGTAAAACGTTAATCTGTCAGTATAAAGTTTGTGGTGGAGAAGTTTATCTGAGTTATTCTCTGCTGCCTGCGCTGCGGGTTGAATCGCCGCACTTGTCTGCTATGCAGCAGTTGTGACAGTCCTTGCCTGACTCGACAATGCTGCCGTCTTTATCTGTTATGCGCCTGATGCTTCCATCGCGGTTATAGGCAATTTCACTGCCATCATCAAGTCTTCTTTTTACGACTCTTACAGGGGAACCTACAACTGTTGTATTTGCCTCGATATCGTGCATTACTACGCTTTCGGCACCAATAATAGCACCATCGCCGATTGTGACAGGTCCCAGAACAGCGGTCTCGGCATATATGATAACATCATTGCCAACAGTAGGATGTCTCTTGCCCGTATCTTTGCCTGTTCCTCCAAGTGTAACCCCGTGGAAAAGCATTACGTTGTCTCCGATATCAGCAGTCTCTCCGATTACAACGCCGGTTCCGTGATCTATGAAAAAATCTTTGCCAATCTTGGCTCCGGGATGAATCTCGATACCGGTCTTTGATGAAGCTCTCTGAGAAATCAGCCTGGCTCTGAAATAGTGTCCGGCCATGTAGTGCTTATGCGCTCTTCTGTGCGCACGCATAGCTTTGTAGTAAGGGTAGAGCAGGACTTCCCATTTAGAATGAATTGACGGATCGCGTCTTTTTACAAGTTCATATTCTGCGTTTAATTCTTTAAATAATGACATATATCCTCCCAAATTCCTATGCAAAAAGTAGGAATTACAGATGAATATTAACGCGTATATCCTATTAAGTCAATAGGTGTTTACAAATTCCTATACTTTTGGTAGGATTATTGACAAAGGAGTGGTGAAATGTCAAGACGTGTGGACTTGCTTGAGGGCAACATAAGCGGAACTTTACTTAAGTTATCGCTTCCTCTTATAGGCTCTCAAATGATGAATATGGCTTACAATCTCATAGATACACTATGGGTAGGTAAGCTTGGAACTGAATCGGTAACGGCTTGTGCTACGGCGGGCAACTGGCTTTTCTTCAGCCAGGGACTTGCAATGGTTACGCAGGTGGGTGTGCAGATTCTGGTAGCGCAAAGGCTGGGAGAAGGCAAACTTGACAAGGCCAGAGCAACTTCCAGGCTGGCAATCGTTACCATGATGATAACCATGGTGCTGTTTTTTGCATCGGTACTGCTTTTTAGAGGGCAGATGGTCGGTGTATTCGGAATAAAGAGCGAATACATCACACAGCTTACAGAAGAGTATCTGCTGATTACAGGCTTTGGCGTAATCTTTATGGGATTCAACTATGTGCTTACAGGCATATATACGGCGACAGGTGACAGCAGAACACCGTTCATATACAACAGTATAGGAATTGTCATTAATATCATTCTTGACCCGGTTCTCATTTTTGGATGGATTGGTGCACCTGCGTTTGGCGTTGTTGGTGCAGGTATTGCAACTACAATCTCTCAAATCATAGTGTGCGTGATATTTATATATCATATTGCCAAAGATAAATATATTTTCGGAAGAATAGAAGATTCTGATGTAAGAGTATATGACCTTGGTAATGCTGCAAGGATGCTTAAACTTGGCTTTCCGCCTGCAATGCAGATTATTATCTTCACAGTAGTATATATGGGTCTCGGCAGAATAATGACAGCCTTCGGTGATGTAATCATCGGTGTTCAGAGAGTCGGCTCACAGATTGAATCTCTGTGCTTTAATTCAGCGGCAGGATTTCAATCGGCCATGAATGCATATACAGCACAGAATTACGGCAATGGTAATGAAGACAGAATCAGAAGAGGCTATTCAGTTGGACTGAGATATATGATAGGTCTTGGTGCATTTGCTTCAGTACTTTTCTTCTTCTTTGCTAATCCAATATACGGTCTCTTCCTCAAAGATGAATTTGCAATTGCTGAGGGAACAAACTATTTAAGAATAATGGTTACGTCGCAGATTTTTATCTGTCTTGAGGCTGTTGCAGCAGGTGCTTTTGGCGGAATAGGAAAGACACATATTCCATCTGCCTTCAGTATTATAGGATCGTTATTAAGAATTCCACTGGCACTCGTGCTTGTTTCTGTTACAGGCTCAGTAAGCGGTGTGTGGTGGGCAATAAGTTTATCAAGTATTATGAAGGGCTCGATAATAGCAGTTCTCTTCAGAAGACAACTACGAAAGGGGGTATTCTCCAAATGATGGTTTCAACCAAAGGTCGTTACGCACTTATTGTAATGATTGATCTTGCCAAGAATCAGGGAGATTCCTATGTGTCTCTTGCAGACATAGCAGAACGACAGAATCTGTCTATGAAGTATCTGGAGAATGTTGTTTCAATCCTTAACAAAGGCAATATGCTTCAGAGTTTAAGGGGCAAAAAAGGAGGCTACAGACTTGCTCGTCCGGTGGCAGATTACAAGATGAGTGAACTGCTGTCTCTTACTGAGGGAAGTCTTGCGCCCGTAGAATGCATCAAGAATAATGATATCAGTTGCGAAAAAGCAGCAAGCTGCATGACTTTACCTCTTTGGGTAGGTCTGGACAGAGCCATTGAGGAATATCTCTCAAAGGTAACCCTTGAAGATGTTATCAATGGAGATCGAAAGAAAATGCTTGGAAACTGGTGTGTAGAATGCAATTCCTATTGACTAAGTAGGAATAAAGTGATAAGTTAACTTATGGATAAATAAGTCAATCAACAGACTTGAAATATAAATGGATATTATGGAGGACACAATGAGAGTATATGCTGATAATGCGGCTACAACATATCTTAGTGAGACCGCTATGAACACAATGCTTGACTGTCTTAAGAACTTCAATGGCAATCCTAACAGTCTTCATACAGATGGTCAGAAGACACAGGAGAAGCTGGATGAGGCAAGAGAGACAGTAGCTCAGTGCATCAACGCTGCAAGAGCTAACGAGATTTATTTTACATCAGGCGGAAGCGAGGCTGATAACCAGGCACTGCTTAGCGCTGCAAGAGGACAGAAAGCAAAGGGTAAGAAACACCTTATCACACTTAACATCGAGCATCATGCTATTCTCCATACAATGAAGAAGCTGGAGAATGAGGGCTTTGAGGTTACATACCTTGCACCTGAGTCAAACGGAATCGTTGATGTTGAGAAGGTTAAGGATGCAATCAGAGAAGATACAGCTCTTGTTTCAATTATGTTTGCAAATAATGAGATGGGAGCAATTCAGCCTATTCCAGAGATTGGAGCTATCTGCAAGGAGCGCAAGGTTCTCTTCCACACAGATGCTGTACAGGCAGCTGCTCATCTTCCAATCGATGTACAGGCAATGAATATTGACATGCTTTCAATGTCAGCGCATAAGTTCCACGGCCCTAAGGGCGTAGGTGTTCTTTATGCAAGAAACGGAATCAAGCTTGTTAATGTAATTGAGGGTGGTGCTCAGGAGAGAGGTAAGAGAGCAGGTACAATCAACGTTCCAGGTAATGCTGCACTTGCTGCTGCACTTAAAGAGGGTTGCGATAAGCTCGAAGAGAACACAGCATATGTAACTGCACTCAGAGACAGACTTATTGAGGGACTTTCAGATATTCCACATTCACAGCTTAACGGTGACAGATATAAGAGACTTCCTGGAAATGTAAATTATTCATTTGAGGGAGTTGAGGGTGAGTCACTTCTTCTTCACCTTGACCTTTACGGAATCTGCTGCTCATCAGGTTCAGCCTGCACAAGTGAATCACTTGATCCAAGCCATGTTCTGATGGGAATGGGAGTACCGGTAGAAGCTGCTCATGGAAGTCTCAGATTCAGCCTTAACGAGGAGAATACTGAGGAAGAGGTTGATTACATCATTGAGAAGGTTCACAAGGTTGTTGAGCACTATAGAAGTATTTCACCATTCTGGGATGAACTTGAGAGCGGTGAGAGACAGCACTGCATCTAATTTGATATAAATCAGGAGGAATAGAATAATGTCTTTATATACAGATAAGGTAATGGATCACTTTGAGAATCCAAGAAATGTTGGTGTAATTGAGAACGCTGATGGAATTGGTGAGGTAGGAAATCCACAGTGCGGAGATATTATGAGAATGTATCTCAAGATTGAGAATGATGTTCTTGTTGATGTTAAATTCAAGACTTTTGGATGCGGTTCTGCTATTGCAACAAGCTCAATGGCAACTGAACTCATTAAGGGCAAGACAATTGAAGAGGCTCTTGAGCTTACAAACAAGGCTGTAGTAGAGGCTCTTGATGGACTTCCAGCACGTAAGATTCACTGCTCAGTACTTGCAGAGGATGCAATCAAGGCTGCATTTGTTGACTACTATACAAAGACTGGCAGAGAGATGCCTGAGTGTCTTGTAGGCTTCGAACCACACGAGGACGAGCACTAATCCGATTGTCGTTGAACTGCGAACAGCGAAACCATTTTTTCCCTAGGTAATTGACAGAAGTATTTGTCGTGATTATACTTTATGACAAGAAGAGTCTTTTGATAAGTCCTAATAAATGGGGGGTTAATATGGCAACTGGAACAGTTAAGTGGTTCAATAACAACGACGGCTACGGTTTCATTGAGAACAGCGAAGGTGGCGCTGACGTTTTCGTTCACTTCTCTGAGATCAAGATGGAAGGCTACAGAACACTAAAGGAAGGTCAGAAGGTTACTTTTGATATTGTAGATGATCCTATGCTTCAGGATAAGAAGAAGGCTGTAGAAGTTGTTGTTGAGCAGTAGTTCAACTTAATAACATGAGATGTAATAAGACCGTCTGGTTTATAGCTGGGCGGTTTTATGCTATAATGAATTCACATATGAAAGGAGTACGATTATGGCAGAGAAGAGAGTACTTAAGTTGTCTTCAAGAGGAAGACGTTTCGGAGCAGCGCTCATAGATATGGCGATTCCTGTGATAATAGCAATTATTATGTGCATTGTTGCCGGTATTTTGGGAGCATCTTCATATTATAGTTATAATTACGGATATGGTTATGGAGCAGCAGTTGGCGGCGGAATAGCAGTACTTGTATGTGTTGTTGCGCTTATTGCATACATTGTCGTAGAGATTGTGTACTATGCAAAGTCACAGTCCATTGGTAAGGCGATTCTTGGAATGCAGGTTGTAAGCAGCAAGAATGGCAAGCCTGTACGTATCTGGTGGATGCTTCTCAGAGAGTTTATTGTTAAGCCGGCAGGTGGATCTGCTTTCTATCTTGGTTATATCTGGATTCTGATTGATAAGAAGAACAGAGGCTGGGCAGATAAGATTCTTGATACTTATGTTGTGGATTCAAAGCCTGTAACACAGACAACTGTAAAGGTTAAGGCACCTGTAGAACCTGTTGTAGAGCCGATGGTTGAGCCTGTAGTGGAGCCTGTAGTAGAACCAGTTGCTGAACCGGTAGTGGAGATGGAGCCTGTTCAGGAGGAGAAGCTCGTTGAACTTGTTGAAACTCCTGCTGCAGAAATGACTGTAGAGCCTGTGACAGAAGTGGTTTCAGAGTAATATTCATTTTTCTAATAATCTTAATATCAACACAAAGAGTAATTGATTATATGGTATAATGCACATGAAGAGTTATCTATGATAACTCTTTTTGTGTGGAGGGATGTATGGAAATTATAAAGATTATTGATAAGCAGAAGCTTAACGATATCACATTCAGATTTACCATGGGTAACGGAGGCGCTGCTTTTGACGCGCCTGGCCAGTTTGCGAGACTGTATGCTGATGGCGGCAAGGGGTCCAAGCTGGTTCCTGTTGCTGAATTTGACAGTAACAGATTCATTGTTATTCTTAGAGTAGAAGATGAAGTAAGTGAATGTCTTGCAAAGTGTGAACCCGGTACAGAGCTTGGCGCAGAGCTTGGTCTTGGTTGCGGATTTGATATCCAGAGTATACCTGATGGAAGCACTCTTGCTGCAGAGGGGGCAGGAATACCTACTGTTCTCAATCTTATGAGACAGCTTCTGATTTATGGTAAGGATTGTAAGATTGTTCTTGGATACAGTTCCAAGGATAATGCTTTTATGCTGACTCCATTCAAGAGTCTTGCTTCTAACCTTGAAATTATTACAGAAGACGGAAGCAATGGACGCAAGGGGCACATCGATAATGCTGTTCGAAAGGCAGATTATGTCTGCGCCTGTGCTGATGGAGATATTATCAGGAGGCTCTGTGATAAGACTGATGCCGGACAGTTTATCTGTATAGATAAGATTGAAGAGAATCAGAATGTGATTACACGTGAACAGGTTATGAATATGTAATGTTGGGAAAGCCGATTTATCGGCTTTTTCTTTATTGTGATATAATAAATGTAATGAATAAAGAGAGTGTAAAAAACATCATTAATAACATTGCTGTGAGGATCCATGAAGCCGGGGGAGAAGCATACTTCGTCGGTGGTTATGTGCGTGATGCAGTAATGGGGCGAGACAATACAGATATTGATATTGAGGTTCATAAGATTGATCCTGAGGAACTGTATAGCATTCTAGGCGATTTCGGAACACCTGTCGCATTTGGCAGATCCTTTGGTATTTATTCAATCAAGGGTACAGGCATCGATATTGCCATGCCAAGGATTGAAAGGGCGACAGGCAGTGGACATCGTGATTTTGAGATATCAGTCGATCCGATGCTTGGAACATACAATGCTGCAAAAAGACGTGATTTTACTATTAATTCTTTAATGCAGAATGTACTGACAGGTGAGGTAACAGACCATTTTGGCGGTCTTGATGATATAGAGCGCAGGGTAATCAGACATGTAGATGAAGACTCTTTTGTTGAAGATTCGTTGCGTGTTCTAAGAGCTGCACAGTTTGCATCGCGATTTGAATTCGAAGTGGACGATGAGACTGTAGAACTTTGCAGATCTATTGATCTTTCCACTCTTAGCAGAGAACGCGTAGAAGAAGAACTTAAGAAGGCGCTGATTAAAGGGGTGAAGCCTTCGATTTTCTTTGAGACATTAAAAGAAATGGATCAGCTGGACTATTGGTTTCCGGAACTTAAAGAACTTATTGATCTTCCGCAGGATCCAGTTTTTCACCCTGAAGGAGATGTGTGGGTGCATACCATGGAGGTTCTTGACAGGGGCGCAGAAGTAAGGGACAGAACCAGTAGCCCCTATGCTTTTATGCTTCTCTGTCTTACACATGACCTTGGCAAAATAATTACTACAGATTACATTAAGGGCCGCTACCATGCTTATGAGCATGAAACAAAGGGGATTCCTATAATAGAAAGATTCCTGCATCGAATTACAAACGAGAAGAATGTAATTAAATATGTTCTTAACATGGCAGCTCTTCACATGAGGCCGAATATTCTCGCTTATCAGAAGTCGTCGCTTAAAGCAACCAATCGCATGTTTGATGAGGCAGTATCGCCAGAAGACCTGATTTATTTTGCCCAGGCAGACAAGCCTGTTGTGTCTGGCGATGAACCCTTTGATGGGGATTGTAACTTCCTGAGAGAGAGGCTTGAAGAGTTTGAAAGGATAATGGTGCAGCCTTATGTTACAGGTGCAGACCTCATTAAGGAGGGACTCGAGCCTGGAGAATATTTCACCGATGCGCTTTCATATTCTCACAAGTTAAGGCTTGCAGGCGTAGATAAACAGACGACACTTAAACAGACTCTTGCGTATATCAGGAAGAAGATAAGTACAGATAATAGAAAGAAAAAACAGGAGGGACAAGATGATCGATAGAGCAGATAGAGCAGAGGAACTGTTCAGAATGGGCTATAACTGCAGCCAGTCGGTTTTTGCGGCATTTGCAGATAGGCTTAATCTGACAGTGGAGGAGGCGGCAAAGATGGCAAGTCCATTTGGTGCAGGTTTCGGAAAACTTCGAGAGGTGTGCGGTGCAGTAAGTGGAATGACAATGCTTGCAGCTTATACAGATGGATACAGCAAAGCAACAGATGTAGAACCCAAAAAAGCACTCTATGGACTGATTCAGAGAATGTGCAGTGAATTTGAGGAGTCGCAGAAGAGTATTATCTGCAGAGAAATGCTCGGTCTTGAGAAGGGCGAGGATCTGGCTGAGCCACCTGTAAGAACAGAAGAGTATTATGCGAGCAGGCCTTGCCTTGCGGCAGTCAGAGAAGCGGCAGCTATTGCAGACAAGTATCTCGATTTTAAATAGGATTGCAAAAAACCGGACTCTCACGCGAGTCCGGTTTTTATAGTATTGCTATTCTTCTGTCTCATACAGTGATGCAAAGGTCTTCTCGATGGCTTTTGCAATTGCTTTGCCATTCTCTTTGAGTTTGCTGTCAAACAGCTTATTGTCACTTGCCTTGCTTACGAATCCGGTCTCAACGATGCATGAAGGCATAGTTGGAACTGAGTTCTCATAGTAATCATCTTTAGAGTTAACAAGTGTTCCAGATCTGACACCTCTGTTGTAGAAACCCTGCTTCTCAAGCTCGGCTATTATGTTCTCACCTAGAAGTCTGCTTTCTTTGTTGTTGTCTGAAGGAATCCAGATTTCCACACCTTCTCCTTCGCTCTTGTCATCCTGATTGCGGTGAATTGATATCATAAGTTTGGCGTGCTTATTATTTGCCATCTTGCCGCGTTCAGCTCTGTCTACATCTGAATCATCAGTCCTTGACATATAGACCTTGAAACCCATTTCCTCAAGTTCTTCCTTCACAACAAGAGAAAGGGCAAGAGTATCATCCTTTTCTTTGCGGCCAAGAGCTGTTGAACCGCCATCAACACCGCCGTGACCAGGGTCGATGAAGATTACCCCGCGACCGTTAAAAGGTGTATCAAGAACGCCCCTGTTAATAAAGAGTCCTATACCGAGAATAAGAATAAGTATAAAAACAGCAAGGCAGGTTAAACGTCTCAGAACTCTCCTGCGACGTCTTTTGCGCTTCTTTTCTTTAAGCAGTATTGCGATTATTTCATCATCTGTTAAGTACATATAGTTCTCCTTGAATTATCTTTGAATTGTATAACATAACGCGAAAAAAGTAAACTTGGCTACTGTCATAATCATTGAAAAATCAACTTGAATAAGGTATCATAAGCGTAGTATGTAAAATTGTTTGTATAAAGGAGTGAGCTTATGTATGCATTAACATCTAAAGGAATGCAGTACATGGATGAATACACAATCAATACCGGAATTCCAAGTGCGGTACTGATGGAGAACGCTGCAAAGGGCGTAGTGGACAAATTGGTGAAGCTTTTTCCAGATAAGTCCTCACGATTCCTTGTAGTATGTGGTCCTGGTAATAATGGAGGAGATGCAGTCTGCGTTGCAAGATGGCTGCTTCATCTGGGTTATCAGGTTAATATTTACTTCATCGGAAACATTGAGAAAGCTTCTCAGGAATTTGGAAGACAGGTTAAGATTCTTGCCAAGGCATATCCGTCAGAGCAGATCGCAGGCATGAGAGGTGCAGGCGATGCAGATGTGATTCAGGCAGAATATGACTGTATCATTGACGGCATCTTTGGAATCGGTCTCAACAAGAGACTCGGATACAACTATGTCAAGTTCATCGAGTATCTCAATTCAAAGAGCGGTTACAAGGTGGCCCTTGATGTTCCATCAGGACTCAATGCTACTACAGGAGAGTCAATGGATGCAGTGTTCCTTGCAGACATGACAGTTACTTTTGCCAACTACAAGACCGGAATGTTCTTTGCTGATGGTGTTGCAGCATGTGGCGATATTGAACTCGTTGATATTGGAACAGTCGAGAGCGGATACGACAAGGTTCAGGACAAGCTCTTTATCTGCGACAACGAATTCCTTGATTCAACTCTTGATGATGCGCTGGTAAGAAGAACAGAGCAGTCGCATAAGGGAACTTATGGAAGCGTTGGAATTGTTGTAAGCAGCAATGGCATGCTTGGAGCAAGTATGCTGGCAGCAAAGGCGGCATATAGAACAGGTTGCGGCCTTGTTAAGATTTTCTGCCCAAGTAAATATACAGGTTTCTTTAATGTATCAATTCCAGAGGCTGTAGTGGTTCCATACAAGAGTGACGATGTAGTAGGAGCTCTTGCAGACTTTATGAAGAAGCTTGATGTAGTGCTTCTAGGCCCTGGTCTCAAAGAAGATTCAACAGGAAGGCTTCTTATCAAGCAGATTCTTGCGGGATCAGTTCCAGCTGTTCTCGATGCAGGAGCACTTAATCTTATCGCAAAGAATCTGAAGACCTTTAGAAAAAGAAAGTGCGAGTGCGTCATTACTCCACATGTCGGAGAGATGGCAAAACTTTGCGGAGAAGATACAAAGATAATACAGAAGAATAGAATAGGTTTTACCAGAAAGTTCTCCGAGAAATTCCAGGTAAGCATGGTTCTTAAGTCAGACAAGTCAGTAATATCGCTTATTGATAAGAGAAAAAGACAGAGCCTTTATTTAAATACAGTTGGCAATTCGGGACTGGCAACAGCAGGGTCTGGAGATGTTCAGGCCGGAGTTATTGCATCACTGATTGCACAGGGTAATACAGTTAACGACAGCTTATTATATGGAACAATGCTCCACGGAAGAGCAGCAGAGAAGTTCGGCGAGGATGAAGCATCAAGAAGAAAGATGATGGCAGGAGACATTGTCGAAAATCTTTTCTAGTATGTGCTTGCATTAGTATAGAACTGGTGGTATAATCTTCGCGTTGTGGGCGATTCTGTTCCATTGCTATTAATACACGGACGGAGGTGAGATAGGAATATGGCACAGGTTATCGTTAGAGAGAACGAGAGTCTTGAGAGCGCTCTTAAGAGATTCAAGAGATCTTGCGCACGTGACGGAGTAATGGCTGAGCTCAGAAAGAGAGAGCATTACGAGAAGCCAAGCGTAAAGCGTAAGAAGAAGTCAGAGGCAGCTAGAAAGAAGGCTAGAAAGTTCTAATTGCGGAATAATCATAATGCGAATCTTAACAGATTCGCATTTCGCATTTTTTGGGTTTATTTATGCTATAATATAGTGAACAAATATTGATGATTAATATATGGGAGGTTCGTTATGGGACTTAAAGAACAACTTATGGAAGATTACAAGGCTGCAATGAAGGCTGGAGATCAGGTTAGAAAGAATACAGTTAATCTTGTAAGAGCAGCTATCAAGCAGCATGAGGTTGACTCAAGAGAGGTTATCGAGGACGATAATCAGGTTGTTTCTATTATCAAGAAGCAGGTTAAGATGCGTACAGATGCTCTTGCTGATTTTGCAAAGGCAGGAAGAGAAGACCTTGCTGAGGCTTATAACAAGGAGATTGAGATTCTTAGAGCTTATCTCCCAGAAGAGATGTCAGCTGAGGATGTTTTTGCAGCAGTAAAGAAGATTGCAGAAGATTCAGGTCTTGAGCGCAGCATGAAGAGCATGGGCGTTATGATGAAGGAAGCCATGAAGGAGCTTAAGGGCAAGGCTGACGGCGGAGTAGTTAATAAGGCTGTTAAGGATTACCTGAACGGCAAGGACGAATAATAATATATCCCGAAAGGAATTACTGTTAATGCACGACAATACAGAGGCACTTAGAATTACATTACCGGAAGATCTGGACAGCACACTGCTTTTCGGCAACCTTGATGGGAATATCAAGGCTGTAGAAGATGAGACCGGTACAAGTATCATTCTCAGAGACAATGAGCTGATAATTAAAGGCAGAGAGCCTGAGAAGGCTGCTGCGATAGTTAAACGTCTGATTGAGGCCATACAGTTTGATCCATTACTGGACAGGCAGAGACTCAATTATATTATTGAGATGGCTTCAGGTGGGCAGGCTTATGATGAGAAGTCTACTTCAAGGGATATCATCTGCTACACTCACATGGGTAAGCCGCTCAGACCGAAGACTGCTAACCAGAAAGCTTACGTAGATAAGATACGCAACAATGACATGGTGTTTGGTGTTGGTCCGGCAGGAACAGGAAAGACTTATCTTGCATGCGCCATGGCAGTGACGGCATATAAGAATAGAGAGATTGAAAGAATTATACTTACAAGACCTGCAGTCGAGGCTGGTGAGAGACTGGGATTCCTTCCAGGTGACATGCAGGAGAAAGTAGATCCATATCTGAGACCTCTCTATGATGCACTTTTTGATATTCTGGGACAGGAAGCAGCAGCCAAACTTAAAGAGAAAGGCTGTGTAGAGGTAGTCCCTCTGGCATATATGAGAGGAAGAACTCTTGATAATGCTTTTATCATTCTTGATGAGGCCCAGAACACAACAAGAGAACAGATGAAGATGTTCCTTACACGTATGGGTTTCAACTCAAAGGTGGTCGTGACAGGAGATGTCACTCAGATAGACCTTCCAAGCGGAACAGTATCCGGACTTAAGGAGGCGTGCAGAGTTCTCGATGGAGTTGAGGGAATAGAATTCAGCTATTTCAGCGATGTGGATGTTGTAAGACATGAACTGGTTAAGAGAATCATCAAGGCTTACAATGATTTCGACAGAAAGAAGAAGAAATAAATGCTATTCATATATGATGATGAGGAGTCAAGGCTTGACAAGTCAATTACTGCTGACATAGAGAAGGTTGCTCAGCTGGCAGTTGCAAGCGAATTTGCAATAGTTTGCGGCGAAGATGCTGATCTTGGCAATGCTGCCAGTGTACAGGAGTATATGAAGGAGGATATTCCTGCAGAACTTAGTATTACTGTAGTATCTGCAGAGGAGATCAAATCCATCAATAATGAGTACCGAGGCATCGATAAGGTGACTGATGTACTTTCTTTTCCACAGTACGAGACCGCAGAGCAGCTGCTTGATGCATTAGAGGATGATATTTTTACACCAATGCTTGGAGATGTTGTGCTCTGCTACGACAGAGCATGTGAGCAGGCACAGGAATACGGCACAGGAATAGAAAGAGAACTTGTGTATCTTACAGTACACAGCATTTTCCACCTTCTTGGATATGACCATATGGAAGAGGATGAGAAGGCGGCAATGAGAGCAAGAGAAGAAGCGGTAATGACGGCTATCGGACTTGCAAGATAGATTTTAATAGAACAGAATGGAGATATAATGAAATCAGGTTTCATTGGAATTATCGGCAGACCGAATGTAGGCAAATCAACTCTTATGAATAACATTCTCGGTGAGAAGATTTCCATTACATCAAGCAAGCCACAGACAACCAGAAACAGAATCACAGGAATATATACAGACCTTGAAGCAGATAACGGCAATGGTCTTCAGATGGTTTTTCTTGATACACCGGGAGTTCACAAGCCTAGAAATAAACTGGGCAGCGCAATCAACGAGACGGCACTCAACACCCTCAACGGAGTTGATGTAATTCTTCTTATCGTTGATGGAACTAAAGAATTTGGTGCCGGTGACAAGATGCTTGCAGACAGACTTAAGGATATTGATACACCTAAGCTTCTCGCCATCAATAAGATGGATAAGATGGGACCGGAGCAGTATCTTAAACTGTATAACGAGTACAGCGCGATGGGTATTTTTGATGATATATACGGAACATCTGCGCTTAACGGAGATAATGTTAAGGAACTTCTCGATAAGCTTACCGAGTATATGGTCGAAGGCCCTATGTACTATCCTGAGTATATGGCTACAGACCATCCGGAGAGATTTATTGTAAGCGAGATAATCAGAGAGAAACTGCTCAATTATCTTGAAGAAGAGGTGCCTCATGGGGTTTTTGTTGAGATTGAGTCTTTTGAAGAAGGCAGGAATCTCACAAGTATAAGTGCTGTAATATACTGCGAAAAGAAATCGCATAAGGGCATCATTATAGGCAAGGAAGGAAAGAAACTTAAGGGCGTAGGCAAAGCTGCCCGTATTGATATTGAAGGCCTTCTTGGAACAAAAGTGTTCCTGGAGCTTTATGTAAAAGTCAAGGAGAACTGGAGAGACTCAGAGAGATCTATCAGATCCTTTGGATATAAGGACGAATAATGCTGATAACGACTGAAGGGATTGTACTGAAGCAGAGGAAGATTGCCGGGAATCGAAGAATCATAGTTATTTTTACAAAAAACTATGGAAAGATTTCGGCTGGGACTTCTATAAATGAGAAGGGTAAGAGCAAGGCGGCACTGGCCCTCCGGCCTTTCACATATGCTGAATATGATATCTTCAAAGGAAGAGAATCCTATAGCCTTAACAATGCACAGGCGAAGAGGGCATACTATTCAATAGGAGAGGACCTGGACCGTTTTCTCGTTGCTTCAAAGCTGATTGAATATCTTGATGCAATTCTCGAAGAAGGTCAGTCAAGGCCGAAACTTTTTGACATGACAATTGAGTTCCTCGAATCCATTACTAATACTAATTCGAACTATGAGACATTGCTTCTGGCTTTTGTTGCAAAGACCCTGAGACTTCAGGGAATTATGCCGGAAATCACATGCTGTGCCGACTGCGGGAAGAAGCTTGCTGATTTCCAGAAAGAGCCTGGACAGAAAAGCCCCTTTTTCTCTGTGAATGCTGGGGGAATTGTGTGTGAAGAATGTGTAGATAGGGAGAAAAGCACGGGGGAATCGTTGATTTTCAAACCTTCTTTTGATATAGTTTCTGTGTTGCAATACTTCAACGATAACCCAATTTCAAGGTTTGAAAAGGTTGCACTTAAATCTGATATCAAGAATGAACTGAAGAACATTATTTCCAGATATGTCAGTTTCTATTTGGGAACGAACGTCTTGGATGATGATATATCACTGTAGATAAATGGAGGTGCTATTATGGAAGTAACACTGGAGAAGATTGAGCTTGTAAAGGATAGAACTGGGGCTACTTACAAGGAAGCTAAGGATGCACTCGAGGCAGCTGATGGAAGCGTTGTTGATGCAATCATCGCAATCGAAGAGACAATTAACAGCGATTTTGATGATGCAGCAGCTGGAATTAAGGAAAGCAAGGTTATAGAGAAGGCTAAGGCGATTGTTGCTAAGGGCAACATGTCAAGAATTATTGTAAAGAAGGGCGATGAAGTAGTTCTTAATTTCCCTCTTACTGTTGGTGTAGTTGGTGCAGTACTTGTTCCATGGGGAGTTATCTTCGGAACAATTGCAGCAATCGGTTTCAACTGTGCAATTGAGTTTGTCAACGATAAGGGTGAAGTTGTAGATATCAACGGCGCTGTTGTTGGTGTTTATGACAAGGCTAAATACGCAGGCAAGAAGGTTGTGGATGATTTTACTGTAGAAGGTGGTGCTGCTGACAAGATCAGTGAGTGGGTTTATTCTCAGACAGAGAAGGTTGATGCAACAAGAGCCAAGGGTAACGAGAAGGTTAGCGAATTTGTTGACAAGGGTGTTGAGCTTTCAAAGGGCATGAAGGAGAAGATGGATGAGCTTAACATCAAGGACAAGATAGACGACCTTAAGATCAAAGAGAATCTTGAGGCACTCAAGGTTCAGGCTGAGAATATGCTGAAGAAGACAGCAGATGACGATGACCTTGAAGAGGAAGAGATTCAGATCAGCGATGAGATTGATATCAATGAGGATATCGAGGAAGTAATCAGCGAAGCTGAAGAGACTATCGAATAAGTGATAATAATGCATTAATGTAGACGGCACCACAAGGTGCTGTCTCATTGCGTTTAATAAAGACAAAGTTTAACACGTTATAACAATGGTAATAAAGAACAATTAGGAGAGAACGGTTATGGCTAATACCGCAGAGCGTGTAGTAACAATGGACAAGTTGACTGCACTTGCAAAGAACAGGGGTTATATTTTCCCAGGTTCAGAGATTTACGGAGGTCTTGCTAACACTTGGGATTACGGTCCTCTTGGTGTACAGCTGAAGGATAACATTAAGAACGCATGGAAGCGTAAGTTTGTTCAGGAGTCAAGATACAATGTAGGCCTTGATGCTGCAATTCTTATGAATCCACAGACATGGGTTGCTTCAGGTCATGTAGGAGGATTCTCAGATCCCCTTATTGACTGCAAGAGCTGTAAGTCAAGATTCAGAGCTGACCAGCTCATCGAGGCTTACGGAAAGGAAAGAGGAGAAGAGATTCAGTGTGATGGATGGGATTCAGAGAAACTTGAACAGTTCATTGCTGACAACCAGGTTCCTTGCCCTGACTGCGGTAAGACAGATTTCACAGGAATCAGAAAGTTCAACCTTATGTTTAAGACTTTCCAGGGTGTAACAGAGGATACAGCTGCTGAGATTTACTTAAGACCTGAGACAGCACAGGGAATCTTCGTTAATTTCAAGAGTGTTCAGAGAACATCACGAAAGAAGGTCCCATTTGGTATTGCGCAGGTTGGTAAGTCATTCAGAAACGAAATCACACCTGGTAATTTCATTTTTAGAACAAGAGAGTTCGAGCAGATGGAGCTTGAGTTCTTCTGCAAGCCAGGAACAGAGCTTGACTGGTTCAGCTACTGGAGAACTTACTGTGCAGAGTTCCTTAAGAGCCTCGGAATTAAGGAAGAGAGCATCAGATTAAGGGATCATAAGCCTGAGGAGCCTTCACATTACAGCAACGGAACTACTGACATCGAGTTCCAGTTCCCATTCGGTTGGGGAGAGCTGTGGGGTATTGCTTCAAGAACAGATTTCGATCTTACTGCACATCAGACAACTTCAGGTCAGGATATGTCATATCTCGACCAGGAGAGCAACGAAAGATACATTCCATATGTAATTGAGCCATCAGTTGGAGTAGAGCGTCTTCTTCTTGCAATCCTTACAGATGCATATGATGAAGAGGTTCTTACAGATGGAAACGGCAAGGAGGATGTAAGAACTGTTCTCAGACTTCATCCAGCTCTTGCGCCATATAAGGTTGCAGTACTGCCTCTTTCAAAGAAGCTTGAGGAGACAGCACTTCCAATCTATGAGGAGCTTTCAAAGTACTTTATGACAGATTACGATGCTGCCGGCTCAATCGGTAAGCGTTACAGAAGAGAGGACGAGATTGGTACTCCATTCTGCATCTGTGTAGATTTTGAAACAGAAGAAACACAATCGGTTACTATCCGTGACAGAGACACAATGGAGCAGGTTAGACTTCCTCTGTCAGAGGTTAGAACATACATTGAAAACAAATTAATCTTTTAATTATTAAAAGGGAGAAAACAATGAAGTACGTATATTCTTTTAATGAAGGTTCAAAGGACATGAGAAACCTTCTCGGCGGAAAGGGTGCTAACCTCGCTGAGATGACAAAGATTGGTCTTCCAGTACCATTCGGTTTCACAATCACAACTGATGCTTGCAAGAAGTACATCGAGGATGGAAACCAGCTGAGCGATGAGATTATTGCAGAAGCATTTGAGCACCTTGCAGAGCTTGAGGAAGTAATGGGTAAGAAGTTCGGAAGCCTGGACAACCCACTCCTCGTATCAGTAAGATCAGGAGCTCCTGTATCAATGCCTGGTATGATGGATACTATTCTTAACCTCGGTCTCAATGATGTATCAGTTGAGGGTCTTGCAAAGAAGACTGAGAACGAGAGATTTGCTTACGACAGTTACAGAAGATTCATCCAGATGTTCGGCGATGTTGTAATGGAGATCAAGAAGACTAAGTTCGATGAGGTATTCAATGCACAGAAGAAGAAGGTTGGTGCAGAGTACGATGTAGACCTTTCTACAGAGGACCTCAAGGAGATTATTGCTGGATATAAGGCACTTGTTAAGGCTGAGCTTGGAAGAGAGTTCCCACAGGAGCCTAAGGATCAGCTTCTCGAGGCTATCGCAGCTGTATTCCGTTCATGGAATAACGAGAGAGCTATTCTTTACAGAAAGATTAACAACATTTCAGCTTCACTTGGAACAGCTGTAGATGTACAGTCAATGGTATTTGGCAACACTGGTGACGATTCAGGTACTGGCGTAGCGTTTACAAGAAACCCTGCAACAGGAGAGAACGCAATCTTTGGTGAGTTCCTTGTTAATGCTCAGGGAGAGGATGTAGTAGCTGGTATCAGAACACCACAGCCTATCTCAGAGATGAAGGAAGCATTCCCAGAGGTATATGCACAGTTTGAGAATGTTGCTTCAATCCTTGAGAACCACTATAAAGATATGCAGGATATGGAGTTTACTGTTGAGGACAATAAGCTCTTCATGCTCCAGACAAGAAACGGTAAGAGAACAGCAGCTGCTGCAGTTAAGGTTGCTGTAGATCTTGTAAACGAGGGTCTCATCGACAAGGAGACTGCTCTTATGAGAATCGAGCCAGATCAGATTAACCAGCTCCTTCACCCAACTTTTGATGCTGATGAACTTGCTAAGGCTACATCAGTTGCTAAGGGTCTTCCTGCTTCACCAGGAGCTGCAACAGGTGAGATTTACTTCTCAGCTGAAGAGGCTGCTGCTGCGGTAGAGGCTGGCCACAAGGTTATCCTTGTAAGAGAAGAGACTTCACCAGAGGATCTTGCTGGAATGATTGCTGCTGAGGGTATCCTTACAGCTAGAGGTGGAATGACTTCACACGCTGCTGTAGTTGCTATAGGAATGGGTAAGTGCTGCGTAGCAGGATGTAAGGACATCACAGTTGACGAGGCTAACAAGACTCTCACAGTAGCTGGTCAGAAGTACACAGAGGGACAGCAGATTTCACTCAATGGTTCAGACGGTAATGTTTACCTTGAGGCAATCAAGACAATGGCTCCTGAGCTTTCAGGTGACTTTGGAACAGTTATGGCATGGGCTGATGAGATCAGAACTCTCAAGGTTAGAACAAATGCTGATAATCCAAGAGATGCAAAGCAGGCTGTAGACTTTGGTGCTGAGGGAATCGGTCTCTGCAGAACAGAGCACATGTTCTTTGAGGATGAGAGAATTCCAAAGATCAGAAGAATGATTCTCGCTGAGACAGAGGCAGAGAGAAGAGAAGCTCTTGAGGGTCTTCTCCCATATCAGAAGGAGGACTTCAAGGGAATCTATAAGGTTATGGGCGAGCGTCCAGTAACAATCAGACTTCTTGATCCACCTCTTCACGAGTTCCTTCCTAAGACTGAGGAAGACATGAAGCAGCTTTCTGAGCAGTTCAATATTCCTTATGAGAAAATTGTTGCAAAGACAATCGAACTCCACGAGTTCAACCCAATGCTGGGACACAGAGGCTGCCGTCTTGCTGTTACATATCCTGAGATTGCTGAGATGCAGACAAAGGCTATTATTACAGCTGCTCTCGAGGTAAAGAAGGAGACAGGCCTTGATATCATTCCAGAGATCATGGTTCCGCTGGTAGGAATTGATAATGAGCTCAAGGATGTAAAGAAGGTTATCGATGCTACAGCTGCTAAGTGCTTCGAAGAGGCTGGCGAGGAGCTGAAGTACATGGTAGGTACAATGATTGAGATTCCAAGAGCTGCTCTTACAGCTGATGCAATCGCTGAGGATGCTGAGTTCTTCTCATTCGGTACTAATGACCTTACACGGATGGGATTCGGATTCTCAAGAGACGATACTGGTAACATCATCAAGGAGTACGTAAACAAGGGTATCCTTGCTGTTGACCCATTCCAGTCACTTGATCAGACAGGAATCGGCAAGCTGGTTAAGATGGCTGTTGAGGATGGAAGAAAGACAAGACCTAACATCAAGCTCGGAATCTGTGGAGCGCACGGCGGAGAGCCCG
>JAGHUT010000026.1 GCA_018064645.1 Candidatus Crickella merdequi | reverse complement strand
CTCTTACAACACTTGAGGGTTTCGAGAAGACAACAATCGAAGAAGCATTAATGAAGGCTGATATCGACAAGTCAAGACGTGCCGAAAGCCTGACAATGCAGGAATTTGCTGCATTAGCTGATGCTCTTTGGGAGGCAAGACAGTAAGTGTTAAACAAAATCAAACCAGTAATTTTATTAATATGGAAATATGTGAAGATTCCGTTTACTAAGGCTAAGGAATTATTTATGAAGAAGTTCCCGAGAAAAAAGCCTAAGTATTTCGACGGAGACCTCCATGAAGCGAAGTACATACTTCTTATGGCGGTAGTGGCCTTCTTCATATATCTGTTCATTGAGGAGTTCGCAAGAATCACAATAGGACCGCTGGAGGGAATTCTCTTCCTTTTCCATCACCCTGTGATTTTCTTCTACAATGTAATGATCCTGTTCTCGACAATGACAATTGCTCTTCTTTTCAGAAAGAGAAGATTTGCGTGGATAATCATTTCGCTGATCTGGGTTGGACTTGGTGTGGTAAATGGCGGAATTCTCCTTAAGAGAATGACTCCTTTCACCCTTTATGACATGCAGAATATGGGAGATGGACTTACTCTCCTGACAACATATTTCGCAAAATGGCAGATTACTCTTGGCCTGATAGTTCTTGGTCTCGGCATTGCAATGCTGGTTCTTCTGTTCATCAGAAGCGAGAAGTGGACCAACATCAACTACAAGAAGAGCCTTAGTGCAATTGTTATATCCATAGCATTTACACTGGCATCAACCTTCGGCCTTATTAAGTTAGGGGTAATAAGCACATTCTTCGGCAATCTGAATTACGCATATAATGACTATGGAATGCCGTACTGCTTCATAGCAACATCCTTAAGTCAGGGAATTTCAAAGCCAGGCGACTATTCGCAGGAATCAATCAATACGATTCTTGAAGAAGATACAAAGAGGGGAACAGAGACAATCCTTGAAAGCCGTAACGACAGCACAAGTCATCCGAATGTTATTGTTCTTCAGATGGAGTCGTTCACTACTGCACAGGATTACACCAATTTTACTGTAGACAATGATCCGACCCCTGTATTCAACTCGCTGATGGACAACTACACCTCAGGCTGGTTCACAGTTCCTGCCTGCGGAGCAGGTACAGCGAATACAGAGTTCGAGGTTCTTACGGGAGTAAGTGCAAGATTCTTCGGTCCGGGAGAGTATCCATACAAAGGAAGACTCCGCGAACAGACCCTTGAGAGTATGGCGTATGTACTGAAGAGTCACGGATATACAACAAATGCCCTACATAACCACAGAGCACTTTTCTATAACAGAAATGAAGTATATGCAGATCTTGGCTTCGACAGCTTCACATCTGTTGAGTACATGAACAATATCCAGAAGACACCAACCAACTGGTGCAAAGACACCGTAATGATTCCGGATATCATGAGCATTATGGATGATTCTGAAGGAAGAGATTTCATGCATATCATCTCTGTAGAGGGACACGGAAGCTATCCGACAGAGCAGGTATTCAAGGACCCATACACAACAGTAACCTGCGACGATGAGGCAACAAAGTGGAAGTATGAGTACTATCTCAACGAGTGTCACGAGATGGATACTTTTATCGGCGACCTCATTGACGAAATACAGAAGAGAGGCGAGCCTACGGTTCTCCTGATTTATGGAGACCATATCCCTGCCCTCGATGTAAAGGAAGAGAACTACGCATGTGGAGATCTGTACAAGACACATTATGTAATCTGGGATAACATAGGCCTTCCGGAGAAGGACAAGGATATAGCATCTTATGAAGCAGGAGCAAAGCTCCTTTCAGATGCAGGAATCAAGCACGAAGGAGTAATCTTCGACTATCAGCAGACAGTTGACCACGATTCAGATGAATTCCTTACTAAGCTTAAGGCTCTCGCTTACGATATGATTTACGGAAACAACTATGTTTACGAAGGTGTGACACCATATAAGAGAGCAAACATGACTATGGGTCACAGGAAGATCAAGATTACAGAAATTGTTAAGATCGGAGATAATTACTATCTCCGCGGAGAGAATTTTACAGAGCACAGCAGTGTCAGCCTTAATGGCAAGCTGCTTAAAACGGTATACCTGAGCCCGACACTTCTCGGTCTTACAGAGGAGATTGATCCAGAGATGGTATCAAAGCTCCAGGTATCACAGATTGATACGAAGGATGACACAATCCTGAGCACAATCAATTCACTTGAAGAACTTTAATGCATTATAAAAGCGCACCGAAAGGTGCGCTTGGGTGCTATTTCGGCAAGGAACGGAGGAAAGAATGCCTGACACAAAGAAAGAATTACTTGAGGAGTCATTAGCTGCTGCGGAGCAGGATGCAATGGATGCAGCAGTAGTCGAGAACGACACAAATGATTCGGAGGAAACAGAAGATAAAGACAACAATGCAAAGAACGAGGAGAGACCGGAGGTAGAGGGCATTCTCGAGATTGCAGATGGGGGATTCGGTTTCCTTAGATTCAACAACTTCCTTACATCAGACAAAGACATATATGTGGCACCGACACAGATTAGAAGATTCGGTCTCAGAACAGGAGATAAGATTTTCGGTGTTACAAGAAAACCTCACCAGGGTGAAAGATTTGGAGCTCTTCTCTATGTCAAGACAGTAAACGGCGAGGATCCGATGATGGCGAAGAGAAGGAAGCACTTCGATGCACTTACACCGATTTTTCCTGACGAAAAGATTGTACTTGAGCATTCAAGCATCGATCTTTCAACAAGAATAATGGATCTTGTCGCACCTATAGGAAGAGGTCAGAGAGGACTTATCGTTGCACAGCCAAAGGCGGGAAAAACAATACTGCTCAAGAAGATTGCAGCAAGCATCGAGTCCAAATATCCTGACATCGAACTTATCGTGCTTCTTGTAGATGAGAGACCTGAAGAGGTTACTGACATGAAGAGGTCGCTGGACCATTCAGAAGTAATTTATTCAACTTTTGATGAGCAGGCGGCGCATCACATCAAGGTTGCATCAATGGTAATCGAGAGAGCGAAACGTCTTGCTGAGAGCGGCAAAGACGTGGTGATTCTGCTCGACAGCATTACGAGACTGGCAAGAGCATATAACATGGAAGTACCATCATCGGGAAGAACACTTTCGGGAGGTCTTGATCCAGGAGCGCTTCATTTTCCTAAAAAATTCTTTGGAACTGCAAGAAACATCGAAGAAGGCGGCAGCGTAACGATTCTCGCTACAGCACTTGTTGAGACAGGAAGCAGAATGGATGATGTAATCTATGAGGAGTTCAAGGGAACAGGTAACATGGAGCTCCACTTAAACAGAGCACTTACCGAAAGAAGGATTTTCCCTGCTATCGATCTGTACAAATCAGGAACAAGAAGAGAAGACCTGCTTCTCACTCCGGAGGAGTATGCAGTAATGTTTGCTCTTAGAAGAGAGATGTCGGGTGGAAGCATCGCGGGAGTGACAGAGGAGATAATCGACAATCTGTCCAGCACAAAGTCTAACAAGGACTTCGTCAGATTCATGGCAAAGAAAATAAAGTAATATGCGAAAGGGCATAGAATGGCAAAGTTAGATTACAGCAAAATTTTTCTTAAAGGCGCCGTGCCTACTTCTATCGGGGGACAGGCGGTTATGGATGGAATCATGATGCAGGGTCCCGATAAGAAGGCCCTTGCAATGAGACTTCCAAGCGGCGAAATATACCTTGAGACAGAAGACAAAAAGCCGGCTCCTGCCGTTGCAAAAATTCCTCTTGTCAGAGGCTGCGTCATGTTTTTTGTTTCTCTGGTAGAGGGCATGAGAATGCTGATGAGATCAGCTGATATACTTGAGGAGCATGCACCGGAACTTTTCGACGAAGAACCGGGCAAAGTTGAAGAATGGCTCAACAAGACCTTCGGCAAAAGAACAGCCTGGGACATAATGATGGCTTTCTCCGTGCTCTTCGCGTTAATGATTACTATGGTAGTATTTGTAATTCTGCCAACCTGGTCCATGAACCTGCTTAGAGGAGTAATCAAAAGCACAGTTGTACTCAATCTCATTGAAGGCATTGTGAGAATCCTGCTTTTCGTCCTGTATGTAGTAGCAATCAGGAAGATGGAAGACATCAGGACTCTCTTCAGATACCACGGAGCAGAGCACAAGACGATCCACTGCTATGAGAACGGCCTGGCACTGACACCAGAGAACGCGCAGAGCTTCTACACACTTCATCCAAGATGCGGAACAAGCTTCCTGGTATTCGTATTCATAATCGCGCTGCTTCTATTCTCGCTGCTAGGCTGGCCTAATCTGGCCCTCCGAATCGCATCGAGAATTCTGCTCCTCCCAGTAATAGCAGGAATAAGCTACGAACTACTCAAATGGGCAGGAAGAAGCGACAATGTGGTAGTAAGAATTCTAAGCTACCCGGGATTAATGCTCCAGAAGCTGACAACAGCAGAACCAACAGCGGCACAGCTTGAGGTAGCGATTGCGGCAATCAAGGCAGTTCTCCCTGAAGAGGAAGCTGCAGATTCAGGGGAAACCGAGCAGAGCTCGGAGCCTCAGGCGGACACTTCCGACAATAGTGAGGAGGTTGTGGTCTCGGAGGCTGCTGAAGCAAACGAAGAACCTGCAGAACCGATAAGAAAAGTCCGAGGCAAGAGATACAGCAGCGACCCTGGAACAGTAGAGCATGCACTTGTCTGGGGAGCAGATATGCTTGGACTTATAGAGAATGGCCGCAACGAAGCAAGAATGATTTTCAGCTACGTTACAGGCATGACAAGAACTGACATAGTAATCAAGAGAGCAGAGATGCTTCCTGAGAGTCAGTTCAGAGAATACGAAAGACTTATTAACGAGAGACTTACAGGTAAGCCACTTCAGTACATAACAAAGGTGCAGGAGTTCATGGGTCACATGTTCAGAGTCAATCCAAGTGTTCTCATACCAAGACTTGATACAGAGATACTGGCTGAGCAGGTAATCGAGATTATAAAGGGAAGAGAGATGAAGTCCCCTGAGATTCTCGACATGTGCACGGGAAGCGGAGTGCTGGGAGTGACTTTTGCAAAAGAATTCCCTGATGCTAAAGTGATGCTTGCGGATATCGATCAGGATGCAATGAGCACAGCAATAAGCAATGCACAGATGAACGGAGTATTTGGAAGATGCAGCTTCGTAGTTGGAGACCTGTTCAATGCAATCCCTGACAACAAGCTGTACGATGTAATAGTAAGTAATCCGCCATACATTCCAACTGCAGAGATTGACAAGCTCTCAGTTGATGTCAGACAGTTCGAGCCAAGGAAGGCGCTTGATGGCGGAGAAGATGGACTGGACTTCTATAGAAGAATAGCAAATGATGCAGGCAGCCATATCAGAAGCGGTGGAATACTTGCCCTTGAGATAGGCTGTGAACAGGGCGAGGCAGTCAAAAAACTACTGTCATGCAGTGGTCATTATGATAGAATTGCGATAATTAAAGACTTAACCGGAAGAGACAGGGTTGTAATAGCAGGAAGGAGATAACATGGATAAGCTGAGAATAGGTGTAGTATTTGGCGGTAATTCTGATGAGTACGATGTATCTCTTCACTCCGCGGCAAATGTAATAAGAGCCCTGGACGAAGACAAGTACGAGCTTGTTAAGATTGGAATTACACAGAAGGGCCAGTGGTTCGTGACAAAAGCCATGTCACACGAGATCGAGGAAGACAAGTGGCTCTATGGAAGAAACAACGGATGCATGCTTTCACCAGATCCGACAATCGGCGGCATTATAACTTTCCACAGAGGAGAGCGTATGGAAGTTAAGCCGATTGACTGTTTTTTCCCGATCATGCATGGTGATCATGTGGAGGACGGAGAGATTCAGGGTCTGTTCAGCATGGCACAGATTCCTTATGTTGGCTCAGGTGTAAAGGCGTCAGCTAACTGTATGGATAAGAGTTCAACAAAGGAACTTGCCAAGCTTGTAGGCGTAAAGATGGCTGATCATGTGCTCGTTAGAGCAGCAGACTTCGAGGGCAAGCCAAGGAAGTCGGTTGAGGAGATTGAGGAATATTTCGAGGGAAAGCTTCCTCTCTTTGTAAAACCTTGCGCTGCAGGTTCATCAGTCGGTGTTACTAAGGTAAAGTCATACGGCGAGCTTGAGCATGCTATAAGAGTTGCTCTTGAGCATGACCATAAGGTTCTTGTTGAAGAGGCAATCAAGGGAAGAGAATTTGAGGTTGCAGTACTTGGTAACAGGTATCCTGTTGCAAGCAGAGTTGGAGAGATTCTTTCTGCTGGAGAATTCTACGACTATGAATCCAAGTACACTAATCCGGAATCGATGACAAGAGTCGTTGAGGATCTTCCAGAGGAAGTAATCGACGAAATAAGAGATTATGCGGTAGCTCTTTATAGAGAACTGGACTGCAGAGGCATGTCAAGAGTCGACTTCTTCTACAGTGAAGATGGCGATATTGTTTTCAACGAAATCAATACACTTCCAGGATTCACAGACATTTCGATGTATCCAATGCTGTGGAATGATGCGGGTCTCACTACTACAGAGCTGGTAGACAAGCTCATTGAGTATGCAATGGAAGAGCACGCAGAGTGGACCACACTCACAAGAAAGGGAGCAACACTCTAATCAAGATAGCAGCTCTCGAGAGAGAGTAAATATATTTTTTCAACAAAACAAAGGAGAATTGGCACAATGCATAAGATCGTACTCAAGAAGCAGCTCAGCCATGATATGTTCTGGCTTGAGTTTGAGGCTCCATATGTAGCTGCTAAGGCAAAGCCTGGTCAGTTCATCATCTTCAGAGTTGATGAATACGGCGAGAGAGTTCCTCTCACAATGGCTGGCAGCGACAAGGAGAAAGGTACAGTTACAATTATTTTCCAGGCAGTAGGAAGAAGCACAGAGCTTCTGTCGCAGCTGAACGAAGGCGACTACATTATGGATGTAACAGGACCTCTTGGTAAGGCGACAGAGATTGAAGGACTTAAGAAGGTTTGTGTTGTTGGAGGAGGTACAGGTAATGCGCTTGCATATCCTGTTGCCAAAGGACTTCACGATGCAGGTGTAGAGGTTGACATGGTTGCCGGCTTCAAGAACAAGGACATTGTAGTCCTTGCAGAGGAATTCGAGGCAGCAGTAGATAACTTCTATCTCATGACAGATGACGGTTCAGCCGGAGAAAAGGGCTTCACAACTGCAAAGCTGCAGGAGCTTATCGAGGCTGGCAATGCTTATGATGAAGTAATCACAGTAGGACCTCCTATCATGATGAAGTTCGTAAATGCCGTTACAGCTCCTCACAATATAAAGACGGTAGCATCTCTTACAGCCATCATGATTGATGGAACAGGAATGTGCGGCGGCTGCAGGGTAAGTGTTGGCGGAGAGACAAAGTACGCATGTGTTGATGGTCCGGAGTTTGACGCAGCACTTGTTGACTGGGATGTTCTCATCGCAAGAAATGCATACTATGCAGAGGAAGAGAAGGAAAGCCGCGACCACGTCTGCAGAATTACAGGAGGTGTTAGACATTATGAATAACAATGTGATGATTAAGACACCAATGCCATCACAGGATCCAAATGTACGTAACAAGAATTTCGATGAGGTTGCTCTTGGATATACTGAGGAGATGGCAGTAGGAGAGGCACAGAGATGTCTCAACTGTAAGAACAAGCCTTGCGTAAACGGTTGTCCTGTTAATGTAAGAATTCCTGAGTTTATTGAAAAGGTTGCAGCAAGAGAATTCGCTGAAGCATATGAAATTCTCACATCAACCAACTCACTTCCTGCTATCTGCGGAAGAGTATGTCCACAGGAGACTCAGTGCGAGGGCAAGTGCATTCGTGGAATCAAGGGAGAGCCTGTAGGCGTAGGAAGACTTGAAAGATTCGTTGCTGACTGGCACAAGGCAAATATCGGTAACGGTGAGGTTAAGGAAGTTGAGTCCAATGGAATCAAGGTTGCTGTTATCGGTTCAGGCCCTGCAGGTCTTACCTGTGCAGGAGATTTGATTAACCTTGGATATGATGTAACTGTATTCGAGAGCCTCCACAAAGAGGGAGGAGTACTGGTATATGGAATTCCTGAGTTCAGACTTCCTAAAGCAATCGTGGGATACGAAATCGAGACACTGGCGAAGAAGGGCGTTAAGTTCGTAAGCAATGTCGTAGTTGGTAAATCAATCTATATTGATGACCTTTTCGACGAGGGCTATAAGGCAGTATTCATCGGAACAGGAGCAGGTCTTCCAATGTTCATGAATATTGAGGGAGAGAACCTTGTAGGTGTTTACTCAGCAAACGAGTATCTGACAAGAATCAACCTCATGAAGGCGTACAAGGATGAGTACGACACACCAATCAAGCACAACAAGAACGTGGTTGTAGTTGGTGCCGGAAACGTAGCTATGGACGCTGCTCGCTGTGCAAAGAGAATGGGAGCAGATGTACACGTGGTGTATAGAAGATCAAGAGCAGAGATGCCTGCAAGAGCAGAGGAAATCGAGCACGCTGAAGAGGAAGGAATCCAGTTCCATCTCCTCAACAATCCTGTTAGAATTCTCGGCGATGAAAAGAATCATGTTAACAGAATCGAGTGCATCAAGATGGAGCTCGGCGAGCCGGATGCTTCAGGTCGTCGCCGTCCAATTCCAATCGAGGGATCAGAGTATGAGATCGAGGCAGATGCAGTAATCATGGCTCTTGGAACTAAGCTGAACACACTCATTAGAGATACAACAGAAGGCGTTGACCTCAACGAGAGAGGCGGTCTCAAAGCTGATGATGAGACAGGCGCAACAACAAGAGAGGGCGTATTTGCAGGTGGCGATGCTGTAACAGGAGCTGCTACAGTAATCAAGGCTATGGGAGCCGGCAAGAAGGCTGCCGCTGCAATGCACGAGTATCTGCAGAACAAATAGAAAGAACAGAAGTGAACGACAGTAATCACATCAGAAAGCAGCGAATGGCTGCACATATAATGATGACGGGCCTCATAATTCTATGGGGCTTTGATTACGTTCCGGCAAAAGTCTGCCTTGAAGTGATGGACCCGATGGTTCTGCTTTTCTTCAAGTTCAGCCTGGCGCTTATGTCCTTTGTTGTTATTCTTGGCGGACAGGCTTTTATCGTTCGCGGCAGGTCAGGCGACGGCCCAAAGAAGAGAAAACTGATGAGAGTCAAAGATATTCCTCTCTTCATCATTGCGGCTCTTACGGGACAGCTTCTATACTTCAAGTGCGAGTACACTGCAATGGATTACCTCCCCGTGGCGCTGATAACAATCATCCTTGCGCTCGTTCCTGTCATGTCTGTAATAATCGAATGGGCACTCTACAAAAGAAAGCCAAATGCAAAGATCCTTCTGGGTGTTACTGCCTGTGTCGGAGGTATTATTCTCATCGTTGGCGCTGATATTGACCAGCTCTTTGGCGGCGGATATATAATCGGATATATCTGTGCCTTTATAGCAGTGATTTTCTGGAATGTGTATAATTTCATAGTCGCGGAGCTTGATGAATACGATATCTTTGCCCTTGTTATTACAGAGTCGGTATGCACTCTGCTGATGTGTGCGCCGCTGATTATAGGAAGGCTGCCGGCGGCGGAAGAATTCACGCCGAAAGTCATAGTATGTGTTCTTCTTGTGGGACTCCTTGACACTGCACCGGGATATGTGATGACCGTCTTCGCACTGCAGACAATCGGACCGACAGCCTGCTCAATATACAACGAGTTCCTGCCTGTAAGCACCGCCATATTCGGCGCGATTCTTCTTGGAGAATCAATTTCGATCCTTCAGATTGCAGGCGGAATTATAGTAATAACAGCAGGCTATCTAGTCATACGAGAGAAAGGAAGACTCGACATATAGTGTTATGCAAAAAAGTGGCGAAAGCCACTTTTTTGTTATGTCGAAAAGTAACGATAAAATACAAAAATGTTGCTATTGAAATATGGAAAAATAAATAATTTGTGGTATTATATAGTATCCGTATAAATGCGGATAAATTAAATTACAAAGGCCAAAGGTAACGAAAGTTACTGACGGAAAGCTATAGGGCCCTCGCCGAATGGCAGGGCAGCCAGTTGCCGCACTCCAGCGACGGGAGGGCGGTTTTTTCATTTAGGGAATATAGAGAATTAACTTATTACTACATGAGAAAAGGAGCAGTTCTTATGAAGACAAGCAAAAGAATCTTGAGTCTGATGCTTTGCTGCATGATGTTTATCAACTATATGCCTGCAATGGCATTTGCTGATAACAATGCGGGCGGAACACCTAACGCAGGAACAGGCACAGAGGCGCCAGCGGCAAATAAGACATTAGAGCCAAATGGAGACGGAACCTATGACCTGTCACTCAGCGTAACAGGTACGGCGAGCACAGAGACAGAGACATCAACGGCAGACGTAATTATCGTTTTTGATAAGTCTTATTCAATGACTTACTCTGCAGGCAGGGGAAAAACAAGAATGAGTGTTGCTAAGCCTGCAGTAAAGAATCTTATTGATTCGCTTCTCGCAAAGAACCAGAAGACAGCTGGGGCTGTTAAGGTGGGATTAGTATCTTTTGGATCAACAGCGACTGTTGATTCGCAGTTATCCGATAATAGTACCAGTCTTAAGAATATAGTTGAGAATTATAATACTAATGCCCCTAGCGGCGATCGATACAACTATACAAACTGGGAAGATGCGTTACAGAAAGTTCAGGCTATTGAGACAAGAAGCGGCGCAAAGAAATACGTAATTTTTGTTTCTGATGGAAACCCTACCGTATATGTTGGTGGCGGAGCTAAGAACGAAACTGATAGCAATGTCAATAATTGCTTCAATCACGCAAAAGATGATGCGCAGGCATTAGCTAAAAAGGGCTACAAGTTCTATGGTGTTGGAGCATTCGGCGATGCAACAAGAATGCAGAACCTCGTAAAAGAAGCTGGCGGCACAGGCGATTTAAATGATGATTATTTTGATGCTTCAGATGAGGCTGCTCTTATCGCGGCATTTGCAAATATAATTGAGTCGATTACAACAACAATAGACTACGAGAAGGTAAAGATTACAGACGGCGTCACAGGTCTCACTTCAATGATGGAGATTGATGGAAAGCCAGGAAACTTCACATACACAAGAACTGACGGTCAGGGAAATACAAAACCATGGGATAAGGCACCGGCAGCATCTTTCAATGAGGATACTCGTAATGTTACCTGGGATTTAAGCACTGTTGATGGTAAGTCCTTCGCTCTTGAAGATGGAGTTACTTATACTGTTCATTTTACAGTGTGGCCAAGCCAGAGAGCTTATGATATTACAGCGGCATGGGATGACGGCCTTATCAAATACGGAGACACAACAACCAAACTTCCTGACGGAACAACAGTTACTTCAGATGAGTGGGCACAGTTTGATAAGGATTCAAAAGCCCTCAAGACAAACACAGAGGCAAAGGTTGACTATACTGCAATCAAAAACGTGAATGGAACAAGAACCGAAATCGGACATGGCCCTGCAGGCATTGAGAATCCAGATCCTGTTCCACTTGCATCAGCTAAGATGCATGTTGTCAAAGAATGGGCAGACGATTTGTCATCAGCAGACAGACCTGATAAGGTAGAGCTTGTTATCCTTCAGGATGGCAAGGAGTTTGAGACTGTAACTCTGACAGCGGAAAACGGATGGAAAACAGATATCACTATTGCACCTGGAATTCTCGCAACAATAAAAGAGAAAGAGGGAGCAAAGGGTCACGAATACACTCTGAAAGAACCGGGTATCGATAACCATTACGAGCTTACCAATGTAGCAATTAAGCCAATGGTATATGACAATAATCAGAATCTCGAGGATATGGATGATCCAGAAGTGGACGAAGAAGGACATACAACATACCATAAGTGGGATGATGGAGATGCGCTTCTGACTGCTACAAACACCGTAAAGGGTGGAATTGAGATCAGAAAGACTGTATATAAGGATGCAACAACTAAGGATACAGCTGACAGAACAAAGTTTAAGTTCACGATTGACCTTACAGATGCAAAAGGCAACAAGGTATCATCACCAGATAGGGATAAACCAGTGTCTGGAGATCTTGGTTATAGAATCTACAGTGCTGATGGAACCGAGACCGATAGAGGTGCCATCAAGAATGGAACCGCAACTCTTACGATTGACCAGACACAGTACATCAGAATAGTAAACGTTCCTAATGGAACAAACTATAATGTAACAGAGTCACCAGCATCCGGCTTCAATATTAAGAGCAAGACGGGAGACAACGGTACTGTAAGCGGTAACAAGTCATCTGCCGTTGCTTTTGAGAATGTTAAAGACTACGACAAAGATGTTGTTAACCCAGTGTCAGTAACAATCAACAAGATTGATGCAAACACAAAGAACGCAATCGAAATGACTGAGAACAACAAGGCTGTTTTTACAGTTTACTCAGATGCAGATTGTAAGACAGAAGTAGGCACTACAGAACTTAAGAATGGCATGCTCACATTCGAGTTCGAGGCTGAAGGAACATACTACATCAAGGAGACAAAAGCTCCTACAGGATATAGCCTCAACGCAGAGGTAAAGACTGTAAAAGTAAGCAAGGTCGCTGCAGATCCAGCTGAGCGCCAGGATCCGCAGACACGCAAGTGGGTTAAGGTATATAACCTTGAGACAAACATTAAAAACAACACATACACAGTATCAGATACACCAGAGACAACTGTTATTAAGGTAAAGAAAATCTGGGAGGACGGCGACAACAGAGACGGCAAGAGATCAGCTTTCGTAACAGTTAATATTTATGGAAACGATACACTTGTTGATGGAGCAACACTTACTCTGAATAATTCAAATAAGTGGGAAGCAACATCAAAGGCTCTTCCTAAGTATGCTGATGGAAAGAAGATTACTTATACAATTAAGGAGTCTAATGTTCCAGAAGGATACACGGTAGAGCAGTCTGGTGATGTTGAGACAGGATTCACACTGACAAACAAGTACACACCAGAGATAACCTCTGTTAAGGTAACAAAGGTATGGGAAGATGACAGTGACAGAGACAAGGTAAGACCAGGCTCAATCACAGTACAGCTTCTTGCCAACGGCAACCCAGTCAAGGACAAGACACTGACACTGAACGACAATAATCAGTGGGAAGACACCTTCGCAAACCTTCCAAAGAACGAGGCAGGCAAGGCAATCACATACAGCGTACAGGAGGTAAAGGTTGCCGGCTACGAGTCAAAGATCACTGGCGACGCAGCAAATGGCTTCGTAATTACAAATACTCATGAGATTGAGAAGGTTTCTATTCCAGTAGCGAAGGCTTGGAATGATGAGGAAGCTTCAAAGATTGATGGCTATGAGAATCCTTACGGCAGCGTAACAGTACAGCTTCTTGCAAACGGCAAGCCAGTCAAGGATGAGACACTGACACTGAATGCTAGAAACAAGTGGGCAGACCAGTTCAAGGATCTTCCAAAGAACGAGGCTGGCAAAGCGATCACTTACACAGTAGAAGAAGTTGAGCTTAAGGGTTACAAGTCAGTAATCACAGGCAACGCAGCAGACGGCTTCACAGTAACAAACACTCCAGTTGTAGAAGTTGTAAGAAATGATCTTGACCTGACTGTAATCAAGCTTGATAAGGCTACAAAGGAACCTCTTGCTGGAGCAGGCTTCACTGTAACAAAGGTAGATGCAGCAACCGGCGAGGAGCTTGACAGAACAACTGCTGATGGTCAGACTGGCTACACCTTCAAAGAGCAGGGTACATGGATCGTTGAAGAGTTTGATGCTCCTAACGACTACGACCTTAACGATGTGAACACATATGAAATCGTTGTTAAGGAAAAGGTAGAGATGACCTTCGACAAGGATGCAGGCAAGTTCAAGGAGATTCATACTCTCTACTATGATGAGAATCAGATTGACAACTTCAAGGATGGCGAGCTGACAGTAGAGAACCCAAGAACAATCCATACACTTCCAATGGCAACATTCAAGAAGGTATGGGATGATGCTAACAATGCTGATAAGCTGAGAGCAGACTACGAAGTAACACTTCTTGCTAACGGTGAAGTTGCAAACATTGATGATGCAGTAGTAACACTCAAGCCAGAAGAGCAGGAGTACAAGTGGGAGAACCTCCCTATCAACGACGAATTCGGCAATGAGATCGTATACACAATCGTTGAGACAAAGGTTCCATCCGGTTACACATCATCAACAGACAAGGCACCAGCTGAATTTGTTGAGGGAGTTGCAACAATCACAAACAAGCACGTAGTGACACCAAAGACAAGCGATGATACAAATATTCCATTCTCAGCAGGAATGCTCTTATCATCAATCCTTGGAATCTTCGGCGTTGCATTCTCAAGAAAGAGAAGAGAGGCATAGTCACAAATTAATACGATAAAAGAGTTCTGCTAAGCAGAACTCTTTTTTTGTGCCACACTGTGACGCAATCGTGTAGAATAATAAACAAATATCAAAAAAATGTTGATTTTTCAAGGGTTTGGGACTATACTATCTTTACTTTTAAAAAAGCCAAAGGTGTCGAAAGGCACTGACGGAAAGCTATAGGACCCTCACCGATAGGTAGGGTAGCCAGTTGCCGCAACCCCGCGAAGGGAGAGCGGTTTTTTTTATTAAAAACCGAAAAGCTACACAGAAAGGATGGAATGAAATGAAGAACTATAAGAAGATTCTTGTTATGATGCTTTGCTGCATGACAATGATGAACTTCATGCCAACTTTTGCTTTTGCGGAGACAGAAGAAGCAAACTGTGATATCGAGAGCGTTGAGCAGATGGATGTCGCAGAAGAGGTTGCCGAGGAGGTAATAGAGGAAAGCGTGGAGGATGGCTCCGAGCCTGTTCCGGAAGTTGAAGTTGAAGAGTCGATGCCTGTTCAGGCAACAAATGACGACGAAGACGGAGGCAGCAACGTAAACATTGGCGGAACATATGCTGATACCTGCACACTGACTGTTACAAAGACTTTTCAGGGTATTGATGCAGCAGACATTCCTGATGCATTTGAGATCAAGGTTACAGCAGCATCAGGTTACAGCAAATCGCTTACAGTTAATAATGCAGACAGCTATACAGATGACATGCTCACATATAAGTGGGTTCTGAATGATATGGAGCCTGGCACATACAATGTGAAGGAGTCCGGCACAAAGAAAACCGGCTATAAACTGCTTAGCAGCGATGGAGACAACACAGATGTAACGCTTAAGGCTGCAGTTATTACAGTTGATTCACACAGCTCTGTAACAAACAATAACAAGAGAGACTATCCAGTTGCCGGACTTTTTGATGGTCACAAATTCATAGTTGCGACTAATACAGGAAGAAATGGATATGTAGTATGGACAACAGATTATCTTACAGATACCCAGAAAAAAGCTTTTATTGAGAAATATATTCCTGGTGCACAGGGAGACCTCAAGCATCTCGGTCAGAAGGGCTCTATAAGATGGATAAGTGGTGGAGAGCTTGCACAGAAGGTATACTTCGGCAATGAGTATGTGCAGTATCAGCCAGACAAAGGCATTCTTCACTTCAGCGATCCTGATGTATGGAAGATGTTCGACGCAGGTTCATATACAATTACTCCGGCTACACAGGGTACCGCAGCAATTACAAATGTATATGAGGAAGATATCGAGATTGTATATAACGACATCGATATCACAGTTATCAAGAAGGATATGGCTACTGAGAGCCCTCTTGGCGGAGCCGTTTTTACAATTACAAAGGCAGACGCAGCAACAGGTGAGGAGCTTGACAGAACTGGCGAAGACGGCAAGACCGGCACAACAATCAAAGAGGCTGGAACTTACATTATCGAAGAGGTTGAAGCACCGGCATCCTTTGATCTTAACGACGTAAATACATACGAGGTAAAGGTAAGTGACAAGGTGTCAAAATATTTTGACAGCAAGGCTGGCAAGTTCATCGAGGAGCACACACTGTACTTTGATGATGAGCAGATTGATCAGTTCCAGAATGGGGTTCTTACAGTAAAGAACTCAAGACACATCGACACAGCGCCAATCTTCACTGTAAAGAAGGTATGGGATGATAATAACGATGAGGATAAGCTGAGAGCAGAATATCAGGTGACACTTTTTGCTAACGGCGAGGTTGCTGATATTAGAAGTGCGAAGGTAACACTCAATCCTGATGAGACTGAGTACTCATGGGAGAATCTCCCACTCAACGATGAGTACGGCAACGAGATCGTTTATACAGTTAAGGAGACAATCGTTCCTGAAGGCTACACTTCATCAACAGACAAGGCTGCTGCTGAGTTTGACGATGAAGGTATAGCAACAATTATTAATACACATGTTAAGGAGCCAACACCTCCTGTAACACCAGATGAACCTGATGATCCAAATCATCCAAGAACAGACGATACAACAAACATGCTTCTTTGCACAGTTATGTTCCTTGCATCACTTGCAGGAGTGGTAGTTCTTAGAAGAAGAGAAGATTAATATGAAAAAAAGGTCCTGCTTCGGCAGGACCTTTTTGCTGCGAAAATTTACCCGATTGTGTATATATGAGAAATCGTTTAGAAAAAACAGTAATTTTGTGTATATAGGAAAGTGTATTGCCTGAGTAACACAAAAGGTATTCGAAATACATGCTATGAGTGTATATGAAGGGAATTTATACAACTAAAACAAGCAAAATACCACAATAATTGTCGATTGCGTGGAGCGATTACTGTAGAAATCAGAAAAAATGTCATATATACACAAAATTACTGTTTTTTGCGAAAATCTCTGCGTATATACACAAAACACAACGAGAGAATATCAAATGCGCTAAAAAATGAAAAAAAGGTCCTGCTTCGGCAGGACCTTTTTGCCTATTACTCGTATTTGAAACCGCTTGGTTCGGCAAATGGCTTATCCATTAATTCTGGATTAGCAAAGATATGCTCCACAACCTTTAGGCTTCTTGCGAAGTAGAAACCATCGGCTATTCTCTCATCAAGAGTAGCTCCGATATCTACAACATCTCTGATCTGCTTTGTGCCGTCAGGCATTATGCGCTCAGCCTTGTGAATAGTACCAACTGTTACCATGAAGCTGTTAGTGCCATAGTTGTTCAGGTGATGATATACAGATGGGCACTGAATGCTTCCAAGATTACTGAGAAGACAAGTTGAATAGTTGGCGTCTCCCTCTGTAAGTGCTGATGGGTTGAGTCCCCAGAAGTCGAGTGTTCTTACCGCGCTTGCGATAGGCATAAGAAGCAGTCTTGGAATCTTTGCGAATCCGTCAACAACCGCATCGATGCCGCCAGTCGAGTGCTCATGCTTGCGAACTTCCTGAACATCTCCGTAAATCTTATGTGAAATTGTGTCAATGGTGTCATCTTCCTTAGGAACTATCATCATGAAGGCTTCCTCGGCGCCATCCGAGAATCTTCTCTTGGCCATGAAGCTCATGCTGATCTCATCTCTCTCGTATGTAGTTCTTCCCTGGATAAAACGATTCATCTTTGGTCTCTCGTTAACCATCTTTGCAATTGCGAAAACAACGCAGTGGAAGATCGTTGTCTTGTAGTTAGGGTGCTCAGCATTCTTCTTCTCGATATACTGAAGGAGCTCAGTGATGTCGAATTCCTGCTGCATCCATACTTCAGCCTCAGTTCTGTAAGGCATAATATGTCCAAAAATAACATTAAGACCTGGAAGATTTTTAACGCGGTGACCATCACGGCGGTCACCGAAACTTCTTTTAATTTTCTTTGCCATTGAATTAATCCTTTCTGAATTAATAAATACAATCAGAATTATATCGCACTGTGATAGAATAGTAAATGCAAAGAAGAGAAGGAGGTCAATATGAAGGTAAAGTGTGAATATTGTGGCTCAATGATAGACGACCAGTCAGCATACTGCCCTAACTGCGGGTCACCTAACAAGAATATCAGAAGAACACACGACAAAACTCCTAAGACAATCGAGGAACTGCAGCAGTGGTACCAGGATAGGAATCTGCCGCCATACGAAACAACGAGATTTTTCATAGGTGAGAACTACCAGGGCAAGAGAGCTTTCGGTATCTACAGAGATGGAGACGAGGTTGTTGTATATAAGAATAAGGACGATGGCACGAGAGCAATCCGTTATCAGGGAACTGATGAGGCTTACGGTGTTAATGAGCTGTATCTCAAGCTTAAGAGTGAGATACTCAACCAGAAGGCTCATAACAGCAAAGGCGGACGCAAATCCAGTAAGACGAGCGCCAAAGAAGGATGCCTTGGAATTCTTCTGGGCTGGCTGGGAATGATGGTCATGGGGCTTGTGTCAATAGTGGTGATTGCAAAGCCACTTATCACAATTGCGGCTTTTGTAGTGCCGATTGGACTGTACGCTCTGCTGCACAAGATGTTCCCCGATCTCAAGAACAAGATTAACAACAAAATCGTACTAATTGCTTTTATTGTGTATCTGGTTCTTGCACTGACCGGCATCGGATACTACGCTATCAACTGCTACACTCCTGTTTACTATAATCACGATGGCAATGTATATGTTCAGTATGACAACGATTACTACATGTACGATGCTGATGACAACGACTACTACCCAATAGACAGGAATGATTTCCCATCGGAGATCAGAGAGAATCCATCTGACTACGAATTCAGCTACGGTGGAGAGGGCTGGGACAGCTCCTACTCCTTCAAGGATTCTGACTATTACAATGACAATCTAGCCTCAGATGATTACTCTTCATCTGACAGTGACAGCAGTTACGACTGGGATTCCGGCTCCAGCTGGGACTCCGGCGGATCGGACTGGGGTAGCGACTGGTAGTTAACTTTCGACAAAATAAAAGCGACTGGCTTCGGCCAGTCGCTGGTTTTTTTGCTTAGAATTCCATCTTCTCGAAACGATCGAATACTTCCTTGAGTGTATCAATTCCTACTGTGCAGCAGATTCTGATAAAGCCTTCGCCTGAAGTGCCGTACTCGCTTCCAGGAAGTGTAAGAACGTGTGCATCCTCAAGAATCTTCATCATAGCCTCAACACTTGTGAGACCTGTCTTCTTGATGTTGATGAAGAGGTAGAAGCTTCCCTTAGGTGGATAAAGAACGCTCATCCAAGGAATCTTGTTAGCTCTCTCTGCAGCGTAGTACATTCTCTCTTTGTACTCTGCAATAATTGGAGCCTGAATCTCGTCTCTGTGCTGGAGCGCATAAATAGCAGCTCTCTGTGAAATAGTAGGTGCGCAGAACATCATGCACTGGTTGATAACACCCATAACCTTGATGATCTCAGCTGGAGCAACAACATTACCTACTCTGAAGCCTGTCATGAGGAAGTTCTTTGAGAAGGAGTTGATGCAGATTGTTCTCTCCTTCATTCCAGGAAGTGAAGCGAATGGAATGAACTTGTTCTGGAAGCTGAAGGATGTATAGATATCATCAGCTACTACGAGAAGGTCGTGCTCCTCAACTACCTTAGCAAGTGCCTGCATTGTCTCAAGTGAGAGACAGCTGCCGCTTGGGTTACCTGGTGTATTGATTACAATAGCCTTGGTTCTTGGTGTGATTATAGACTGAAGACGATCCATATTGATCTGGAAATCCTCTTCCTCGAGTGTGAGAAGCTCAACGACTTTACCACCGTTGCTCTCAACCTGAGCAGGGTAAGGTGTGTAGTAAGGTGAAACAAGGATAACCTCATCGCCTGGATCAAGAATTGCCTTCATTACCATGAACATAGCGATGTTACCAGATGCTGTAACGAAGATCTCGTTGTCAGCGATATCCATGTCGTACTCTTCTTTGTAGTACTTGGAAATCTCAGCTCTAAGTTCAGGGTCGCCCTGGAAGTTAGCGTACTTGGTCTGGCCAGCATAAGCATCTGCAAAAGCTGCATCAAGAATGCCCTTATCGCATGGCAGATCAGGGTCGCCGATGCTGAGATTGATTACATCATCGTACTTGCCGGCGAGAACGAAAACCTCACCGAGTACCGATGGCTTCTCTGTCCAGTAGTCTTTAGAAATATAATTGTTCTTCATCTCTTGTCCTCCGCTTTAAAGCGCTATTTAGCATTTTTTCACATTATAGTATACATCATTTCTTTGGATTTTTTGTCAAAAATAGTGTATATTTATTTCGTTAAATAAATTCATTGAATCAATTCGGCGAAATGGGAAATGTAATGACAAGGAGGAAGTGTACGATGAAATATCTCATGTCAGGCAATGAGGCTATTGCCAGAGGTATATATGAAGCTGGTATCAAAGTATGTTCAGCTTACCCGGGCACACCAAGTACGGAGATTCTAGAGAATGTAGCGGCGCATTACAAAGATGAAGTGTACTGCGAGTGGGCACCTAATGAGAAGGTTGCTCTTGAGGTAGCTTACGGTGCATCTGTAGCGGGCTCAAGATCAATAGCAACAATGAAGCTGGTAGGCGTTAATGTTGCTGCAGACCCTATGTTTACAGCAGCATATAACGGAGTTACCGGAGGTTTTGTAATTGTCAGCGCAGACGATCCGGGCTTCCACTCATCACAGAATGAGCAGGATAACAGGAATTACGCAAGACATGCAAAGATGGCACTTATCGAGCCATCAGACAGCCAGGAGTGCAAGGATTTCGTTAAGTATGCTTGCGAGATTTCAGAGCAGTTCGATGTGCTCGCACTCTTCAGAACGACAACAAGAATCAACCACTCAAAGAGCCTGGTAGAGTTCAATGAGAAGGTAGACTATAGCGCACCTGAGTACGCAAAGAACGACAAGAAGTTCGTATGCGTACCGGCATATGCAAGAGAGCACCACAAGAAGCTTGAGGCTAACCTTGAGGCTCTCGCAGAGTGGGGTAACACATGCCCACTCAACAAAGTCGAGATGAACGACACCAAGATAGGAGTAATCTCTGCAGGCGTATCATATATGCACGCAAGAGAGGTTTTTCCAGAAGGAACATCATTCCTCAAACTTGGTCTGACGTACCCGCTTCCAATGGGACTGATTAAGGATTTCGCATCAAAGGTAGATAAGCTCTATGTAATTGAAGAGCTCGATCCTTTTATGGAAAAAGAAATCAAGGCTGCAGGTATCGACTGCATCGGTAAGGAGCTTACAGGCCTTCAGGAAGAGCTTAACCCGTCACTTGTTGCTGAGAGAGTTCTCGGAACTCCTTTCCCAACAGTAGATGTTGATGTTCAGCCGGTAGGAAGACCACCGGCACTCTGCCCAGGATGCCCTCACAGAGGCTTCTTCTACACAGTAAGCGGCAAGAAGGATTACATCATCTCAGGAGATATCGGATGCTATGGACTCGGTTCATCAGCACCGCTTAACGCAATTGACTGCGTAACCTGCATGGGTTCAAGCTTCTCAATGGCGCATGGAATACAGAAATCCTTCGAGATGGAAGGAACAACAGCGCCAAAGAAGGTTCTCGGCGTACTGGGAGACTCAACTTTCTTCCACAGCGGAATGACAGGCGCATCGAACATTATTTTTAACAAAGGCAACGTAGTACCTGTAATCCTGGACAACTCAATCACAGCCATGACAGGTCATCAGGACAACCCAAGCACAGGATACACTCTTCAGGGCGAGACAACCTACTCAGTTAAGATTGAGGAAGTAATGAAGGCCCTCGGATACAAGAACATCTTTATCTGTGATCCGCTTGACCTGAAGGCAATGCAGAAGGCAATCGATGACGCATTTGCATCAGAGGCATCATGCATCATCACAAGAAGACCTTGCGTGCTCCTCAAGAGAGCGAATATCGAGAAAGGCCTCTGCAAGGTTGATAGAGAGAAGTGCAAGAGCTGTAAGAAGTGCCTGAAAGTTGGATGCCCTGCAGTAGCATTCAAGGACGGTAAGGCAATGATCGACGCAAACCAGTGTATCGGTTGCACAGTATGTGCACAGGCTTGTCCATTTGGAGCAATTGAAAAGGAGGAGAAGTAAGATGTCAAATGTAAAAAGTATTCTCCTTGCAGGAGTTGGTGGCCAGGGAGCTATCCTTATAAGTAAGATTCTCACCAAGGCTCTCGTTGATGCTGGCTACGATGTTAAGCAGTGCGAGGACCACGGAATGGCACAGAGAGGCGGAAGCGTAACTACACAGGTTCGCTTTGGTGACAAGGTATACGGCCCTGTATTCGGTAAGGGTCAAGCAGATATCATGATTGCTCTGGAGAAAATGGAAGCCGTTAGATGCGCATCTTTCATGAAGCCGGATGGAATCGTTATCATAAATGATTATCAGCAGGAATCATCACTTACAGCAAGCGGTCTTGCGGAGTATCCAGAGGGCTGTGTTGAAGCAATGCAGGCTAAGTTCAAAACTATTGCTGTTAAGGGCGAAGAGATTGCAAGAGGTCTTGGTAATGCCAAGTGCATGAATGTTGTTACTTTCGGTGCAGCATGTGATGCGCTTGGTGTCGAAGGAATTGACTGGGAGCAGGTAATTGCTGAAGTTGTTCCAGAAAAGCATAGAGAACTTAATATTGCAGCTCTCAGAGCAGGAAGAGAAGCAGCTAAGTAGAAAGGTACAAACATGGCAGAGAAGTTAACCAGGCGTAAACAACAGGCTCTCGAAATGAAAGAGAAGATCCAGCGCGAAGCTTTAAGACTCTTTGATGAGAAAGGCTATGAATCAGTTTCGATGGAAGATATTGCAGAAGCGGCGGGTTGTTCGGTTGGTAATATCTACCATTATTTCAAGGGCAAGCAGACACTTACCGCGGCTCTGACACACCACGTTGACAACAAGTATCAGGTGCTGTATGACAAGTATTTTGGCGGCAACTGCAGGATGTCGGCTGAGGAGAAATATGCGGATTTCGCAAGTGAGGCTCTGAAGATAGATTCAGGAGAGGAACTACTGTATCAGTGCTTCGTTCACAGCATAAGGCATCCAGAGCAGAAGATCCTTCAGTTCGACAGCGATGAGATGTATCCGGCAATTATAAGAAAAATCGCTTCTGAGCTGGCGGCAGAGAACTCTTTGCGAGAGGGTGTTGATGAGGCATCTATTGTGCATCAGTTCGTAATTATAAACAGAGGAATTCTTCTTCAGTGGCGAATTGAAGAGGGTGCTTTTGATATTGCTGCAGAGGGTCGCAGAATAGCGGAGAATCTGCTTGATGGAATTATCGAAAGATAGAAAGGATAGGAAAAATGGCAAATCGTATTCTGGTTATTAATCCTGGTGCGACTTCGACTAAAGTTGCAATCTTCGAGGGCGACAAAGAAGTGTGCTCAGAATCTCTTGCTCACAGCACAGAGGAGATTAAGCAGTATAAAGAGATTAACGATCAGCTGGAAATGAGAGAAAAGGCAGTATATGATTTTCTCGATAGAAACGGATACAAGGTCAGTGAGCTTGACGGAATTGCTGCAAGAGGAGGCTGTGTAGCTGAACTTGAGACAGGCGCCTATGTAATCGATGAGCATTTTACAGAGCTGGCGAGAGATACTATCAATCCGCACGCCTCTAATCTGGCAATTATGATTGCAAATGATATGAAGAATGAGTATGGAGTGCCTGCTTACGCATATGATCTTGTATGCGGAACTGGGAAGCCTGAAGAGATGTACACATTATCAGGAATGCCGGAGATATCAAGACCGTTCCTGACACACGTGCTCAACTCAAGAGCGGTAGCTTTTGAGCAGGCTAAGAGAGACAACACAACAGTATATGAGAACACTTATATCGTCTGTCATCTGGGCGGCGGTTGCTCAACCAACCTGCTTGTTAACGGAACAATCAGAGACCTCTTCGGAGATGATGAGAACTGCTTCACACCAGAGCGTTCAGGAGATGTTCCTTGCCGCAAACTGGTAAGACTCTGCTTCTCAGGCAAGTATACTGAGAAAGAAGTCCAGAAGCTGCTTAAGGGACAGGGAGGTCTTATGGGCTACCTTGGAACAACTGATATCAGAGATGTTCTCAAGATGATTGAAGATGGTAACGAATTCGCGCAGGTTGTATTTGATGCAATGGTTCTGCAGCTGGCTAAGAACATTGGAGCCATGGCGACTGTCGTAGACGGCGAAGTTGACAAGATTATAATTACCGGCGGCATTGCTTACTGTCAGCCTTTTGTTGATGCTGTTATTAAGCGTGTAAAATTCATTGCTCCTGTTGTTGTAATTCCGGGTGCTTTCGAGATGGAAGCTCTTGCAGGTGGAATCGACAGAGTTCTTAAGGGTGAAGAGGAAGCAAGAGTATACACAGGAGGACCAATGATTGACGCACCATCAAGATCATACAAGAATATGTAGTAATAGATAATACACATACTAACCACTGAAAGCTGCAGCCGAAAGGCGGCAGCTTTCAATTATAAAGGTCGAATAGGAAAGACTAAAGGTATGTATAGAATAATTGAATACTGCAAGACAAGAAGAAATGGTAAAATAATAAACGTACAAGTACGCTATAATTCACCGGGAGGGATTTAAGATGGATATAAATGTAATACAGGACCTTTTCATGAGAGATGCAGGCTGTGGCCAGATTGTTGCAGGAGAATTTGCAGAGGAGACCGGCCTTGCTAAAGAAACCCTTTGGAAAATGGCGGCGTCTTTTGATGGAGGTATGATGAGAGGCGAGACATGTGGAGCGGTGATTGCAGCCTACAATGTAATTGGACTCATTGCAGGCCATGATGGACCAGAGCAGCTGGAGCAAAAGGGAGAAATGCTTAGAATGACGCTTTTGTTCAACGAAAAGTTCCTGACAAAAAGAAAAAGTTTCGTCTGTAAAGAAATCCTCGGTGCGGACATAACAACAGCAGATGGAATGGACCAGATTATAAATGGTGGACTTATGATGAATGTCTGTCCAGTTGTAATTAATGAAGTAATCGAGGCACTCAAAGAGACTATTGTAGAGTGTAAAGAGGAAGCTTAGATTTTGCATTATAATAAAGTAAAGGACAGCCACAAGGCTGTCCTTTGTTTTGCTCTATTTATTAATCTGTTCAATCTCGTTTAAAATATGATGAATGTGATTATCGTAGTGAGTAAGCGTATCATACCAGTTGTTAAGAGCTATTCTGCCCAGGTCCGTTATGCTGAAAATCTGCTTCGCCTTGGGGGAGGATCCGGTTTTCTTCGATATGAGAAAGTCTGCTTTCTCCAGTTTCTTGAGCATTCTATAGAATCCGGCTGGATCTAGATTCTGATCAACGGTGCCGGCTGTTTTAAGTCGCTGTAGAAGAAGGAATCCATGGGCAGGTTCCTTGCTTAGCTCAATGAGTATAGCAGGTTGAATCAGTTTATCTAAATACACACCGTTGCATGAGAAGCTAGTCTCCGTCTTATTTATATCAACTGCGAGCCAGGCCTTGTAGAAATCAGCCTGAAGGGTGGTTTTATCAATAGCAGAGGGAATATAAATCTTCGCATTTGCATCTTTCTCATCGCATGGGTTAAGAAAGCCGGTCTTAAGATTGTCAGCGGTAATGCGACAGGACAAAAGATGCTTCTTAAAAAGTGCAGGGTGCACGAGATAAGCCGCAGCAACAGCATCCCAGCAGTAAGAGCTGTCAGCGCCATAAATAAGCTCCTTGTCGCGGAAACGGTAACCGCTTTTTTGAGCGATAAACATGCCGACAGGACTGGTCTTTGTGTTAAGTCCAGCAAGGAACTCATTCTTTGGAAGCTCGGCTACAGGGAGACAGTTATTGCCTGTGATAACCGAAATATTATGTCCCTTTGAAAGAACACACTCGCTGGCGATATTGTTAATTGACATGTTGAGTTCTGCAAGTGGCTGATCTCCATGGATGAAGAGCGGCTCGGTTATGCCACCCATAAGGACAATCTCTTTAAGATTATCGAAGACAGAGTTATCTATAAGATACGCACCATAGAGGTTACCTAAAGAACCAATTCCGAGATAGCTGATTTCACCGGGGCTTGCTGCAGCTGTCGCAGCAATCCAGCGGGAAGCTTCACTGCGAGCATCTTCACCTTGTTCAGATCCACGGAGAACAAGCATCTCCGGATGACCAATTTCATCGAGAAGCTTTCTCGTGCAGGCGTAGACTTCATTAACAGTACCATTTCCGTAATTGCAAGTGATTCCAATAACCTCAGCTTCTGCAGGCAGGCCGAGAAGGTACAGCAAAGCAAGGGCATCATCCATGGGACGACCCTCTAATCCAATCGTATTGTCAGTATCAAAAATTATTTTCTTCATAGAATCAATATAAACCAGGGTCAGTGGAATGTCTAACAAAAAACAAAAGGCTGGATTGCTGCTCAGTATAGAAA
>JAGHUT010000022.1 GCA_018064645.1 Candidatus Crickella merdequi | reverse complement strand
ACTAACTTAATGAGCAAACTTATAACACGACATAAAGCGAGAAAATGCCGTATTTATGCTATTAGACAAATCTGTCTAGTACTACTTATACCTATCATGGCACAGAAAATCAGAATTTAGCAAGTAGTTGTGAACCCTTTTCTGGGTGCACTTCCACCTATATCCATCTCATAGTATCAACCCAACTAAAAAATGCACTACTGTTGACCTGTTCCCACATACAACGAACTCCGAGACGGTCATCTTGTTATCATCTTTTTCAGATAACCTTATAACGATTCCTATTCTAAAACCCTGATAAATACTACATTTGCAGTACTTATCAGGGTTCACTTTTAACTGTTCTTTTTGGACAAAAGACACACCGTCTCCACATGTCCTGTCCATGGGAACATATCCACCGGTGTAGCCTCTTTGAATTCATATCCCAGTTCACCGAGGATCTTGATATCTCTCGCCAGGGTGCCCGGGTCGCATGAGATGTAAACGATTTTAGGAATATTTGCATCTGCTACTGCTTTAAGGACAATCTCATCGCAGCCTGCTCTTGGCGGGTCAAGAACAGCCACGCAATTGCCTGACTGGAGGGCCTTGAGCAGCTCTCCTTCAGCGCTGTTAGGCTTTGGTTCATAACCCTCTGCAGTAACCTTCGCGATTACCTCCTCCGCCTTACCGCACACATATCTGGAATTAAGAATTCCATTGATTACAGAGTTTCGATTTGCATCGAGGCAGGCATCTTTAACAACCTCAATTCCTACGATGAATTTCGCCTTGTCAGCCATGGAGAGGCCGATTGTTCCGATTCCACAGTAGATATCGAGAATAGTCTCCTCGCCGGTAAGACCTGCGTAATCAGCGGCAATTCCGTAGAGCTTCTTCATCTGCTCGGTGTTCACCTGATAAAAAGAAGGTGCAGATATCTCGAACTGCAGCGTTCTGTCGGCAAACTCCACCTCATCGATAATTGTCTTTTTTCCTGCAATAATCCTGTATTTGCCATCATTGAGAGCATACACGCTCTCAAGTGAATATTCTATTTCTTCAAGCTGCTCATCCATTGCGTATATGAGGTCTTCAAGGTAAGGCGCATTCTCAATTGACTTGCCTTCAAGGATGACCATAACTTCACCTGTGCCGAAAGCAGTCTTAACTATAAGCTGTTTAATATCGCCTTTGTTGAAAGTTTTTACCGCCCTGGCACATACATCAGCAGCCTCTGACTGAAGGAGGCACTCATCGACAGGGACGATTTTGTGGGATTTTCTCTCATAGAAGCCGACAAGATCATTCCACACTGGGTACTCGCCTTTGTTCCTGTATTTGAAAGGCTCGTACACCTTGCCGTCCTCATCCTCGTACCACTGACCAACAGTGTCATTGACAACCGGATTCTCTAGACCGCCAAGTCTCTCCAGCTTGTCCTTAACCTGCTTGTGCTTCAGCTTAAGCTGCGCGCTATAATCCATCTCCTGAAGCTGGCATCCGCCGCAGCGCTCTGAATATGGGCATGCTGACTGGATTCTGTCTTCTGACTCCTCGAGCACAGCAACGCACTTTGCCTGAGCGAAGTTCTTCTTGGCCTTTGTTACTTCAGCCTGAACCTTGTCTCCCGGAATGCAGCCATCTACGAAAACAGCCATGCCATCGACTCTACCAAGGCCTGCGCCCTCTGCCGTCATATCTATAATTCGTGTGCTTATGATATCGCCTTTGTTCAACGTTATATCTCCTCTTTGTTCTCTTTCTCTTCTAATATGCGATTTGCCAACTCCTTGATTCTTGCAAATCTTTTGTTAACGCCCGGCTTCTTGATTGGCGGGTCAAGGGCCTCGCCGATTTCGGTAAGTGACGCCTCAGGTCTTGCAAGTCTTAGTTCTGCAACTGCAAGGAGTGGCGGCGACAGAGCCTCATACTGACCAGCCTGTTTAAGAATCTCAATCCAGCGAATCTGCTCTTCTGCTGCAGACAAGGTTCTGTCCACATTTGCACTATCGCAGTTGAGCATTCTCTGAGCTTCACCTCTGATGCCTTTACCAACTCTTATATTCTCAAATTCAAGCATCGCATCGTCAGCACTCATGATTCCGAGCACGTCGCTGATGTAGTCTGCTTTCTTGATATATACGATGTAGTCGTCCTTGCGCTGTGTAAGATTTCCGGAAAGGTCGACGAATGTTGTGAGAAGCTTCTTGAGATCAAGGGCCATCTGATGGCTGTTAAGGACGAACTCAAGATGGTATCCCCTTCTTGGATCTGAGATTGTTCCGCATCCAAGGAAGAGCCCTCTCACATACGCCTTTTTGCAGCACTTTGTCCTTACAACCTGGCTGTATATTCCATCGGAAAAGTAGTCGTTACCTTCTCTGATGAGAAGCATTCCTGACTCTCTGAGAATCTGGGAGCTCTTGTTCTCCGGGCTTATTATGAGGTAGTATCTGTTACCCTTGTGACTTGTTCCTGGGAGAAGTGACTCACCTACGCCAAGCTCTGCATTGCTGTCAAAATACTCCTTGATCAGCTTCTTATAGTGCCTTGCTATGGCAGGGTTCTCAGTCGATGCAACAATACTGAATCTTCCTCCTCCAGCCAATCGAATAGAACCGGCAACCCTGAGGAAGCCGGCTATTTCTGCGAGCATGCAGCATTTTTTCTTTGGCTCTATACGAGACAGTTCTCCTTTAACTTCTGCTGAGAAAGACATCTCTATCTACCTTTGCCCATAAGATCAAGATCTCTGTGTGTTACCGACACCTTGATTCCATCTTCTTTGAAAATCTTGGCAAACTCGTTTGCCATTGTTACGCTTCTGTGATGTCCTCCAGTGCATCCGAAGGCAATATTCAGGTGATACTTTCCCTCGTTGATGTATCCCGGAATCATGCCCTTAACAGTCTTATGGAAATCCTCAATAAAATCCTGTGCCAGTGGTGACTTAAGCACATAATTCTGAATCTTCTTGTTATTGCCTGTAAGTCTCTTAAGGCTTGGCACATAATAAGGATTAGGAAGGAATCTCATATCAATGATGAGGTCTGATTCTCCTGGAATTCCGTATTTAAAGCCGAAGGAAGACAGATTGATCTTGAATCTGTGCTTGTCGATTCCTCCAAGGATCTCATCATCCAGCTCCTGGAAGAGCTCTGCAACCTTAAGGCCTGTTGTATCGATGACCAGGTCAGCCTTATCTTTGATAGGCCTCAGAAGTTCTCTTTCCTCCTCAATAATAGCCGCAGTAGCCTTACCACCTCCGAGCGGATGGCTTCTTCGAGTCTCGTTATATCTTTTTACAAGAGTCTGAGTAGATGCATCGATGAAAATAACCTTAAGGGAAACATCTGGTAACTCTCTCAGCTCATCAATTACACTAACCAGGTCGCTAAAGAAACTGATACTTCTTATATCAGTGCCGAAAGTAATATTGTCGAGTGTATTAGGACCTGTTGCTCCCAGTTCGATAAAATTCCTGATAAGTGCAGGTGGCATATTATCGATGCAGTAGTAGTTCTGATCCTCAAACCAGTCTACAGTTCTTGATCTTCCAGCGCCCGAAAGGCCTGTAACGATTACAACATTCATTATTCTTCTCCCTGTTATTTGATTTCTTCAAGGTTGACAATTCTTGAAAGGTCGAGCCCTGCTTCAATTGCTCTAAGAACAGTTGGTGCATAGCTTCCTACCTGCTCAGGCTTGTGAGCGTCACTTCCTATGATAAAAGATACATCATATCCTGCGGCACGCTGCATCTCGGGAATTGTCAGGTGCTTATGCTTGGCATTAAGTTCAAGCAGTGTTCCTGTCTTCTCACACACTTTGCATACAGCATCCATCTCGAAAGGACCTTTGTCTCCCGGATGAGTGAGGACCTTGATGTTGTTGTTCTCAAGGGCTCTTATTACAAGCTTTGTGTTAAAAGTTCTAAGTCGCTCTGCTGACTTCTTTGTCTCGATGCCGTGGTTAACCATGAAGTTGGAAATCATTCCGCTTCTTGTTACGCCGTAATGGTATCCGGCATTTACAAAATCATACAGTTTGAACTGCTCTGGTGTTACATCAAGGCCGTTAGGTGTGTCCTTGAAGTTGGCCTCAACGCCGAGAAGAATTGTCATTTCCGGGAACAGCTCATTTGCCTCTGCTATGTCTCTTCTGAGAGTCTCGACCAGCTCTGTTCCAACACCGTAGATAAAATGTCCAGGTCCGTGATCTGTAATGGCAATTGTCTTAATGCCTGCTCTGTGTGCCGCTGCCACATTCTCCATTACTGAACCAAAAGCATGTGGTACAGGGCCTGTCTTTGAATACTTTGTGTGCGTATGCAGATCTGCAGTCAGTCTGTATTTATCCTGAATATCTTTAACAGTTAAATTCTTCAAATTCTTCACCTATAATTCTTACCTCAGGCTCAAGAACGATACCTGAATTCTCGTACACCTTCTGTCTAACAGCTTTCATCAGCTCAATAACATCACTGCAGGTTGCATCTCCGATATTGATCACAAAGCCTGAATGCTTCTCTGAGACCTGAGCTCCTCCTACAGTGAAGCCCTTAAGGCCTGCCTCCTCAATGAGAGCCGCCGCATAGCCGCCGACAGGTCTCTTAAATGTGCTTCCCGCACTTGGAAACTGTACTGGCTGCTTTGAGTTCCTCTTGTAAGCGAGCTCCTTAACTCGCTCTGCAATTGCTTCCTTATCATCTTGTGTGAGCTCGATAACTACTTCAGTAACAACTGCTCCGGTAGCCTGAACGCTGCTCATTCTGTAGCCGAAGCCCATCTCCTCACCAGAACACTGGAAGTTCTGACTGCCATCAGCGCTTACAAGGGATACTTTTTTAACGACATCCTTCATCTCTCCGCCATAGGCTCCAGCATTCATGAAAATTGCACCGCCAATACTACCTGGGATTCCACTTGCGAACTCGAAGCCTGCAAGACCATTCTCAGTTGCAAAAGCACTTACTCCTGACAGAAGCTTTGATGCACCGACAGTGATTCTGCTGCCCTCAAGGCTGATTGAATCGAAATCTCCTCCAAGTCTTATCATTACGCCTCTATAGCCTTCATCAGAAACAAGGAAATTGGAACCATTGCCAACCAGCATATGCTCTGCTCCTGTATCTGCCATCAGTCTGAGTACAGCCTTCAGCTCATCTACAGTTGCAACTTCTGCATAAATATCTGCAGGTCCACCGATCTTAAATGAGGTGTGCAGCTTCATCGGCTCATTCTCATGTATTCTTTCTGCAGGCAGGATTGCCTTCAGCTTAGCTGTGATTTCTTTCATTCTATATCTCCTCTGTTGTATCTATAAGCATGCTTTCTTCAATTGCTTCTGGCTCCTTAACCTCAGGTTCAGGAGTATGCACTTCAATATGCTTTGATTTGTATTTTCTTTTTTTCTTTTTCTTTATCTGCGGCTTTGCTATCTCACTCTTGTCAATATCATATTGCTCAAGTGTGTAGTAATCCTCTGTGCTTGTAGCAAGGTCTTTTCTGGACAGACTGTTTATCGCCATTCTGTCCACATATCTGTAGATTACTGCAAAAACAGGAACGCCAAGAGCCATTCCCAGGAATCCGAAGAGTCCGCCTCCGATGAGAACAGATATCAGTACCCAGAAGCTGCTGATTCCGATTGCATTGCCAACAATCTTAGGACCAATGATGTTACCGTCAATCTGCTGAATAATCAGAATGATTATTATGAAATACAGTGCCTGTCTTGGACTCTCAATGAGGAGAATCAGAACTGAAGGAATTGCACCGATAAACGGGCCAAAGAAAGGAATGATATTTGTCACTCCGACAAGAACGCTGATCATTGGAGCAAATGATATTCCGCATACTGCCAGTGTACAGTATGTCAGCACTCCGATAATCGCACTGTCTATAATTCGTCCCGAAATGAAATTCAGGAAAGTCTCGTTGATGATACCTGCAAATTCAAAGATGCTTCTGCTCTTCCTCTCTGAGAAAACTGCAGCCACAAGCTTCCTGCCAATAGCAAAGATCATGTCCTTGTTATTGAGAAGATATACCATAATCAGAATTCCGATAAATATATCTACAACAACTCCGATAATAGAGAAAATGCTTGTTGAAATAGTAGTCGCAAGTGCCATTGCATCCTCATTGAGAAGGTGCTCCTGAAGCCATTTAAGAAGCTCTGTCGCGCCGGCATTTGTCAGCATATTTACCTTCTCAGTAACATCAGGGAATCTTGTAAAAGTACCTGTCAGCCATGCCGAGAAAAGCTCCAGCTTCTCAGGCAGTGTTGTCGCCAGTGTTATGGCACTCTCGATTACCTGAGGTATCAGGAAATATGCAATTGCAGACACAATTCCAAGAAGAACTATAAGGCATACCACAGTTGCAACAAATCTTGCTGCCTGAAGACTTCTTCTGTTGTCCTCTTCTGTTGTAAGACCTTCGTACTTTGCTACGATAAAAGCTCCTGTTCCAACATTGCTGAGCTGTGCGGGTCTCTTGTTATTGTTGCAGAAGAACTTATATGCATGCTTAACCGTTGAGTTATAAATAGGGTAAAGAAGGAAGGCGCATACGATTCCTATATATACCGGCATAAGAACATCGTTAATAGTCTCGAACCCAATAGTGATCTTAGACTTATTAACCCAGTTGCTGAATATTATGAGTATTGCTCCGCTGCAAAGCAGAACCAGTGCCGCCTTGACATATGAACTGCTGAAAAATTTCTTGAACAAACCCTTGTCTCCTTCTATCAAATACACCTGCTCGAAACAGTAAAAGTCATAATTATACAGATATATTTTACAACAAACAGAGCAGCAATATAACCATCTTCGCAAAATCTTTACACTCTTCTCGGAGTTTCCTTTTGTTCTATAGTTTTTATCTATTTGAAGAAGATGCTTCGAGGGGTTATATTTATTTGGTAAAAGTATGCAGTTAACTATGACAATATATTTATGCAGGAGGCTAATATGAGAATTGATGCAATCGGCAAGCAGTGCCCAATCCCGGTAATTATGGCAAAGAAGGAATTAGATGCAGGTGTTCAGGATCTTGAAATCATCGTTGATGGACAGACTCAGGTTGATAACCTTGCAAGGCTTGGCGATTCTGTTGGCAGACCTGTTACAGCAGAAGCTTTTGAGGGAAAAATGCTCGTTAAGTTCGCAAATGGCGAGACTGCTAAGGTAGAGGGCGATGGCAGTGCAATGTGTGCTACTGCAAATGATACTTATGCTGTTTTCTTTAACAAGGCTTCCGTGGGAAGTGGAGATGATGAGCTCGGTCTCAGTCTTGCAAAGATGGCTATCTTTACACTAAGCGAGAGTGAGAAGCTTCCTTCATATGTGCTCTTTATGAACGGTGGCGTAAAGCTTACAACAGGAATCGAGCCTCAGATTGTTGAGAATCTCCAGACTATGATTGATAAGGGCACTAAGGTTCTTGTATGTGGAACATGTCTCAACTTCTTCGGAGTTAAGGACGAGCTCAAGGTTGGTACAGTAAGCAACATGTACGATATCCTCGGTGCAATGCAGGAAGTTGGAAAGGTAATCACACTATAAATATGGACGAGTACTATCTTTATACTTTTGCATCAACACATGCTGCTATTCAGACAGAGAAGCTTTTGAAGCCTGCTGAATCAAGAATAATGCCGGTTCCAAGATTCATTTCAGCAAGCTGCGGAATCGCTGTAGTAATCAAACCATGCAACAGAGAGAAGGCAGAAGCAATCTTTAAAGCCGAAAGCAATCTATCTGAAAACGAATATGCCTATTATCACATAAAGAAGGGGACGATCCTCGCTGACTAAATGGTTCAAAATGGAACCGACTCTCAAAAAACAGAAACCCGATTCACGCGTGAATCGGGTTTTCTTACATCCTTATTACTAACTGCCTGAACTAGCCTGGTGGCCACTGCAGTGATCTCTTGCCGAGAATATGCATGTGGAGATGAGGTACTGTCTGACCTCCGTCAGCGCCAGTATTGATTACTACTCTATAGCCATTCTCAAGGCCTTCCTTAGCTGCAATATCCTTAATCTTGAGCATCATGTGGCCCATAAGTTCTGACTCCTGCACATCAAGCTGATTGAGGCTCTGAATGTGAACCTTTGGAACCAGAAGAAGATGAACAGGTGCCTGAGGAGCAGCATCTCTGAAGCATGCGCAAAGACCATCCTGATATACCATCTCTGTAGGAATCTCTCCATTAGCCAGTTTGCAGAAAATGCAATCTTCCATATTAATCTCCTTTCCCAACCGCCGTTGCAAGGCAGCCGTCTTCATATATATTTGAGAGCTGAACCTGGCAGAACTCGCCTAAAGGAAGTTCGCAAGACTCATCTTCAATATAGACTTTAATATAGTTATCTGTGTAACCAGTTACATACTTACCATTACGTTCCTCTGTGAGTACGCGGTGATTAACAGCCATGCATTTACGTGCAAATTCCTGTGCACATTCCTCTGCAGCCAGCATAAGTCTCTCCATTCTCTCGGCCTTAACAGTACCAGACACAGCATCCTTCATCTCTGCTCCTGCTGTACCTCTTCTCGGAGAATATCTGAAGCCATGAACACGTCCGAACTCTGACTTCCTGATAACATCAAGAGATTCACAGAAGTTATCTTCTGTCTCGCCGGGGAAGCCTACAATAATATCCGTGGTAATGCCATAGTAAGGGTCAAACTCCCTGATTGCCGCCACTATTTCAAGGTATTCCTCTGCAGTATAGTGTCTATTCATAGTTTTCAGCACATCTGTACTGCCGCTCTGTGCAGAAAGATGAAGATGATGGCAAAGCTTCTCATATCTGATGATCCGCTCTACATGCTCCTTGTCTACAACTGTCGGCTCAAGAGAACTGAATCTGATTCTGTAATCCTTGTCAATGGCATTAAGCCTTGAAAGAACAGCCTCCATAGCCGTAAGCTCCTCCTCGCCCTCAAGACGGTCGAAGTCATAGCCTTCTTCAGTTCCATAAAGAGCTGTATTAATGCCGGTAAGTACAATCTCCTTGAAGCCCTTATCGAGGAGCATCTCAGCTTCTCTTAATATATCCTCCATTGGTCTGCTTCTTACAGGACCTCTGGCATAAGGTATAAGGCAGTATGAACAGAATCTGTCACAGCCTTCCTGAATCTTTACATAAGCCCTTGTCATTCCAAGTTCACTTGAAACAACGTCTCCCATGTCCTCAAAATAATTGAGTTCGCTCCTTGAAAGAATCTCTATTCCGGAAGGTCTGCAGCCATTCGCCAGCTGTTCAACCGCTTCGAACACCTTATCGCAGATTCCTGCCTTTAGACCGTTTCCGATTACAAGGTCCACTTCTTCAAGAGAGCTGACCTCCTCTGCGGCAACCTGAGCGTAGCAGCCCGTAACAACGACCAGCGCATCCCTGTTAATGCCTTTCATTCTGCGGATATACTGTCTTGACTTCCTGTCTGCAATATTTGTAACTGTGCACGTATTCACAATATATACATCAGCAAACTCATCCTCAGCAACTATGGCAGCTCCCCTCTCTACGAAAGCCTCCTTCATTGCTTCAGTCTCGTACTGATTAACCTTGCACCCAAGCGTATGGAATGCTATGCGTACAGCCACAATATTACTCCTCAGTTATATCAAACTCTACATACTGACCATCTGCATCAAGACCATCGTCAGTATTCAGCGGAATATCAAACTCCTTATTATCACCTGTAAGCTCTACAGTCTCCTGGAAAGCAACCTCACCTTTTGGCGCTGCCTCTACTGTGCCCATCTTCTCAGGTGTAGCAACAACAGTTCCTCTGCTTCCTTCTGGTTTAGCATAAACAGGCTCTCTCTTTGCAGCCGGTGCAGCAGCTGACTTCTCATCAGCAGCCTCAACAGTAAAATCTACAACGGTCGCTTCCTCCTGTGATGGTGGTGCAGCAAACGGATCCTTCTCCTCCATCTTTCTGCCAGGGTCTGTCTCCATAAGTCTGCTTGCATAAATCATGAGACCTATTCCCGAAAAGCCCAGGAGTGAAGAAATAATCATTGAAGCTGTAGTTCCCTGCTTTGATGCCATAACCGCACAGAGAACAATTACATAAATTCCTGCAGCAAGTGCAACAAAGCTTCCGATTGCAGGAACCATACTGAACAGTGGCGCAAATGCTACAATCCACTTTGTTGTGTTCTGGTATGTGAACTGGAAGCCCTCTGTCTCCTGCTCAAGAATCTCTCCAAGAACAAAGCTGTTCCAGATTGGAACCCATGCTCTGTAAGTATTATCGAGTCCCTCAGCTATCATAAGCTTTCTAACACCAAGTGCATAAACTACATAGAACGCGCCAAAAACGGCGATAAGAATAACTGAACTTAACAGTACTGCTAATAGTGTAATCATTAATTCCTCCTTATATAAACCCCTTTGGGTTTCCTTACATTTCAGAATTAAATTTTATCATAGCTATGGGCTTTTTTCATTCTTTTTCTTGCTATTCTGATTACCGCCAGGTTGGTCACTGCTGCCCCGAAAAGAATCATGTACAGTATGATTGCTCCTGAAACATTATCTCCTGTTGTCGGGCCTCCTGTGCGGTGGTTGTATGCTGTCAGCGAAACGTCAGCATTATCTCCCTCATATTCTATCGTAAAATGCTGGGACTTCGTCTCCAGTCTGTAGCCTCGAGGGGCTTCCACTTCAGTGAGAGTATATTCTCCCGGCGGAAGGTTCTTCACTACTGCTATGCCCTCCTTATCGGTGCAGACCTCAATGCTTCTTCCTTCCGAATCAGTTATGCGAAAATGCGCATTGGCAAGAGGCTTCTTAGTATCAGCATCGTACTTTGTTACCCTAAACTCTGTAGTTTTGACTTTATTTATGAAAGAAACCTTATGGTCAAGCTCGCTTCTATTCTCATCAACTGTAAGATTATAAGACCTGATCTCTCTATCAACTACATATCCATCTGGAGCCTTAAGCTCTGTAATGGAATACTTGCCCGGCGGCAGCTCATCTGCCACCGCCTGTCCATTCTCATCAGTCACGATCGTCTGAACAACAGCACCCTGTTTGTAAAGAACTGTCAGCCCGTTCCAGTCAGCAATATCCTCAGCTGCAGTGACCTGATACACCGCACCCTGAAGCTTGCCTGTCCTGGCCTCAATTCGACCTGATTCGATTCTGTAATATCTGCCATCTTTATCTACAATTATCTTTACCTTCTGCTTCCTGTCGTTAAAAGTCACCTCCTCAACTTCATTACTTCCTGTTACTTCAATAGTCTTTGACTCGCTGTCAAGGGCATATGCATAAGGAGCCTTGACTTCAGTAATCCTGTATTTCCTGCCGCAGTACAGCCAGTTTCCTATAGTTGCAACTCCATCTGCATCAGTAGTTACGTAACGGTCCCCCTCCGGAGTAGGCTGTCCATCCTCATCAAGCTTCTCAACATGAAATTCTGCTCCTGCAAGAGGCTCACCTGTCTCTATGTCCTTCTTAAGAATTCTAAGAGTCAGCCTTCCAACCCAGTCAACAGTAAGTTTTGTACTCTCAGCGGTATCCTCTGCAAGTTCAAGTCTTGTAAGATCCTGAAGACCGGTGCTTGCAGTAACAAAAACAATCGGCTGCAATGCCAGATTCTTTCCTTTGATCTCAGAAGTCTTATCGAAGCTGAACGACCCTGCTGTTCTCAGATAAAAGCTGTCGCCAGGCACGAGGACTACTGTACCTGAGACTTCTTCACCAGTCTTGTTGTTATGAAGAATAATGTCTTCAGGTATTGTAACTGTCAGCTTGCCGGCTCCGCTTCCCTGAACGGTAATGTCCTCAGTTCTCTCTGCATCAAGCTCTCTGTCGTAGTATGCTTTGACTCTTGGCTTGCTGAATTTGAGATCGAGGTCTGGTGCAGGCTGTGAATTTACGTAATTCCTGAACTGAACAAGGCCATCTACAAAATTGTAGGTGCCTACAGGCTGTGCCGTTGTGTATGTTTCGCTGAGAAGCAGCGAAGTCAGCGTTATTCCCTGCTTCTGACTGGCAAAGCCTGACCACTGACCGGGTCCCTCCCATCCGTAATACAGTATCTTCCTTATCTTCTCATTCTTATATATCTTACTTGTTACTGCAGTTCCCGTGGGCGGACTTTCGTTGGAATGCTCCATGCAGAACGCGGTCCTGCCGTTCACCTCGAAATGTCCTACTCTCACATAACCTCTGTCAGTGTATGTTCTGAGTTCTTCCTTATATATGACCTGACTTGCCGCACTTACCTGCACTATTGCACACATAAGCATAACAAGACAGAGAATCAGCGGACGAAAAATATCTCTATTCCTCATACATCGGCTCCTCATCTATAAGTGTCGTTGCCGTCTCCGCCTGTTCTTCCTCTGGAACTGCTGTTACTGTCTTCTCATCTTCAGGCCAAGTTCCCCTTACTCTTCTTCCACCTCTGTCTCCATTGCTGAACCTTGTATCAAGAAGACTCAGCAAGGTTCTGGCCTCCTCCTCATGGAGCGTAACACCCCTCGACATTCTCTCGTGGTCTGGATCCCAGTCTCTAATATCATACTTCGCCGGACCTCCGTTCCATGAAATCACATTGAGTTCCTTTGTCCAGCCTGTGGAATAGCTGCTGATAACACCTAATCTCGCACTTACTTTAAACTCGATATCTCCGTTGTTTCTCTGTGTATTACTCATATAACCCCCTTCTGCCGATTAATATCGGAACAAATGTTACTGATGACTCTGACCATCTTTTTTACACTTAAAGAGTATCTTTTTACGAATAATCGAACAAACAGCTTGCGCACTATATCCGGCATTTCACGCACTTTGGTTGAACTGCGAAGGCAAAAGCCGAACGATAGAAGGCGCGTGGTTATTTTTTTTGAAAATTTTACGAAATAAACCTTGATGATGACTCTTCTGTATGCTACAATGCGTAAGATTATGAAGAGGGAGGTTTTCGACAATGACAAAGTACTATAAGAATAACTATTGTACTGCGGAACTGGCGCCGGATTTCAATCCGGAAGTGTCTCTATCTCTCATCGGCGGCAGTGCCGACAAATATGTTATCTTTCCCGGTTTTTGTGACGTGCATGTGCACTTCAGAGAGCCGGGTTTTTCTTATAAAGAGACTATTGAGAGTGGAACAAAGGCTGCAGCTCACGGAGGATATACAGCGGTATGTACAATGCCTAACCTTAACCCAGTCCCTGACAACGCAGAGACTCTTAAGGTTCAGCAGGACATCATCGACAAGACTGCAGTAATTAACATATATCCATACGGTTCCATTACAGTAGGTCAGATGGGCGAAGAGCTGGCTGACATGGAGGCAATGGCTGATGGCGTAATTGCTTTCTCGGATGACGGCAAGGGCGTTCAGACTGACGAGATGATGAGACAGGCAATGCTCAAGGCGAAGTCTCTCGGCAAAATGATCGTTGCCCACTGCGAGGTCAACGACCTTCTCTTCGGAGGTTACATCCACGACGGTGTGTACGCTAAGGCCCACGGTCACAGAGGAATCTGCAGCGAGAGCGAATGGAAGCAGATTGAAAGAGATATAAAGCTTAGCGCTGAGACAGGCTGCGCATACCACGTGTGCCACATCTCAACAAAGGAAAGCGTCGAGCTTATCAGACAGGCTAAGGCAAATGGTGTGAACATCACCTGCGAGACTGCTCCTCACTACCTCATTCTCGATGAGAATGACCTGATTGAGGAAGGCCGTTTCAAGATGAACCCGCCTCTCAGAAGCACAGAGGACAAACTTGCTCTCCTGGAGGGAATCAAGGACGGCACAATCGACATGATTGCTACTGACCACGCTCCTCACAGCGCTGAAGAGAAAGCTAAGGGTCTTGAGAAGAGTGCTTTCGGAATTGTCGGAATCGAGAGCGCATTCCAGCTGCTCTACACCGAACTTGTAAGAAAAGACGTGGTTACAATGGACAGACTCATGGAGCTCCTCGTAATCAATCCTAGAAAGCGCTTCAACATCCCAATGGGCAACAGCTACACAGTATGGGATCTTGAGGCTAAGACAACAATCAACCCGGACCAGTTCCTCTCAATGGGTAAGGCTACTCCATTCGAGGGCAAGGAAGTGTACGGAGTATGCGTTCAGACAGTATGCGACGGCAAAGTTGTGTACCAGCTGGAGCAGTAATAAACAGTTAACAAATTAGTGTAAGAATATATTCAGGAGGTTAAAGAAGTATGCCAAAGAGAACAGACGTTAAGAAAGTACTTATCATCGGATCAGGCCCTATCGTTATCGGTCAGGCGGCTGAGTTCGACTATGCGGGAACACAGGCATGTCTCGCACTTAAGGAAGAGGGTTATGAGGTTATCCTCTGCAACTCAAATCCGGCAACAATTATGACAGACACACAGATTGCAGATAAAGTATATATGGAGCCACTCACTCTTGAATATATCGCTAAGATTCTCCGTTATGAGAGACCTGACTGCATCGTTCCTGGTATCGGTGGACAGACAGGACTTAACCTGGCTATGCAGCTTGAGGCTAAGGGAGTTCTCAAGGAGACAGGCTGCAAGCTTTTCGGAACTAACATTGAGAGTATCGAGAGAGCCGAGGACAGAGAGCTCTTCAAGGAGATGTGCGAGTCAATCGGCGAGCCTGTAATCCCATCAGAGATTACATACAACCTGGACGAGGCTAAGGCAGCTGCAGAGAGAATCGGATACCCTGTAGTACTGAGACCTGCTTTTACACTTGGAGGAACTGGCGGCGGATTCGCATATACAGAGGAAGAGCTCGTTGCTATCGGAATCAACGCTTTCAACCTCTCACCTGTACACCAGGTACTCATCGAGAAGTCAGTAAAGGGCTACAAGGAGATCGAGTTCGAGGTAATGCGTGACTCAGCTGACCACGCTATCACAATCTGCGGAATGGAGAACGTTGACCCTGTAGGAGTTCACACAGGAGATTCAGTAGTAGTTGCTCCAATTCTTTCACTGAACGATCACGACATGAAGATGCTCAATGATAGTGCTATCAAGATCATCAGAGAGTTGAAGATCGAGGGAGGCTGCAACGTACAGTTCGCACTTCACCCAGAAACAAGTGAGTACTACCTCATCGAGGTAAACCCAAGAGTTTCAAGATCATCAGCACTTGCTTCAAAGGCTTCAGGTTACCCTATCGCAAGAGTAACTGCAAAAATCGCTATGGGCATGCTCCTCGAGGAGATTCCAGTTGCCGGCGGTACAGCTGCTATCGAGCCAAGCCTTGATTACATCGTAGCTAAGTATCCAAGATTCCCATTCGATAAGTTTGCAGATGCTTCAAACAAACTGGGAACACAGATGAAGGCTACTGGTGAGGTTATGGGAATCGGAGCTAACCTTGAGGAGTGTACACTCAAGTCAGTACGTTCACTGGAGATCGGTGTTAACCACCTCTGGATGGCAAAATTCGACGACATGACAGATGATGAGCTCTTCGAGTACATCTCAGAGTTCAGAGATGACAACATGTTCGCAATCGTTGAGCTCTTAAGAAGAGGCGCATCAATCGAGAAACTCCACGAAGTAACAATGATTACAGACCTTTTCCTTGAGTCATTCAAGAAGATTGTAGATATGGAGAATGCTCTCAAGGCTAACATTAACTGCACAGAGACACTCAAGGCTGCTAAGCAGATGGGATTCTCAGATGCATTTATCGCTAAGCTCTGGAACACAGATGAGATCAGCGTATACAGCTTCCGTAAGGAGAATAAGATCACACCTATCTTCAAGATGGTAGACACACTCCATACTGGTGAGTACATCGCTTATCTCTACTCATCATACACAGGAGAGAACGAGTCAAGGCTTACAGATAAGAAGAAGATCATCGTTCTCGGTGCAGGTCCTATCAGAATCGGACAGGGAGTTGAGTTCGACTACTCAACAGTACACGCTGTACAGACAATCAAGAGAGCTGGCTACGAGGCTATTATCATCAACAATAACCCTGAGACAGTTTCAACAGACTACACAACATCTGACAAGCTCTACTTCGAGCCACTTACACCAGAGGATGTAATGGCAATCATCGATTTCGAGCAGCCAGATGGCGTAATCGCTTCACTTGGTGGACAGACAGCTATCAACCTTGCTCAGCCACTGGTAGACAGAGGCGTTAAAATCATCGGAACTGACTGCGAGGCTATCGAGAGAGCTGAGAACAGAGACAGCTTTGAGAAGATTCTGCTCGACCTGAACATTCCACAGCCTAAGGGTCAGGCAGTTACAAAGATTGAGGATGGAGTTAAGGCCGCTGCTGAGATTGGCTACCCTGTACTCGTAAGACCTTCATTCGTACTTGGCGGACGTGCTATGCAGATCGTTAACGACGAGGAGCAGCTGAGACAGTACCTCAAGACTGCAGTAGAGATTGATGAAGACAAGCCTGTACTTGTAGACAAGTACATCATGGGTAAGGAGCTTGAGGTTGATGCTATCTGCGACGGCGTAGATGTATTCGTACCTGGAATCATGGAGCTTGTTGAGAGAACCGGAGTTCACTCAGGAGACTCAATCAGCGTATACCCAACATTCAGCGTATCAGACAAGGTTAAGGGAACAATCCTCCAGTACGCTAAGAAGCTTGGACCTGGAATCGGAATCGTTGGTCTTTACAACATCCAGTTCATCGTAGATGAGAACGACGATGTATATATCATCGAGGTTAACCCACGTTCATCAAGAACAGTTCCATTCCTTTCAAAGTCAACAGGTTACTCACTTGCTGACATCGCTACTGAGGTAATCCTCGGAAAGAGCCTCAAGGAGCAGGGAATCTTCGGACTTTACCCAGAAGAGAAGAACAGATTCTACGTTAAGGTTCCAGTATTCTCATACAACAAGCTGCGCGGACTCGATGCTTACCTCTCACCTGAGATGAAGTCAACAGGAGAGGCTATCGGATACGACAACAAGCTGAACAGAGCTCTCTACAAGGCTCTTCAGGCATCAGGAATGAAGCTGAAGAACTACGGAACAGTATTCGTAACTCTTGCAGGAGATGACAAGATTGAGGCACTTCCACTTGTAAGAAGATTCTACAACCTCGGATTCAACATCGAGGCTACAAGAGGAACAGCTAAGTACCTCAAGGAGCAGGGAATCAAGACAAGATCCCTCGACAAGCTGAGCCAGGGAAGCTCTGCAATCCTCGATGCTATCAGAGACGGCCACATCTCCTACCTGATCAACACAAGAAACATCGGAGATACCGCTCAGGAGAGTGACGGAGCTCAGATCAGACTCTGTGCAACAGAGAACAACACAACACTTTTCACATCACTTGATACAGTAAGTGTACTTCTGGATGTTCTCGAGGAGACAACACAGACAATCTCAACAATCGACGCTTAATCTCAAACAAAATCATATAACCGCTGTGACAATCGCAGCGGTTATCTTGTATAATTAGAATTATGAAACAGGTATTATTAACAATCAAAGAGAATAAATGCATCGCCAGGGACGTATATCTCATGGTCCTCGAGGGTGATGTAAGCGCAATCAGCGCACCAGGCCAGTTCATTAACATCCAGCTTGATGGACTTTATCTTCGTCGCCCTATTTCTGTGTGCGACCTTACAGAAGATACAGTAACCATAATCTACAAGCTCGTGGGCAAGGGCACGGAGATGATGTCAGAGATGAAGCCTGGCAAAGCACTTGATGTACTCACAGGACTTGGTAACGGCTATGACCTTACCCTTATCCCTGAAGATGCAACAGTGCTTCTCATCGGCGGAGGTGTAGGTGTTCCACCAATGTATCTTCTTGCAAAAAAACTCCTGGCTTCAGGTCGCAAGGTTACAGTTGTTCTGGGATTCAACTCTGAGTGCGATGTTTTCTTCGAAGAAGAATTCAAGGCGCTTGGCGTTGACATCAGAGTAGCAACAGCAGACGGAACTTACGGTACAAAAGGCTTTGTAACAGATGTACTGCCAGAGAGCTACGACTACTTCTGCACATGTGGACCAACTCCTATGCTTAAAGCAGTATATGTAGCAACAGAGTCAGATGGCCAGATGAGCTTCGAAGAGCGAATGTGCTCCGGCTTCGGCGCATGCATGGGATGCACATGCAAGACAATCACAGGATATAAGAGAATCTGCAAAGACGGTCCTGTAATGAGAAAGGGGGAAATCCTATGGTAAACAGAACTAAAGTCAGTCTCTGCGGTATCGAAATGGACAACCCTGTTATTCCGGCTTCGGGAACCTTCGGATTCGGATATGAGTTTGCAGAGATATATGATATTAACTGCCTTGGAACTTTTTCTTTCAAAGGTACAACCAAGGAGCCTCGCTTCGGCAACCCTACTCCAAGAATTGCAGAGTGTTCGTCAGGAATGCTCAACGCTGTAGGTCTTCAGAACCCTGGTGTAGATGCCGTGATCGCAGAGGAACTCCCTAAGCTGGCTAAATGCTTCCACAAGCCTGTAATGGCCAATGTAAGCGGTTTCGGAGTTGAGGAATACGTATACACATGTGAGAAGCTGGACAAGGAGCCTCAGGTAGGCTGGCTTGAAGTAAACATCAGCTGCCCTAACGTACACGGCGGAGGAATGAGCTTCGGAACTGACCCTGCCGCTGCTGCAGAAGTTGTAAGAGCAGTTAAGGCTGTAACTACAAAGCCTGTAATCATCAAGCTCACACCTAATGTTACAGATATCGTCGCAATCGCCAAGGCATGCGAAGAGGCTGGCGCAGATGCAATCAGCCTTATCAACACCCTCCTTGGAATGAGAATCGACCTTCGCAAGAAGGCTCCGCTGATTGCCAACACAACAGGCGGATTCTCAGGACCGGCGGTTTTCCCTGTAGCTGTCAGATGCGTATATCAGGTTGCAAGCGCCGTATCAATTCCTGTAATCGGAATTGGTGGCGTAAGCTCAGCTGAAGATGTAATTGAGATGATGATGGCTGGTGCGACTGCAGTAGAAGTTGGCGCAGCAAATCTAGTAAATCCATTTGCCTGCAGAGATATCATCAACGACCTCCCTGCCGCAATGGACAAGTATGGAATCGACAATCTTGCGGACATTATCGGCGCCGCACACAAATAAGGAGGGATTATGGGTAAAGATGTAATTGTTGCATGTGATTTTGCTTCAGCAGCGGACACATATAAGTTCCTGGACCAGTTCACAGGTCGTAAGCCATTTGTAAAAATCGGAATGGAGCTTTTCTATGCTGAGGGCCCTGCTATCGTAAAGGAGCTCAAGGCAAGAGGTCACAAGGTTTTCCTTGACCTTAAACTTCACGATATTCCTAACACAGTAAAAAAATCAATGACAGTCCTTGCTGCCCTTGGTGCTGATATTGTTAACTGCCATGCGGGTGGTACAATCAGAATGATGGAAGCTGCTCTTGAGGGTCTGGAGGCTGGTACACCTGAAGGAGGCGAAAGACCTCTTCTCATCGCTGTAACTCAGCTCACTTCAACAGATCAGGATGCTCTCGAAGAGGACCTTCTCATCGAGAAGCCAATCGACCAGGTTGTAATGCACTATGCTCTCAATACAAAAAAAGCTAATCTTGATGGAGTAGTATGCTCTGCACAGGAAGCAGAGAAGGTTCACAACATCTGCGGAGATGAGTTCCTGACAATCACACCTGGAATCAGATTTGCCGACGGAGACAAGGGCGACCAGAAGAGAGTTATGACTCCTGCTGCAGCTAAAGAAATCGGTTCTGACTACATCGTAGTTGGGCGCCCTATCACACAGGCTGCGGACCCAGTGGAAGCTTACGAGAGATGCTGTGCTGATTTTATCGGATAAGGAGGCTGGCAAATGAACAATCTCATCGACATCATGCAGCTCTCAACAGAAGAGATTCAGCAACTTATCGATACCGCACTTGATATCATCGATAAGCCTGACAAATACGCAGACAGCTGCAAAAGAAAAAAACTTGCTACACTTTTCTTCGAGCCTTCTACAAGAACAAGGCTCAGCTTCGAGGCTGCAATGTACGAACTGGGCGGCAATGTTCTCGGCTTCTCTGAGGCTAAGAGCAGCTCTGCTTCAAAGGGAGAAAGCGTATCAGACACTGTTCGTGCAGTAAGCTGCTATGCGGATATTATCGCAATGCGTCATCCTAAAGAAGGCGCCCCTCTTGTTGCAAGCAGAGCGGCAAGCGTTCCTGTAATCAATGCAGGAGACGGCGGCCACTATCACCCAACACAGACACTTGCAGACCTTCTCACAATCTACCGTGAGAAAGGCACTTTCAACAATCTGACAGTCGGCCTCTGCGGAGACCTTCAGTTCGGTCGTACAGTTCACTCTCTGATCAGCGCAATGTCACGCTACAAGGGAGTCAAATTTGTACTCATCAGCCCTGAAGAACTCAAGGTTCCTCGCTACATCATCACAGATGTAATCGAAGCAAACGGAATCGAGTACAAGGAAGTTACAAGCCTTGAGGATTCAATTCCTGAACTGGATGTTCTCTATATGACACGAGTTCAGAAAGAGCGTTTCGTCAACGAGGCAGAGTATCAGCGTCTGAAGGATACATACATCCTCGATACTGACAAGCTCAGGGATGCAAGAGCAGACATGATTGTAATGCATCCGCTGCCAAGAGTTAACGAAATCTCTGTAAGCGTTGACGACGACCCAAGAGCATGCTACTTCAAGCAGGTTCTTAACGGCAAATACATGAGAATGGCTCTTATTCTCAAACTTCTGGAGGTGACAGTATGATAATTGGACAGATTAAAGACGGAATCGTGCTGGACCACATCACAGCAGGCAAAGGCGTTGAGATTTTTGAAATCCTCCACCTGGATAAGCTCAACTGCACGGTTGCAATGATCAACAGAGCAGAGAGCACAAAAATGGGCCAGAAGGACATCATCAAAATCGACCAGGTTATGGACATTGACCTCGATATCCTCGGCTACATCGACCCAGGTATCACAGTAAACTACATTAAGAACGGTGAACTTGCAAAACGCGAGCACCTGACACTTCCTTCAACAGTAAAAGGAATTCTCAAGTGCAAGAACCCAAGATGCATCACCTCAACAGAGCAGGAGCTGCCACAGGAATTCAAACTGACAGATGCAGACCGCAAAATATACAGATGCGTATACTGTGATACGGAGATTAAATAAAAGGGGGGGACGGTCCTCAAAGACCAAATGGTTCAAAAAGGGACCGACTCTGATTCTGCAACAAAGAAAAACGAGACCATTTCGAAATGGTCTCGTTTTTACTAGATATCCCACTCTCCAAAACGCGGCTCCGGCTGCTCGGCGCAATGCTCGCCAAGCATCTTTTCCATCCAGATCATGTCGTACCAGCGATTAAGCTTATAGCCGCTATTTGTAAAAGTACCAACCAGCCGGAAGCCCATCCTCTCGTGAAACCTCTGACTGCCATCAGTCAAATACGGATCATCATCGCCGGAAGGAACTGCAATACAGGCGTTCATATTAAGAATGCCCATTCCTCTCAGCGACTCCTCCAACACCTCATACAGACGTCGTCCAAGGCCTTTACCCTTGTAATCAGCCCTGAGATATATGGTTGTCTCAACAGACCAGTCATAGGCCTTACGCCACTTAAAAGGAGCTGCGTATGCATAACCAAGAATTCTGCCGGATTCCTCGTCATCATCATATTCAACAGCCTTAATATATGGAAGTCTGCTGGAAATATCCTTAATTCTCTCTGCAAACTCCTCTACTGTAGGAATCACATATTCAAATGAAATCGCTGTATCGGTCACATAGGGTCCGTAAATCGACACCAGCTCTGGCGCATCCGCCACAGTAACTCTTTCAATTCTAATCATTTATCTTGTTGGAAGTATTTCAAGCCAGTATCCATCTGGATCCTGAATGAAATATATTCCCATCTCCTCATTCTCAAAGATGATGCAGCCCATCTCCTCGTGGAGCTTATGTGCAGCCTCAAAATCGTCTACTCTAAAGGCCAGATGAAACTCCTCATCTCCCAGATTATAAGGTCTGTCCATCTCCTTGATCCAGGTCAGCTCAAGCTCGAAATCAGACTCATCATTACCAACATAAATAATCTTGAAGTTTCCTTCCGGGTCTTCTTTTCTATGCTTCTCGGTCATACCGAGGGCTTTCTCATAGAATTCCAGCGACCTCTCCATGTCGAAAACATTATAGTTTTCGTGAATCATTTTGAATTTCATCAGTCTTCTCCTATCTTAATCGTACTCAGGTGATGAGGTGATTATACACTATTAGCAGCTCTGTGTCATATGTTTGGAGCGACCTGTTCGCTTGTTTGCTGAGCGGATGAGTTGTTAGCCGGCTGGCGAGACAGAGCTTTTTCCCTATACTCTGATAGAGTCATAAATTACATCCCTTTGAAACCATTTTTCTCCTGGATTTATGGAAAAAATGGATGTAA
>JAGHUT010000083.1 GCA_018064645.1 Candidatus Crickella merdequi | reverse complement strand
AAAAGACACCTTTATCAGGTGTCTTTTGACTGCTATTTCTCCAGAAGTTCCGGATGTGTCAGATATTTCTTCATTCTGTTGAAGGAGCTTGTCAGGTAGTAGCCGTTTGCAATTCTCTCATCGATTACAAAACCAAGAGGCATGCACTTCTCAAACTCATAGCCATCCTTAGTCTTCTTTGGAACATCTCTGTACTTACCCATTGTGATAGACATGCTTGTTGTTCCGAAGTCATATATGTGATGATAGATGTGCGGCGCTCTTATGCTGGCCAGATTTGAGACCAGAAGGCTTGCATGGAAAGGGCTTACATCAATAAGGCTCTGCGGCAGAAGGCCAAGCTTGTCCATTCCACGAAGAACCTTTATAGCTCCACCTGCTACAGGAAGAAGAGGACCAGTAAAGACTTTCATAGCCTTGTCAAGAATGTTATTGTCACCATCTGCAGAATTAGTCTCTACATAGTCTGTAAGCTTCTGCTGAATAGTGTAAATTGTGTCCTCGGGAACAAGATCAATCTTCGAAAGAGTATCCTCCCCGCTACTCTTAAGCACGGCAAGAGCAACCTTTATATCCTTGTGCTCATATACCTTGCGGTTGGCAATGAATCTGTTTAGAGCAGGATAATCCTCGAGTGTCTTAAGATAAGCAGCCAGAAAAATCGCCATGTGGCTTATTGTCTGCCCTTCTCTTCTTTTCTGATTAATATATTCTTTCATTGGTTCAACAGGTACATCAACTGTAACCATGTTCATAGAGTCATATCTGTGCGGCATGAAATGCGGAATCAGATAATACATAGGGTCATCTACTTTGACCCTTCTTCCATCTCTTCTCATTATTCTCTTAATTATTCTCCAATCTATTTTTTCGCTGAATAATAATATAGGATTTTCGTTAATTTTTCAACAATCGTTATTCAGTATCGACAGAAGCGCAACAAAAAACAGCGACTTTGTCGCTGATTTTTGCATATTCTCCTATAAGCCGTAACGCTCCGAATGAAATCCTGTAAATACAGGCTTTCCAGTGTACTCCATTACCTCTGCCTCTCCAATGAGCGCTCTGTATCCGCCTGCTGCCAGAGCAGCAACTTCAAGCTCTCCCGGGAACACGTACACAGGTGCGATCCAGTCAACATATGACTTAACCATATTCATGATTCGCTCACTTCTTGCAACTCCACCAGTAAGGAGAATCGCTTCAAACTTGCCCTTCAGAACAACTGAGTATTCACCAATAGCCTTCGCAAACTGGTATGCCATTCCTTCAAGAATAAGCTTTGCATACTCATCATTCTCCTCATCGATTCTTCTCTCTATCTCCTGAATATCTGAAGTTCCAAGATGGTCGATAAGTCCGCCTTCTCTTATCAGCTTGGTCTCAAGTCCTATCATTGATGGATACTCCTTGCTGTAAGCCATTTTGAAAACAATAGAGTTAGGAAGTATTCCTGCTCTTGTAGGTGTCATTGGGCCATCGCCGATGAGGCTGTCGCTTGTGTCGATCATCTTTCCGTTATGATGAACTGTGATTGAACATCCGCCTCCGAAGTGACATACGATAAGATCAGTCTCTTCATACTTGAGACCTCTCTCTTTGCAGAATCTGTATGCTACCTCTTTCTGGTTGAGGCTGTGGCAATGGCTCTGTCTATATAATCCTTTGAGACCGGATATTCTTGCTATATCCTGAAGCTCATCGGTATCTGGCGAATTGACCGTAAAAGCTTTAACGCCGTACTTCTCAGCAAGCTTCCATGCAATCTGCGGTGCAAGATTTGCAGGGTGCGGAACGCCTGAAGCTGCAGCAATACAGTCTTTAAGCATTGTTGTATTGATTTCATATACTCCGCCGGAGCAGCCTACCATACCGCCGCCTCTTCCGACAAAAGCATCAACTTTAGACAGGTCAACACCGTGCTCAGCACAGTATTTTTCAACCATTTCCCAACGATAGTAGAGCTGGTCCTGAATACATGAGAATCGTCCAAGCTCGTCCTTCTCGTGGTGTATATTCTCAATCCAGACTTTTTCATCGTTGTGGTAAAAGCCAATCTTAGTCGATGTCGAACCTGGATTGATCGCAATGATGTTATAAGTCTTATTATCCATACTTAATTCTTTACCCCCGATAAATGGTAAAACGACCCCTCCCCTTATCGGGGAGGAGCCGATTATTAATAATGCGATTAAGCGTTAGCCTTTGCAGCCTTGATTGAGTCAAGGAGAAGAGGTCCAACCTTGAAGAGGTCGCCTACAATACCGTAGTCAGCGATCTCGAAGATAGGTGCTGCATCGTTCTTGTTAACAGCGATGATGCACTCAGAATCCTGCATACCAGCCTTGTGCTGGATAGCTCCTGAGATACCAAGAGCTATGTAAACCTTAGGGTGTACAGTCTTTCCAGTCTGTCCAACCTGGTGGTCAGCACTGATCCAGCCAGCATCTACAACGGCACGGGATGAACCAACTACTCCACCGAGTTCCTCTGCGATTGCCTCAGCAATTGCAATTCCGCCCTCAACGTCCTTAGCGATTCCACGACCAACTGATACGATGAAATCTGCTCCGATAAGGTCTACCATCTTCTTAGCAGCTTTTACAATCTCTACTACCTCTGTCTCGATATCAGCTTCTGTGAGTGAGAACTCTGGGTGGATAATCTCAACTGCCTTAGCTGCTGCCTCGTCGAAAGGTCTCTTCTGCATTACTCCAGGTCTTACTGTAGCCATTGCTGGACGGAATCTTGGGCATACGATTGTAGCCATAAGGTGTCCACCGAATGCAGGTCTTGTCATCTTGAGGTTAACGTTTACATCGAAGAGAGGGCTGTCCCACTTCATGTTATCGATATCAAGTGATGAACCTGTTCTCAGGAACTCCTTGTATCCCTCAAGGTCTACATCAAGGTGTGTACAGTCAGCACAGAGACCTGTGTGAAGTCTTGCTGCACAACGTGGAGCAAGGTCTCTTCCGATGTTTGATGCTCCGAAAAGCATAATCTCCGGCTTGAGCTCCTCTACTACGTCTGAAATAACCTTTGTATAACCGTCTGTTGTATAGTTCTTCAGAAGAGGGCTGTTGCATACATATACCTTGTCTGCACCGTATCCACCAAGCTCGTTAGCGATTCCGTCTACATCATCTCCAAGGAGAATTCCGCAGAGCTCTACGCCAAGCTCATCAGCAAGCTTGCGACCCTCTGAAATAAGTTCGAATGTTGTAGGCATCATTTTGCCCTGACGCTGCTCACAGAAAACCCATACATTCTTGAAAGCAGCGATATCTGCACTGTTATATGACATTATCTTACTCCTTTCTCATTAGATGATGTGCTTAGCTGTAAGAATTCCTACCAGCTTGTCTGTTGTCTCCTTGCCGGAGCCCTCAAGCATCATTCCAACACCCTTCTGTGGAGGTGTGAATGACTTGTAAATGTTAGTAGGTGAACCCTTAAGACCGATTGTTGTTGCATCGATAAGCTCATGATCCTTGAGTGCCTCATAATCCATAACTGTAAGTGGCATATCCCAGCACTTTACAGTTCCGTTTACTGTCATGTAACGTGGCTCGTTGAGTTCCTTGATACATGTAATCATGCAAGGTGTCTTAACCTTGATTGTCATATATCCATCCTCAAGCATTCTCTTAACTGTGAGAACTTTTCCGTCCTTCTTAATATCTCCAGCATATGTTACCTGTGGAAGGTGAAGCTTCTCAGCAATCTGAGGACCAACCTGTGCTGTATCTCCATCGATAGCCTGACGACCGGCCATGATGATGTCCTCATCATCAAATCCATATGTATCAATAGCTGCAGCAAGAATCTGTGATGTAGCATATGTATCTGAACCACCAAACTGTCTTGCTGATACGAGAACAGTCTCGTCAACGCCCATAGCCATCAGCTCTCTAAGCATTCCTTCAGCAGGAGCTGGTCCCATTGTGAATACTACAACCTTATATCCATACTCATCCTTGAGTGAAAGAGCAGCTTCAACAGCGTTAAGGTCATCAGGGTTGATGATTGTCTGCATTGAAGCTCTATCCAGTGTTCCGTCAGCGTTAACTGCTACCTTTCCAGAGGTATCAGGAACCTGCTTTACTGTTACGATAATTTTCATTTTCCATGTCCTCCTTCTCTTACTTTAAAAGTCCGTTAGCAATAACAACCTGCTGAATCTGAGATGTTCCCTCAAAGATTGAGAGGATACGAGCATCTCTGTAGAGTCTCTCAACTCTATACTCAGCGATATATCCGTAACCACCGTGGATCTGTACTGCCTTGTAAGCAGCTCTGTTTGCAGCCTCTGCAGCGAAGTACTTAGCCTTTGAGCAAGCAAGTCCAGCCTCTGGGTCACCCGCATCCTTAAGAACTGCAGCGTGATATACCAGCTGTCTTGCAGCCTCAATCTCAGCCTCCATATCAGCGATCATAAAGCTTACACCCTGGAAATCTGCGATAGGTCTACCGAACTGCTTTCTCTCCTTAGCATACTTAACAGCCTCATCGATACAAGCCTGACCAAGACCAACTGACATTGCAGCAACTCCAAGTCTTCCACCGTCAAGAGTCTTCATAGCATACTGGAATCCCTTGTGAAGAGGTCCGATGAGGTTCTCCTTAGGAATTCTTACATCCTCAAATACTACGTCGCATGTTGGGTAACCCTTAATTCCCATCTTCTTCTCATGTGCTCCAAGCGAAACGCCTGGGAGATTCATGTCAACGATGAACATTGAGATTCCTCTTGAGCCCTTCTTTGTGAGGTCTGTCTTAGCGAAAATAATAATCCAGTCTGCAACAGGAGCTCCTGAGATGAAGCACTTTCTTCCGTTGATGATGAAATCGTCTCCATCAGGAATAGCTGTTGTAGTTGTTCCGCCGGCATCTGATCCAGCACCTGGCTCTGTAAGTCCGAATACGAGAATCTTCTCTCCGCTTGCAACAGGTGGCAGATACTTCTGCTTCTGCTCCTCGCTGCCGGCGATCATGAGAGGACCACCACCCAGTGAATTTGATGTATTCGCATAGATCGAGAGACACAGGTTCTGTCTTGCCAGCTCCTCATCCATGATTGCATATGACAGATAATCTCCGCCCTGTCCGCCGTATACCTCAGGAATCTTTGTTCCCATGAAGCCATACTTAGCCATCTTGTTATGGATGTCCCAGTTAAATTCTCCAGTAGCCTCTAACTCATCCTGAAGCTCCTTTGTGAACTCGTTCTCAGCGAACTCACGGAAGAGTTTTCTTTGAAGCGCATGTTTCTTATCAAGAATCATATTATCCTCCTATTAAATCTAATTACCAATGCAGCAGCACCTTCATTTCGCATTTATGCTGTGCATTCCATTAATAAATTATGCCTGTCTAGGTGGCAGTTCATGTGCTGACTTGCCCTCTGTAAGTACTTCATAGATACCTGTTACTCCAGCCTCGCACATCTGCTCAGCAGCCTCTCTAGTGAAGAATGCCATATGTGGAGTGTGAATTACGTTAACAAATGATCTGATGTACTGAAGCTTGAGCCAGCTGTCCTTCTCACCGAATGTATTTATTACGATATCCTCCTCGTGTGGTACGTGGATAATTCCTTCCTCACCTGGATACGCATCCATAACAAGTGTTGCGAACTTGCCGTTCTCGAGAGCTTTGATTACTGCATCAATATCAAGCAGTGCTCCTCTTGCATTGTTAATAAGTACTACTCCGTCCTTCATCTTAGCGATATTCTTTTCGTTGATGATACCTGCTGTTGATGGAAGAAGTGGTGCATGAAGTGTAATAACATCTGACTCAGCAAGGAGTGTGTCAAATGGTACATACTCAGCAATCTCACGTACTACTGGATTCTCATAAACATCATTACAGATGATTCTGCATCCGAAGCCCTTGAGAAGCTTGATTACGTGATATCCGATTCTTCCTGTTCCAAATACACCTACTGTAAGTGATCCAAGCTGACGTCCCTGCTTTCCCTTCAATGTGAAGTCTTTGTCATCAGTATTAGCCATAGCTCTCTTCATCTGACGAAGAGCCATGAGCATTGTCATGATTGTGAACTCAGCAACTCCGTTAGGACCGTATGATCCGTGGCAGAGCTTGAAACCCTGAGCTTCAGCGTAATCTCTGTTCATGTGATCGAAACCTACGCATCTTGCAGCAAGAACCTTAACGCCGTTCTCCTTCAGAGCATCAATTACCTCGTTGCTGTAGGTTGACTGACCAAGAGTTGTAACTCCATCTGAGCCCTTTGATAAGCCAACTGTCTCAGCATTAAGATTCTCTGATGTCATTTCCAGTTCGATGTCCCTCTCCTGGCAAAGTCTGATAAGTGTATTTCTCTCATCTGGTCTAACTTCATAAGCAGTAATTTTCATAGTATTATCTCCTATTCCATATTATCTTCTAGAGAACCTCCAGGCTCCGAATATACGAAGCCTGAAAGGCCGCAATGCTTACTAGTCTCTATGCCCGTTATAGATTTTACTTAAGAGTTGCCGGATCAAGCTTAACAGCTGCACCAGACTCTACCATTGCTGCAATCTGCTCGTCTGTATATCCGAACTCCTTGAGAACTGACTCTGTATGCTCTCCTGGGTAAGGTCCTCTCTCATATGGAGGAAGTCCTGTCTCCTCAAACATCATTGGAGGTCTTACGAGAGTTCTCTTAGCGCCTGTAGGGTACTCCATCTCGTAGAAGCAGTCTGAACCCCAAGCCTGCTGATCCTGGAGAAGGTCTTCCCAGTTCTGTGCAATTGCGTAAGGAAGATCTGCTGCATCCATAATCTTTGTCCACTCGTCGAGATCCTTTGAAGCCATAATGTCTACGAGAATGTCATAGAACTCTTCTCTGTTAGCCTGAAGAGCAGCCTGTGGATAGTACTTAGGATTTCCAACCAGCTCTGGATGGCCTGCTGCCTCCATGAATACTGGGTAATGTCTGTCATACTGAGGCATTGCAATCTGCAGCCACTTGCCGTCCTTTGTCTTGTGGCAAACTGTAAGTGGGTTAGCAATGTTGCTTCTCTTCATTGGGAACTTCATTGACTCTGCACCGTACTGGCTAGCCTGAAGTACCAGAGAAATATCCCATATAGCACTGTGAAGAAGTGATACAACTACCTTATCTCCCTCACCTGTCATCTTGGCTTTGAAGAGAGCTGCAAGAACTCCTGTTGCCAGATTCATTGATACCTGATGGTCTCCAAAACCAGGAACTGTCAGCATTGGCACGCTGTCTGAATCTCTCAGTGGTCCGAGGATTCCTCCACGAGCGTAGAATGCTGTGAAATCGAATCCAGGAAGATCCTTGTCAGGACCCTTCTCTCCGTATCCTGATACATATCCGAATACGAGTGATGGGTACTTAGCGTGAAGTGTGTCATAGTCAAATCCCATCTTCTTAAGTGGGGACTGTCTCATGTTAGTGATAAATACATCAGCCTCGCTGATCATCTTCTCAAGAGCATCATGTCCCTCTGGTGTCTTTGTGTTAAGTGTTACACATCTCTTACCAGCGTTCTCAAGGTCATATGATGTGTTCTCAAGGTGAGTAAGAGGTCTTCCCTCATTAACTGCTGTATATCTGAGCGGATCTCCAGCAGGAGCCTCAATCTTGATAACATCTGCACCAAGGTCTGCAAGTACTCTAGCTGTACAAGGAGCTGCGATAAAAGTTGCAAGCTCTACTACCTTGATTCCCTCTAAAGGTCTCTTTGCCATTTCATTCCTCCATTTATTCCTGTGTAAAAAAATTATATTTATTTGCTACATGCTCAGCATGTCGCGGAATGTCTCGAGATTTGTACGAATCTGCTCGAACTGCACCATCTGACGGTCAACCTCTACCAGTGCAACCGGAATTCCGGCAGCTTCACAGACTCTCTTGATGATTGGGTAGTCAAACTCTTCTGGGTCACAGAACTTTGTCATAACTACTACTACGCCCTTAGCGCCTCTAGCCTTGGCTGTATCAGCGATGAGCTGAACTCTCTTCTTCTCTACATCATAGAGAACTGAGCAGTTGTCCATAGCCTTGAACTTCTCAGCCATAGCCTGAAGTGCATCGTCTCCGCAAGGTACATCTGTACGATACTGTCTTGACTGAGCTGCAACATCGTCTGCTACGATATGCATTCCCATCTCATCGAAGATTTCGTTCAGCTGTGGTGCATCTGTCAGGATACCTGATACAACGATGCCCATATCAGCCTCGCCAGCTGGTGTCTTCTCCAGTTCAGCAATGAGTTCCTCAACGAGAGCTGTGTGCTCCTCAGCTGACATGAAGAATGCACTCTTGAATACATCGCTTCTCTGTACAGCAGTAACCTCAGGGTGCTTAGCGATTACTTCGTCAACCTTACGCATAACCTCGTTATGCTTGTTGTAAATCTTGCAGGACTCAGCGAGTGCCGCATTGTCGAACACTCCGCCGATAGCCTCAAGATCTTTTATAACTCTCTCATAGCCTGCTCTTGTGAACTTCACGCCGTAGTCAGGCTTGCGATTCTGTGGGTATGTCATTGGGATAAAAGGAATTCCCTTAACTGCGTACTTCCAGTTCTGACCCAGTGTCTTCAGTGTGTCGCAAAGTGAAGGGATAACGAGAGCGCTTGCTCCGTCATATACTCCATCCATTCCAAGCTCGAGAATTGACTGTGCAATTGAGCAGAGGAATGCAGGACAGTACTCCTTAGCCTTATCCAGCTGTACATCTCCACCCCATGCACCCATTGGAACGAATCCCATTGAGTGGATAATCTCTCCTGGTGTGTAAACTGGAGCAGTAAGAACAACCTTCTTACCCTCCGCGATGTACTTATCCATCTGTGCACGAGGAGATGTAGCTACCTCATGGAATTTTGCAAAAATCTCATTTACCATAACTATTCTCCTTCCTTACTTATTAGCTTCCATAATTTCCATAAGACCCTCAACACGAGTGTTGTACTGAGCCTCTGAGAAGTTTCTTGGGTCTGCCTGGTCTCCATCGAAGTGAGCTACAGGAATTCCGCACTCTGCTCCAACCTGACGTCCCATCTCTGCCATGAAACCACTCCACAGCTTGCATGAACGGTTGTTATGAATGAGAAGACCTTCTACATGATTTGCCTTGCAGAGCTTAATTCTCTTATCTCTTGACTTCTCAAGATTGATTGAATTAGGAACGCTGCAGTATGCTGCGATCATCTCATCGAAACTGTTATAGTCAAATCCGAATGCATCAGCATAGATTGTTGTAACCATGTTGATACCTCTGTCTCTGAGTCCTCTTGAAGTAACTCTGAGGTATGGCCAGCATGCGATTCCCTCGAACATGATTCTGTACTTCTCTTCCTCTCTGAAAGTACTCTTGCCAGTTGCATGGTTCTCTTTGTACTCCTTAAGAAGAACGTTCATTGCCTCGCCAGCCTCAGCCTTACCACGAGCTGTTACCATTACTGCCATGTGGTTAAGAAGGTCAAAGCCGTTGAATGGTGAAGGAATGTGGCAAGCCTCTGATGTTGCATCGAGCCATGCGCGGCTGGCTGTGCAGCTGAAGCCTGTTACTTCCTTAAACTTCTCATCATCCCACTTGATATTGAAGATATCCTCAAGCTGATGAACTGCATCCCAGAACTGTGCTCCTACATATTCAACAATCTCAGGTGTAGGATCATAATCAGGGTTAAACGGAATATCCAGCATAATCAGTGGAATGTTAAGATCGAGAGCAAGGTTCTCATACCACTTAATCATACAGTTACAAATATTGTTACAGCAGAGCAGTGCATCCGGCATTGCAACTTCCTGCTCCGGGCACTCTCTCAGCTTTGCATAAGCAAGGCTGATTCTTGCATAAGCACAGATATCATTTGAATATCCATCTGCCTCAGCAACTTCACACATGCGCTGACCTGCTCCACGTGCTGCAATTCCTGCTGCCTGGTTCTCCGGATATACTGTTGCAAGACCGAGAGTCTCAGGAATCTCTACAGGGAAATTACTTGAAATCCATACTACTGGTTTACCCTGCTTCTTTGCCTCAATAGCATCCACATAAGCATCGGAAGCAATCTTACCGAGCTTATACTTTGCAGAATTAGGATCCACTGGACGAGGGGTCTTTTTTACTTCTTCTGCCATATATATCTCCTCCTTAAATACTCTATGCAACCATTACCGTTGTTGCTTTATTAACTTGTTATATGAGTAGCGGGCTGCTCCTATTGCTCCGAAATACTGTGCGAGAGGATCAAATGCAATGTCTACATCCAGACTTTTCTCAAGAGCCCTTCTAACGGCTTCATTCTTAGCAACTCCACCGGACATACAGACAAGCTCCTTAACGCCTGCTCTTCTTGCCAGAGCCGCAACTCTTACTGCGACACTTGTACATATTCCTGCAACGAGGTCTTCCCTCTTTACTCCATTTGCTAACTGGCTTATTACCTCAGACTCTGCAAAAACAGTACATGTGCTTGAGATAGCAATCTCTTCAGTCGATGCTGCTGCACATGAGCCGAAGTCATTAACATCCATCTTGAGGATATTTGCCATTACATCAAGAAATCTGCCTGTTCCGGCTGCGCACTTGTCATTCATTACGAAATTAGACATGCGACCGTCTTCAGACAGACTTATTACTTTGGCATCCTGGCCACCTATATCAATAACAGTTCGAAGGCCTGGGTAGACAAGTCGTCCACCGAGAGCATGACAAGTCAGTTCGCTTGCTTCATCATCTCCGCCTTCGAATTTCATTCTTCCATATCCAGTTACAGTTGTTCTTGCGATATCAGATTCTTTGATCTCAGATGCATTCCAAAGCTCAGCAAGAGCAGCAGAAGGACCATCTGTACCGAGTCCGCCCAGCTGAATGCTCTTCGCAACAATCTCCTCACCATCTTTGAGAATCACACATTTAGATGTTGTTGATCCTATATCAATTCCAAGTGTATACATATAAAACAACCCGCATTTCCATTTCATTTCCTGAATACAATTATAAAGTTTGTCAAATTCTTGTCAAACGAAGGGCGACTTGCTTTGGTAAAATTTTACTAATGAGCATAATTTGAATGTCGATTTTTTACGAATCTTTTCCTGGCTTATCGACCAAATTCACTTTTTTTGCTACAAATCAGCATTTTTTTGATTAATATCCATTGATTTTTATAAAAAACGGCCTGTATTTTGGTTGAAGCGACAAAGTGCTTTTTCTTCGATTATTGATTCGTAAATTGTTACAAAATTATCAACCTTTAGGGCAAATTATGTATTTTTGTGTCAAAAAATCATCCTTTATCGTTGAATTTTCAGCATTCGTATTGTATTTCAAATAATGCAAAATTTTTCATAAACTTTTACTCATATTAAAATTCACACTAGGCAGTTATGGTGGTATAGTATGAATGAACAGTAAATATACACAAAATGTAAGGAAGGTGTTTATATGCCATATCAGATTTTTGTAATCAATCCAGGATCAACATCAACAAAGCTGTCTTTGTTCAATGGTGATGAGAAGACTTTCGATACTTCTGTAACCCACGATGCACAGGTGCTGCTGTCTTTTGACAATATTAATGACCAGCTGCCATATAGAATGAAGGTTATAGAGGAATTCATTAAAGAGAACAACATCGACCTGCGTGGAGTTGATGCTATTGTTGGAAGAGGCGGATGTGTTTATCCGATGGAGGCAGGTGTATATGAAGTCAACGACAACCTGATGAGAGATACAATCGCCAATGTCGCAGGAATAATCCACCCTTCTTCACTTGGTATCCAGTTAGGCGCTCAGCTTCAGAAAAAATACGGTGGACGTCTCTTCACAGTTAATCCTGTTTGCGTAGATGAATATTGTGATGAAGCAAGAGTTACTGGAATCGCAGGAATCAAGCGCAGATCTGTTTCTCACGCACTTAACCTCAAGGGAACTATCAGAAGACACTGTGATACATACGGTATAGATTACTACAACAGTAATATCATTGCCTGCCATATTGATGGAGGTATTGCAATAACAGCACATAAGAACGGTTATATGATCGACGGCAATAACGCTGCCGGTGGAGATGGTCCATTTACTCCAACCAGAACAGGAAGCATTGCTGTACTGGATCTTCTTGATTACCTCGAAGCTGGTCACACAATCGCTGAGACAAGAAAGATGTGCGCAGGTGCTGGCGGTTTTGTAAGTTATTTCGGAAGCTCAAGCGGCGAGCATGTCAAGGAGCTTATTGCTAACGGAGATAAGGAAGCAGAGAAGGTCTGGAATGGCTTCTGCTATAACCTTGCCAAAGGAATCGGCGCTCTGAGTGCAGCATTCGAAGGCAGAGTAGATGCTATTCTTCTTACAGGAAGATATGTAAGATTCGATGATATGGTAGAAAGTATAAGAAGACGATGTGGCTGGATTGCTCCGATTTATGTATATCCTGGTGAAGTTGAGCACGAGGAGATGATGGAGGCAGTTGCAAGAGTTCTCGATGGTATAGATGAGCCTAAGTACTATCAGGGAAGAGATAACTCTCCAAGAACAACTGAATCTATCGATTCATGCGGTATAACCAAAGAAAGATAAACAGATTTTAGTAAAGGAGTCACCCAGAGTGACTCCTTTTTCTACTGGAAGTGTGCTATTTTGTGTTTAAAAAACAAATTGTTTTAATATTTTGATATATTTTCACATATTCAATTGACAAATTATCTACTAAAGCGTACATTATAAGTATAGAAATAACGAAAGGTATAATTCATACAGATAATGAGCAGAAGATCATATTATAGCAGCGAATATTATTATTATTTCTCCGAACAATCGAAGGAATGCTTTTGCTGTATGGAATAATGTTTCTTAACTTAACACAACATTAGAACTCCTCAGCAGAATGCTGGGGAGTTCTTTTTTATCGCTCCTATTGAAGACACATAGTGTCTATCAATGCCATATATCAAAGGAAAAACGCGCATGTCACATCTGGTCACATGCGCGTTTTTCCTTGATTATCTGTGACTAATGATATATACTCCAAAATGTAAGATGAATGTATTAGTTATATTAAACACAGTGCACTATGGAATTTAATCAACTTTGTTTTTTCATCAGCCAGCTTGTTTTTATCCCAGCTTACCTGATGACAACCAAAAGACTATTCAGACCGGAGTTGCGAACTGCAGGGTTCGTCTCATTCTTTTTGATTTCTCCATTCTGTGTATATTTCTATTCCATATTATTCTATGGCATTCTTTCGGTATTTATACCTTCCAATGAGATTTTTGAAGATATTACAGCATACGCAGACATATTTGCGCTGTTTGTTTCTTTCGCCTTTGCATGGATTTACTCCAGAACAGCAAGATGTTCTAATACAAAGGTGCCTTTTTTCGTTTATATCTCCTTCTACATGATAGGAATGGTATTCAGCCTTGTTTATAACGGCACTGTCGCACCGATTATTCTTTCAATAATCATTCCGATAATAACAAGTCTGCTTACTTTCAAATACATTACGATACCATTAGATGGCATTTCCAACAGTTTTGAACAGTTTCATTCATCAATGCTTCTCATGCCTGTTATAGCAGAGATCATGCTTGTATTCAGATTTGTTATTAATATTGCGAGCATGCAGAATGAAGCTCTTCTCAAGTACGATAATGCACTGCTTATATACTGTACGCTGTTTGGATATATTGTTCTCATTTTCCTCTTCATCTCAACTGGAATGATAACAAAAGACATTATGCAGATCAGTCAGATTACTGAAGATAAGAACCATATCAACCAGTTCTCCATCGACATGCTCGAGGCTCTTACAGGTACTATTGATGCCAAGGATAAATATACCAATGGTCATTCTCACAGAGTTTCCGAGTATTCAGTAATGCTGGCAAAGCGTATGGATGTTTCGAAAGATATTCAGGAGAACATTGAGCGAGTTGCTCTTCTCCATGATATAGGTAAGATTGCAATACCTGATGCAATTATTTCTAAACCGGGTCGCCTTACAGACGAAGAATATGATATTATTAAGTCGCACACAACATCAGGTTCTGACATCCTTTCAGGTATCAGAGAGATGCCAGACCTGTATATTGGCGCTCTATATCATCATGAACGCTGGGACGGCAACGGATATCCTAATGGTGTGGCAGGAGAAGATATTCCTATGATTGCAAGGATTATTTCTGTCGCTGATGCATATGATGCCATGACTTCACACAGAAGCTACAGAACAGCTCTCAGCAGGGAGCAGGTTCGCCAGGAGATCAAGAACGGCATAGGCACTCAGTTCTACCCTGCTGCAGCAAAGGCAATGCTGGAACTCATAGACGAAGATACTGATTATATGCTTCGTCCTCATGAGATCATATAGAAATGCTGGTTTGTGTACGAAAGGAGGAAGAGTAATGTTTATTTTTGATTTCATCGCAAGCTTATTCCCATCAACATACAGCATGGGAAGCTGGGTTGACATTATCCGTTCATTATTTGGAAAACACTAATAACACCACAATTTTAGAAAGGTCTTAGGAGTATTATGGAAGAATTAATTAGAATTATGAGCGAAATCAAGCCGGATGTTGATTTCGAAACTGCAACAACACTTATTGATGACGATCTTATCGATTCTCTTGATATCATCTCAATCGTATCAGAGGTTAACGATGTATTTGATGTAGAAATCGATGTAAATGATCTTCTCCCTGAGAATTTCAACTCAGCAGAAGCTCTCTTCGAACTCATCACGAAGCTGCAGAACGAATAAGCTCCTACGACCAGGGGTTATATAACAAAACAAAAAGACAGCCTATCGGCTGTCTTTTTTTGCCACCATATTCTAAAATCCATTATAGATGAACGCACTGGCATTATAACCTATTCCGTATACACCAAATACTGCAATAGATAGAATGCCTGCAATCAGCACAACCCAGCGAAGCGCTATACTCTTCTCTGCAAGCGCGTCTCTTATTACAACACCTCTCTCCTGAATAACGCTGACAATAAAGAGAACTATTACAGCAATTACTGCCATAATCAGATCATGCTTCTGCATGCCCAGTCCCATCATACTTTCGCTGAAACTGTTGCCAAAGAAGTGTAATCCATTTGCTACCATCTGCAACGCTACCCCGACACTCTCTGCCCTGGTAAAGCATCTTCCAATAGTCATAATGAAAAAGGTTCTTACTATCTGCCATACCTTCCACAGGAAGCTTTGGTCATTAATATGAAGTGCAGAATTGGCTTTATCATAGATAGGCTGCAGCATCTGCGATGCAACGATTATTATTGCGTTATAGAAACCATATACGATGAAGCCAAGACCTGCTCCATGCCATATTCCAATAAGGAAGAATGTAGTAAATGTTGGCAGGAAGGTAGGCATCTGCTTTCCAACATGTCCCTTGAAGGTCTTTCTGCCCCACTTTCCAATTCTGTTGGACAGTTTGGATAGCGCAAGTGAGTAGAACACATAATCTCTCATCCAGCCGGTTAATGACATATGCCATCTTCTCCAGTGTTCAGCTACACTGTTGCCGAAGTAAGGTCTGTTGAAGTTCTCCTCAAGCTCGATTCCCATAGCCTCTGCAGCACCTCGTATGATATCAATTCCACCTGAGAAGTCGGTATAAATCTGGATGGCGTATGCAATAATTGCAATGAGAGTCTGAAGTCCGTTGAAATTTCCTGCAGTATATCCGTCAAATACAGTCGTTACTGCTACTGCAAGTCTGTCAGCAATTACAAGTTTCTTAAAGTAACCCCAGACCATCAGCTGAAGACCTCTGCAGAACTTGTCATAATCGAAAGTATGCTCTGCAA
>JAGHUT010000096.1 GCA_018064645.1 Candidatus Crickella merdequi | reverse complement strand
TGTATAATAATTGTGCTGTGCGCCTGTAGCTCAGGGGATAGAGTAGTTCACTCCGAATGAAATGGCCGGCGGTTCGAATCCGCCCAGGCGCACCATATTTGTGATATTATTGTATCATATTTATTATAGTGTATTATAATCTTAGATTAAAACTATAGCGACAAGCTTTAAGGAGGGCGACACATGGGACAGGTTAGACTTGGAAGCACAGGAATCATCACTGATAAGAATGGTTTTGGTGCTCTTCCAATTCAGAGAATCAGTTTTGAGGAAGCAGAGAAGCTTCTCATTAAGGCATACGAGAACGGAGTAACTTACTTCGATACAGCTCGCGCATATACAGACAGCGAGGAGAAGATGGGCGTTGCTTTTACAAAGAACAACATCCCTCGCGATAAGATTTATATCGCATCAAAGACAATGGCTACTACTGCAGACAAACTCTGGGAGGACCTCGAGACTTCACTCAAGATGCTCCAGACTGATTACATCGATGTATATCAGCTGCACAATCCTGAGTTCTGCCCAAAGCCAGGCGGAGAGGATGGTCTCTATGATGCATGCCTCGAGGCTAAGCGCCAGGGCAAGATTCGCCATATCGCAATCACCAACCACCGTCTTCCAGTAGCAGAAGAAGCAATTGAGTCAGGTCTCTACGAGCTGCTTCAGTTCCCATTCAACTACCTGGCATCTGACAGAGACATCGCGCTTGCAGAGAAGTGCAAGGCTGCAGATATGGGCTTCGTAGCAATGAAGGGAATGTCAGGCGGACTCATCACAAGAGCTGATGTTGCTTATGCTTTCTGCGATAAGTATGATAACGTACTTCCAATCTGGGGAGTTCAGCACGAGTGGGAGCTTGACCAGTTCCTCGCATGCGCAAAGGAAACTCCTGTGTTTGATGATGAGATGGCTGCTTTTGTTGAGCAGGAGCGCAAGGAACTCTCCGGCGAGTTCTGCCGCGGTTGTGGTTACTGCATGCCATGCCCAGTTGGCATCAAGATCAACGACTGCGCAAGAATGTCACTTCTCATCAGAAGAGGCCCAACTCAGGTTTACTTCAATGACTTCTATCAGGACGCAATGGAGAAGGTCGATGAGTGCCTCCACTGCGGACAGTGTTCAAGCCAGTGTCCATATGGACTCGACACACCTACACTTCTTGAGAAGAATCTGAAGGATTATAGAGAAGTACTTGCAAGTCGCAAGTAGTTCCGCGAACTCAAAGCGCGATTGTGTCAAAGCATCCATTTTCAGACAATAAATCTGCAAAATTGTGGCAAATTCGCTGCTTCTGAAGCAATTTGACACAATTATTGAACAATAACAAAAGCAAAACAGCCTTTTCGGGGAAGTTCTACAAGAATTTCCGCTCAAACGGGCTGTTTTTTGAGTTGAACCTGCTTATTTTGTGTCACTTTATATCGATTTTGCTAAAATTGCCACAATCGTGTGGCAAACGGCGTGATTTTGCGCCAATTCCGCACAATCGCGCAATTTCGTGAAATTTCGTGAAATTGCGACAAGAAAAAAGTGGTTCTGCGAACCACTTTTACGCTTCTTTTTTCTCGGCATCTCCCATCTGAATGAGCAGATTTGCTACGAAGATAAGCACACATCCGATAAGCTCCTTCCCGCTCATATGCTCTCCCAGAATCAATGCACCGAAGATTACTGCAAACACCGATTCCAGACTCATGAGGAAGGATGCTGTCGTAGAGTCTGTGTATTTCTGTCCAACAATCTGCAGCGTGAATCCTATTGCTGTTGGTACGCACGCCATATAGATAAGAACCGGCAGACAGGCTACGAAGCCGCCCCAGGTGTAGTTCTCGAAGATAAATGAAATCAACAGGGATGACACGCCTGTTACAAACATCTGAATGACAGATATTGTAAGGTCATTGTCCTTATCTACAAAATAGTTTACAGCTATGATCTGGAGTGCAAAGCAGGCCGCGCTTGCAAGTGTCAGCCAGTCTCCTGCAGTTATTCCGCCAAGGCCGCCGCGCAGGCTGAGGAAGGCGAAGCCCACCATTGCAATTGTGCAGCACAGAACAACCTTCTTTGTCAGCTTCACTCCAAGAAAAATACTGAACAGCGGAACGAGAACGATATATATTGCCGTGATGAAGCCTGATTTGCCGGCAGACACTGTAACAAGACCTATCTGCTGAAGGTTTGTGCCAAGTGACATGAATATTCCGCATACCAGTCCTCCCTTAAGAGTTCTGCGATATCTCTCGTCAAGCACAGCTATGCTGTTTGCTGTCTTGTCGAAATATCCGGACTTCTTAAGTCCCGCCAGTGCAATCGGCAGTAGCACAAACATTGCCAGAAACTGTCTCGATCCATTGAAACCAATGGCCGGCAGTGTTGCCATTCCAAGCTTCTGTCCTATGAAACCCGTTCCCCACACAATAGCTGTGGTAAGAAGGGCGATGTTACCTTTAGTCTTATCTCTCATTTTTATCCTTTATCCCTTCAAATCGTACCCGACCATTCTACTAGGAATTAAGGATTTTTGCAATTCGATTCGCACGCTTTATGTGTTTAGTCATATTGTCGATTTTCTTAAGATATATGTCATCCTTGCCATCCTCAATCAGCTTGCCGAGAATTGTGTCGGGGCGCTGATGAGTTATTGTATCGAAAACCTTCTCCCCATGAATGGTCTTTGCCTCATCTACGAGAAGCTGCTCCATTCGCTCGATAAGTGCTGGTAACTCTGCGGCTGTGTATGTACCGCCAAGCTCAAAGCCGCGGCGGAAGAACATAATCTGCTTGCTGGGAACCTTGGTAACAGTCTTGTGCCAGTTCATTTTGTAGCGAATGGTCTTCGCATACGGGTGAGTCGTTTCGATAATAAGGAAAAAATCATATCTCCAGTAAACTTCTTTATACTGATTCTGAAGCAGCCTTCTTCCATCCGCAGGTGCATACTCGTTCTTGTCCTCGGACCATGTCTCCTCGATTTCAAGAGAAACGCTCTTCACCTGATCATACGAAATCACGTACGGATTCTTCTCCTTAAAAGTATCCTCCGGACCTTCCACAACAACAAACTGTTTCCTGTCTTCATCGTATATGAACTGTGTAGCAACCTGTACTTTCTTAACACCCAGAGCCTTTGTCGGAGTGAATGCCTCCAGTAGCTTCCTGTTCTCTTCCTGATACAGTTTCTCTTCTTCGCTTATTTTCTTGCTAAAAAGACCCATGTCTCGCCTCCTTGTCTTTCCCCTCGAGAGATACTATGCTTTTTTCTCGAGAAGCACCAGCTGAACGCCTTCGATTCCATTGAAAACACATGGCACGATTCCAATCTCCTCGTAGCCAAGCTTTCTATATAACGCACGAGCTCTCGTATTGCGCTCGTTTGTGTCCATTCTAAGATAGGGTGCGCCCTGCTCTCTGGCGTAGTTCTCGTAGAAATCTACGAACTGTGTCGCGTAGCCCTTGCGCGCCGCCGCGGGGTCGATTACCAGTGTATGGAGAAC
>JAGHUT010000061.1 GCA_018064645.1 Candidatus Crickella merdequi | reverse complement strand
AATCATAACCACCAGTTAAACTGGTGGTTTGCACTGGCCCTAGAAGGGCCTTTTACCTGCAGCGTCTTAAGACGCACTGAACGATCCGCCAATCGCATCTAGTTTTCAAGCAGCGCCTAAAGGCGCTGTTTTTTATTGCTTATGTATTCTTACTACCCGTGAACGGGTCCATGTACTCCTTCAGACTTATCTGGTCGTTCGCTATATCCTCTGCCAGTTGGTTCCTAATGTATTCTTCTATCGCTTTTTTGTTTCTTCCTACTGTGTCGACATAATAGCCTCGGCACCAGAAATGCCTGTTTCCATATTTGTACTTCATGTTTGCGTGTCTATCGAAAATCATCAGCGAACTTTTCCCTTTCAGATATCCCATCACCTGCGCAACACTGTATTTAGGCGGAATTGCGAGCAGCATATGGACATGGTCCGGACACAGTTCTGCTTCGATAATTTCTACTCCCTTCTGATCGCACAGTTGTCTTAGTATTTTGCCGATGTCCACCTTAATCTTTCCATAGATTTCCTGTCTTCTGTACTTCGGCGCGAACACGACATGATAATGGCAACGCCATCTGGAATGTGATAGACTACTTATATCTTTATTATCCATATGTATAAATCCTCCTTTGGTTGTTAGTGCAGTTGGCGGACCGCACCAACAGTATACCTCTGGAGGTTTTATTCTTTTGCTTGAAGCTAAAGCTTTATGAATACCCCCGGCATAGCCGGGGGATTGTTCCCCACTAAAGTGCCCAATTAAAAAACGCTCAGCCTTTCGGCTGAGCGAGTTTATCTAATTTGTAAGGATTACTTCCAGCAGTCAAGCTTCTCTGGATCAAGACCGATATCAGCAGCCTTGAATACAGGATCCTTACCCTCTGCACGCTGCTTCTTGTAGTCAGCAAGACACTTGCAAGCCGCACCACCAAGGATAGCGATTGAAGGAATATTTGTTACTACCATGAGTCCCTGAGCCATGTCAGCTGTATCCCATACGAGTCCGGCTGTTGAGATAGCTCCGAGGAAAATCAGGAATGTAGCGATACATCTGAAGATGAGAACCTCTGTCTTTGTTGCGTCTCTGTTGATGATGAAGTTCAGGCAACCCTCGCAGTATGAGTAGTTTCCGATAAGAGTTGTGAACGCGAACAGTGACATTGCGATTGACAGGAATACTGGTCCAAATCCGCCGAGTGAGCTTGCCATGCAAGCCTGTACATATGCAGCACCAGCAACATCAGCTGTAGGTGTTACATCCAGTGTTGACAGGCACATGAATGCTGTAGCTGAGCAGATCAGAAGTGTGTCGATGAATACTGAAAGTGTCTGAACCAGACCCTGCTTAACTGGGTGAGATACGTCAGCTCTAGCAGCAGCGTTTGGAGCAGAACCCATACCAGCCTCATTGGAGTAGAGTCCTCTCTTGAGTCCCCACATAATGCATGAACCTGTGAATCCACCGAAGATTGACTTGAAATCAAATGCGCTTGAGAAAATCATGCTGAACATTGTTCCAAGAGCCTTTGCATTGAGTACGAGTACTACGATTGAAACGATGATGTAGATAACACCCATAAGTGGTACAAGGTACTCTGTAACCTTGATGAGTCTCTTAGCTCCACCAATGATGATGATACCGAAGAGAACAGCAAGGATAATTCCGATGATGTATGGTGTTGACTTGTTATAGAAGCTGAATGCAGCAAATGTTGACTGCAGGTTGAAAGCAGCAAGCATGTTGTATCCAACTGCATAAGTGAAGATGATCAGGATAGCAAAGATAACTCCGAGCCATCTCTGTCCAAGAGCATCTCTCATGTAGAATGAAGGTCCACCATAATAAGTTCCATCATTCTCATCCTTCTTCTTGTAGATCTGAGCCAGTGTTGACTCTACGAATGCGTTAGCTCCACCGAGGATAGCTGTAATCCACATCCAGAAGAGCGCACCAGGGCCTCCTGTACAGATAGCTGTTGATACACCGATGATGTTACCAGTACCTACTCTTGAAGCTGTTGATACCATCAGAGCTCCGAATGATGATACACCGTTCTCTGACTTAGGTCTCTCCTTGATAACCCTGAACATCTCAGCGAACATGCCTACCTGCATGAACTTTGTTCTGAAAGTAAAGTAGATACCTACTGCAATGAGGAGCAGTGGAACTACATATGGCTGATACAGTACATTATTGACTGCGCCTACAATTCCGCTAATGAAATCCATATAACCTCTCCTTGTTCAATTAATTTACGCATAATAAAGCACGAAGCTTTTGTATATGTGTATACATTATATACAATTACTTCGTGCCTGTCTACAAAAATTAATTAAATTTTATATGCCCAAAGCATTAATTATGTTATCCATCGGCTCTGATGCTATTCTTATTGTCTCGATCAGACCGACATTCATCTTCTTGAATCGTGGGTAAAGTCCCGGCTTGTAGCTTTGCTTGTGGTCAACGATTGCAGTTGTTGCAATTACAGGTACCGCCTGACTTCCTCCAAGCATCTCTGAAATGTATCCAATCTCGTAGATATCCTCCTTTGTCGGCATGCGCATCTTGCACGAAATCATTACAGGGCGTGAATTCTTAATTGCCACAACATCAATCTCATTATCCTTGGTATCGTAGTCGTCAAAGCTGTCCCAGTCAATTACAAAGCCGCAGTGTACATCATCGAAATACGGCTGCAGTTTAATATAAATGTACATCTCAAGCCATACGCCGAATACGACCATATAGTTCTTGTGTCGCTCGCTTGTGAACTCGTACATATCACGAGTACTCTCCGCATCGTCGGAGCCTACAGGTCGCAGGAATCCATTTTTGCAGAAAGCGTTCAGCTGCTCCCTTACAGTCTCTGCATTTCGTTCGCTCATCTCTCCGTCGAGGTCTGCCGGAATGCGAACCCTGCTGTGATCGTGGGAGTAGTGCTTACCAATATATGTACATAGATTATTCCAGATGTATACACTCTTGAAAAGCACTCTTGCAACATTGCAGATTGCCTCATATTCATCAGGCTTAGGCAGCTGGTGTGAATCCTCAAGCTGCTTAGCTCCTATAGCATTGAGGTAGTCTGTAAGTGAAATATGCCTGATCTCAGCCATTGAATCAAGTGTCAGGAGATTCCTTATGATTCCATGCTTCAGATCGACACAGATTGGAACTATATTGCTTTTGCGTTCCGAACCATAACCTACAGCAGTGCTGATTCCATGGTCTGCATCGATATTCATATACAGTTCATCAGCCTGACCTGCGAATTTGTTAACTGCATCGATTGCAGAAAGGATATCTTTAGTATCAATCGGTACAAGATCGACTTTAGTATTTGAGCTCATATCTCTTATTGCGTTAACAAGATGCTGCGCTCTCTTACCTGCATACTCCTCACGGTCAGCAAGAATCTTGACTCCCTCCGGTTTGAAAGTTTTGACAAGAATCAGCGTATCGATAATGCTGTAATCAAGAAAATCTATAATAATCATTTAATGCCTCCTATGGCTCACATATTCCGCATGGTTCGTAACCCTGTGCAATAAGGTCATTCCTTCGTGCCTTAACTTCTTTTCTGTTATGAGCAGAAATATCAGCTGCGCCTTTGCAGCTTGGATAATGGAACTTGTGTGAATTTGTATTCAGTATGTAGTTCCTCTCTTCATATTGCATTGGTTTGCCTTCGCTGTCAAGTTCAACAACTACTCCAGTCTTATAATCAATGGTTACTGAAGGACTTACATTATAGCAGTACACATTGAAATTAACACCTCGACCTTTGTCCTCAACTGACCAGGCCTGCATGTGAACTCCTGATGCAATAAGATTCTTTCCATCATATATCGGTGTTACCTGATATAGAACATGATTGTCTGTCTGGTTAATGTATGATGTTATCTTCTGCTCGAAAGGAAGCATTCCCTCAACATTCAGATAATGAGTTCCTGTGATTAGGTTGCAGTCATTAGCATCCTCCGCGCCGATTGACCATGCGATGAGATGGCAGCGTTCCCATCCCATGCCGCTCTTCCAGCCTGAAGGATGGACAGACGAAATATCACCTCTCGACACGCCTTCGCCAGGCATTGTCTCCCTTGAGGCACATATGGTCGCACCCACACACCTTCCGTGTTTATCGAGACTGCTGTAGTCCTCGAAAGAACCTTTTCGCGCTTTATCTATAAGCACAGAATCGAATTGAGCCTTGTTGCCGTTAACCGTGCAGTAAGGAGAGCCGCTGTAGTCAGGAAGTGCACCCACATCAGCTGAGAAAGCGCTGATGTCTTCAACTTTGCCGGCGTTAATAAGACCTGTAATTCTCTCAAAATTAAAGATAATTCCTACGGCAAGCAAAAGCAGAACCGCGACGAGAAGAGGTCCTGCGGATGAACGTATTCTTTTTTTTGCTCTGTATTTTTTCTTCATATGGTTAGTATAGCATATGCGATTATTTAATAGCTTGTGATTATGGAATCAGATTGTTTTGTTTATTTATGTATTGTATACCGACTTATGCAAAAGATAGTATCAAATAAAAAAACAGATGCTGTTACAGCATCTGTCGACTATTCTTCAACAAGCCATTCCCTGGCAAGATAGATTCTCATTCTTGCATCCTGAATCAAACCGCTTAACTTGCTCAGCCTCTCACTTCCTGCAATGTTATAGATAAGTGTATGGAAATACTGGTCATATCTTGAGAACTCATCCGACTGCTTCAGTTCTGTGCCACAGAGACTTGTTCTGCTCACATTAAGCTGCTTTGCAAGCTGTGTCTCTGATATCTTCTCTTCTTCTGGCAGCACTCCGTTAATAATATTCTCTTTGATTGTATCGTAAACAATATCACTTAATATAGCAAAGATGGGCAGGCGCCCATCTTTTTTACATAATTCTTATAAGTATCATGTAGCATATTGTTCCTGCAATTATGGAATATATGCTGTTCCTTCTCCAAGCCTGCATACCGCCTGTGACCAGACAGGCTATCAGCGCCGGCGCCCATCCTTCTAATGAGCTGAAATTTGTTCCTTTAAGACAGAACACTACGAGCATTGCCATTATTGCGTATGGAAGCACGTTGCCGAGCCACACTATATATTCCGGAGTCTTGCGTTCTCCGCTCCAGATAAGGAAAGGCAGTGCTCTTATAAGCAGAGTTACGCCGCCCATAACGGCAATCATTGCAATTACATATGAATTACTCATCTGTGCCCTCCTTTCCAAAAAGCCCTATTCTTCTCTCAACTGTCACAGCAATTGTAATGAGAATCATAGTTGGAATAAGGAATCTATCCGCTCCAAAAATCAGCAGACATCCAAGGGAGCAAACAAGGCCGGTAACAGCAGAAGCATGATTCTTCATAGTGATCCACTGTTCAACAAATACTGCAACAAAGAGAGCTGTCATGGCAAAATCCACTCCGGCAAAATCATAAGGCAGTGCTGCTCCTGCTATAGCACCCAGTGCCGATCCGGTAACCCAGTAGCTCTGGCAGAAAAGCGACAGCCAGAAGCAATAGCGATGTTTATCAACGCCCTCAGGCATATCATCGGTCTCTATGGTGCATACCAGCGAATATACCTCATCAGTCAGCGCATATATCATGTACGGCTTGCCACGTTCAGCTTTGCGGTAGGTATCGAGCATTGCTATGGCATAGAACATATGTCTCGCGTTTACCATAAAAGTCGTCACCGCTGTTGTAATCAGCGACACTCCACCAGTAATCAGATCGATTGCCACGTATTGCATAGAACCTGCGTATATGAAAACCGACATTGCCACAGCCCATATAAGACCGTAGCCTCTCGAATCCAGAATAATCCCAAATCCAAATCCGAGAACCATATAACCAGCCATTACCGGCAGACTCGAAGAGAACGCCTTTGACATGGTTTTACCCCTGTTGTACATCAAATCTCAATCCCCTTTATTCATATACACTTAAACACAGTGCTTCACAGAGTATAACATTTATGTTTCGTTGTGTAAAATAGACTAGTTCTCGGCGAAAACTTCGAAAGATCGTTTTTGTGGACCAAACCCTGCGCAGTTGCTCTTTTGTCCACAAAAATTCAACCATTTAAGTCAAAACCCTTAATTCTGCAACGAAACATCAACGGATTCAGCGTTTTTCATTACTGTGAATCCGGCTTCTAACTAAAAAAATGTGGACTATTATTCCCCTATCTACGAGAATGTCCACAAAAATCCGTCTTCTGAAAGTGAGCCCCTGGCGACACTTGAGCTTAGTACCGCTACGAGCGATTAAGAGCGCGAGCGTGCAGCCATAGGGAGGTGCAAATCGTCACTCACGCACA
>JAGHUT010000023.1 GCA_018064645.1 Candidatus Crickella merdequi | reverse complement strand
GAAGTTTTCAAGGTTCCGCTGCGCTCGTAATTGCTTACTTGCGACAGCTTTACTAGTATACCGCTTTTAACTCGCCTTGGCAACAACTTTTTTCAACTTTTTTAAAAAGTTATATTCAGTTGTTTGCTCCGCCCCGCTAAACGCGATAGCTTGTTTATATTACTCTAATTGACTTACTTAGTCAAGCAGTTTTTTGCGAATTATTTACTTTTTTGTCGAATGTTATTTATTTCTTTTTTCGGCAAGAATGCTTCTAGGTGTCCACTCTGCAAATGGCGGATACTGCATTACATAGCTTCGAAAAGCTGACCTTGTTCCTGAGTAATTATTCCGTCCCATACATATTGATCTGCCTGAATCAAAGATGATTTCGCCATCGCTCATTTGAATTACTTTGTCAAAGTTGATTATCATACTTTTCATAGGTCTGTAGAAGCCCATCTCTACAAGCATAGGAGCGATGTTGTCAATTCTATCATATGACTCATATTCGCCATATGACGAATATATGTGCAGTTTCCTCCCGCACTGTTCCACCGATTCTATCTCTGATACCGGCATCCTTGCCACTTTACTCTTTGTTATTATAGAAATAAATCTGCTGTCTGGGTTCATATATCCTCCCTTTCCTTAAATGGTGAGTGAATATATTGTTCCATAACAGCAGTGCAAAAGTACATTCTATTATATCGTTAATTATCCAGCTGCAGTCTACTGGTTGATTACCTCGTACATCTTCTCAGCGTCGTCCTTCTTGCAGGAATCAATTAACGCCTTAACAGATACCTGAAGCTCATTTGTTCCAAAGGTGACTTTGATAACATCTCCTACCTTAAGCTCAAGGCCAGGCTTGGCAATTTTACCATTTACCTCTACCCTGCCCTGTTCACATGCATCTTTGGCTACAGTCCTTCTCTTGATAATTCTCGAATTCTTTAGGAATTTGTCCAGTCTCATCTTATCTCTCTTTCCACTAAGTAAAAAAGACAGGCGCTATGGCCTGTCTCAAAAACACTGTTTAGTATTTCCTACTTATTAACAGCATCCTTCAGTGACTTTCCAGCCTTGAATACTGGTGCCTTTGAAGCAGGGATCTCAATTACTGAATCTGGCTTCTGAGGATTTCTTCCTGTTCTAGCCTTTCTCTCTCTTGTTTCGAATGATCCGAATCCGATAAGTCTTACGCTATCTCCTGCAACAAGAGCTCCCTCGATTGTCTCAAGAACTGCATCGAGTGCTGCCTCAGCATCCTTCTTCTTGAATCCAGTCTTGTCAGCTACCTTGCTTACTAATTCAGCTTTGTTCATTTCATACCTCCTTATATAGTACGCCTATACAACCGAAATTATAGATATTTAGGCGTTTCATGTCAATGTAAAAATTGCAAAAGCGTTGATAATTCGCCTTTTTTCAGATTATCAACACAATACTGCCGCCAGTATTATTCACCTGGCGATGTCAGGTGAAGCTTATCTGAAAGTTTTACTATTCTGCGTCCTCCAGGAAGCATCAGAGCATCTTCTCTGTTCATAGTTTTTGTAATGAAAATCATAAAGAAGTAAACTACTACCGCAACTACAATCGCAAGAAGCGTTGCTATAGAATTTCTTCCGATAACAATCATACCAACCTTGTATACAAGATATGTTGCAACACCCATTATTCCTGAAGCAATCAATGGTCTTACAAATGTTCCGATAAGGTCAATCTTCGCACCGGCGTACTTCTTCATAGCTCTGTAATTCAGTAAACCTGCAACCAGATATGCAGATACGCTTCCAATAGCCGCACCATTGATATTTAATGCCGGAATACCTACAAGAATGTACGAAAGCACAATCTTAACGATAGCTCCTATAAACAGGTTGAACACAGGAAGCACCATTTTTCCTACTGCCTGAAGAGTAGTAGAGAACGTCCTCATTGCAGACAACGTAAGTATACTGAGAGAAAGAATCTGAAGATTTGTTACTGCCATATCCGCTTCTTCCAATCTCATAGGGTACATCATATGAAGGATTGGTTTTGCAAGAACAATAAGTCCTATTGCACAAGGATAAGCAACAACCATCATAGTCTTTATTCCAGTCTGAACAGTCTTGTCCAGCTCCTCCTTTTTCTTAAGAACGAAGGCTGCTGTTACCGCAGGAAGAAGGCTCATTGATACAGCATCTATAAACACACCAGGCAGACCGATCAGCGGGTCACAAAATCCGCTGATTAAGCCGTAGAGTGTTTTTGACTCTGCCAAGCTCCATCCTGTCGCTTGTAATCTTCTCATAATTACCGACAAGTCAATAATCATCATGAGAGGCATAATTGTTGATCCAATTGTAATCGGAATAGCAATCTCAAGAAGCTCCTTGAAAAGATCTTTCTTTGTCTCATGTCTTTCCACAGATGAGTCAATGAGCGTTCTGCGCTTCTTTCTTCCACAGAAGAAGATACAAAGCAACACGATAAGAGCCATTACAAGACCTGCAGATGCTCCAAATGTTGCGCCGGCAGATGCTAACTCGAGACTTTTTTTGCAAGAACGAATGACAGCGAAAGTCCGACACATACTCTTACAAACTGCTCAGCTACCTGCGAGGATCCTGTAGGAACCATATTCTGCTGGCCCTGGAAATATCCTCTAAACGAAGAAACTATCGGTGCAAGAAGCAATGCCGGAGCAATAGCCATAAGCGACGCCTTAGCGCCCGGATTACCCGTCATATTAGAAATAGCACCCGCGCCAAAGAAGCAGATAATGAATGAAAGTGCACCGATTGAAACCATCAGTGCGAGAGATACCTTATATGTCCTATACGCGTTTCTGTGATCTCCAAGAGCTGTTCTTTCCGATACCATTCTTGAGATAGCAACCGGGAATCCAGCCGTAGAAAGCACCAGGAATAACGAATACACCGGGTATGCCGCTCCGTAATAAGACATTCCCTCAGCACCAATCAGGTTTGTAAGGGGTAATCTGAATGCCGCACCAAGAACCTTGCTGATAATTCCTGCCACAGCAAGAATAGTCGCACCCTTAATCAGCTTTGAGCCATGGGATGAATGTGACTGATTAATTGGCTCTGAGCTTTGTACTCTGCCGCCAGCACTTCTTCGAGGCGTTCTGTTGCTTGTCGCTCTTCCTTTTTCGTGTTTACCTACGTATCTGCTCATTACTCTCCTATATCAATTTATAGCTGTGACAGAATCTTTTTTCTTGCTTTCTCAACTTCTGCATAAGTCTTTTCAATATCGATAGTTGTATATTCGCCGTCCCTGTAAAGAACTCTTCCATCTACCATTGTCATTACAATATCCTTGCCGCAGGCCGAATATACAAGATTATTAATCATGTTGTGAACCGGCTGCATATTTGGTACATCTGTATCAACTACAATAAGATCGGCTTTGTAGCCTTCTTTTACCAGTCCGCAGTTGTCACGGCCCTGTGCAATTGCACCAGCTCTTGTAGCACTGTGAAGAACCTGCTCTGGCTTCATTGCTGCAGCATCTCCTGATTTTACCTTGCCAAGGAGAGCAAACATCTTCATTTCCTCAAAGAAGTCCAGACTGTTATTGCTTGTTGAGCTGTCAGTTCCGATTGCTACATTGACTCCGTTTGCATAGAGCTTCGGAACATCACAGATTCCACTTGCAAGCTTAAGATTACTTATCGGGTTGCTTGCAACAGTAACATTCTTCTCTTTGAGAATTTCAATATCATAATCATTAAGCCATACACAGTGCGCAGCATTTGTAGGCTGATCAAACATTCCCATGAGGTCAAAATACTGTACAGGTGTCATACCTCCATGTCTTTCCATGCAGCCTCTAACCTCAGATTCTGTCTCAGCAACATGTACATGCATTCTGATATCGTGTCTCTTTGTCTCATCAATGATAGCTGCAACAGTTTCGTCATTATTTGTATATTCAGCGTGTATGCTGGCATCTACAATAATACGGCCGTCATCAAAGCCATGATACATAATAATTGAATCCTGAAGTTCTTTGAATCCGATACAGTTCTCCGGTTTATCCATAGGATTTACTACTGAACGGCTGATATTGCTCTTGCATCCGCTTGTAGTAATGGCTCTAATCATATCATCAAGGAAATAATACATGTCGCTTGTTGATACAATACCATATCTGATGGACTCTGCCATTGTAAGCAAAGTACCCCAATATACTGCTTTACTGTAAAGCTTTGCTTCGAATGGAAAAATCAGTTCATTGAGCCATCTGTCCAGCGGCAGGTTCTCACCATATCCTCTCATAAGCGACATTGGTGAGTGTCCGTGAGCATTAACGAAACCAGGCATGAGAACTTTGCCCTTACCATCGTAGGTCTCTCCGTACCATTCTTTCTCATTCTCAGGTGGACATTCAGCTCCGACATATACGATTCTGTCTCCAGAAGTACCAACGTACATATTCTCTCTATAACCGAAATTCTCATCAACAAGTCCAATTCTCTCGAATAACATGACTTCTCCTTTCACCATTTCAGTGTAACGATAACCGTGTAATTATACTCTTTTTGCGTGTTATTTTGAAGAGTTTCTTTCTTCTTCCCACGCATTTCTCATTGTTCTCATAAGAGAAAGAAGCTTCTTTACCGGTGCCCCTTTACCGGTGTACAGGCTTATAGCAGTTGATCTTCCGCTGGTAATTGTCAGCTCTTCACCAAATGCTTCTTTAGCCATAACGAGAATATACGCACTTATGTTGCTGATTTCTCCCGGGGTAAGAACTATTCGTGTGCCTCTCTCTGCAATCTGGTCAATACCGAGACGTTCTGCATGAGACCTGATCTCCGCAACATCTATAAGATTCTGTACCTCTGAAGGCATATCACCGAATCTGTCAATGAGCTCATCACTCAGCGCGAGGGAGTCCTCCTCGCTTGATATACCAGCAATCTTCTTATACGCCTGAAGTTTCAACGTCTCGTCTTCTATATATGTAGAAGGAATTGAAGCAGCTACTCTGATTTCAATGGTTATATCGGCTCTTGCCTCAGTTACATTCTCGCCCTTAAGCATTCTTACTGCTCTGTCCACTTCTTTGCAATACAGCTCATAGCCGATGCCTTCAATATGACCGCTCTGCGCTTCACCGAGAATATTACCTGCACCTCTAAGCTCAAGATCACGCATAGCAAGCTTAAAGCCTGCACCGAATTCAGTAAACTCTCGAATGGCAATAAGCCTTTTTCGCGCAATCTCCGTCATAACCTTCTGAGGCTGATACATAAGATATGCATATGCGATTCTATTAGAACGGCCTACCCTTCCCCTAAGCTGATACAGCTGGGCAAGACCGAGCATATCAGCATTAAGAACAATCATCGTATTAGCATTTGCTATGTCGATTCCATTCTCAATGATAGTCGTCGCAACAAGGACATTGGTCTCTCCGTCAACGAAATCGAGCATTGTATTCTCAAGAGCTGTCTCTGACATTCTTCCGTGACCTACAGCCACCTTTGCTTCAGGGACAAGCTCTTCGATCTTCTCAGCCAGTTTAACTATACCAGTTACTCTGTTGCTGACAACGTAAACCTGACCTCCTCTTGCAAGCTCTCTTTCGATTACTCGTTTAATAAGCTGCTCATCATATGGTGTTACATATATCTGCACCGGATATCTGTCTGTCGGCGGTTCTTCAATGGTACTTATATTCTTGATTCCTGTCAGGGACATGTTGAGAGTCCTTGGAATCGGTGTAGCAGAAAGGGTCAGAACATCAACATTGCTCTTCAGCTGCTTGATCTTCTCTTTGTGTTTAACTCCAAAACGCTGCTCCTCATCAATTACAAGGAGTCCAAGGTCTTTGTAATCAACATCCTGTGATAAAAGTCTGTGAGTACCTATGATAAGATCCACAGTTCCTTTCTTGACTCTTTTAACAATCTCGTCCTGTTTTGATTTATCTCTGAACCTTGAAAGCATCTCAACTTCAAAAGGATATCCATCGAATCGCTCTCTGAGATTATGGTAATGCTGATTGACAAGGAGTGTAGTTGGCGCAAGGAGTGCTGCCTGTTTGCCATCTGATATGCATTTGAAAATAGCTCTGGCGGCAACCTCTGTCTTGCCATAGCCTACATCACCACATAGAAGTCTGTCCATCGGCAGAGGTTTTTCCATGTCTTCTTTAATCTCAGCAATGGCTCTAAGCTGGTCTTCGGTCTCCGTGTATGGGAAAGCATCTTCAAATTCCGCCTGCCATATGCTGTCCTCAGGGAATGCATAACCGCCTGCAGCTTCTCTTTCTGCATAAAGCTTAACAAGATCCTCTGCAATCTCCATTATGGCTTTGCGCGCACGTTCCCTTGTATTCCTCCATGTTCCGCCTGAGAGCTTTGAGAGATTAGGCGCATTACCACCGCTTCCGATATATTTCTGAATAATATCAAGCTGCTCTGTCGGAATGTAAAGAACATCAGAACCAGCATACCTGATTACAAGATAATCTCTTGTCTCACCATCGGCAGTCATAGGTTTGATTCCTTCAAATTTGCCGATTCCATGAGTTTCGTGTACTACATAGTCACCTTTGTGGAGGTCGGAAAAATCCATTCCTCCCTCGGACTTCTTCTTTCTCTTGAGAGGTTTTCTTCTGCTCTTAGGAAAAACATCTGACTCCGCGATGTAGCACAGCTTTGCATCTTCAGATATGAAACCTGCGCTTAGGGCTCCTGTGAGATACGTAATGCCGCTGTCAACATCATCGAGAAGGAAATACTCTCTGATTCTTTCACTTCTCTCTTCTGATGAACTTACAATCCTCACCTGGTAGCCAGACTTTATAAGCCCTTTTACCTCCCTCACGAGAAGCTCCATCTGTCCGTTGAAAGCCGCAACCTGGCGACTCTTAACATTTATTATTTTATCTAAAGACGACACTCCCCTGATTCTTTCAGGAAATGGCGTATAAATATCTACTTCAGTCTTATAGATTCCAAATAAATCGTCTTCTTTACGATAATCAGGAATCTCTTCCATAATTCTCGATGGATCGCAGACAATAACTCTGCCTGCATCCATATAATCCCACAGGAATACAGTCTCTACATCGAAGTACTCCATATAATCTGCATAAAGAAGCACGTCTGTCCTTTCGGACAGTTTTTCCTTTACCGCATCATCAAGGTCTGCCTTCAAAAGCATCTTCGAAAGCTCTGCCGCTGTAGGTATGAACTCTGCTGCAGGCGTAATCACTGCAGCAGTCATATTCTCCAGTGATCGCTGAGTATCCTTATCAAAAATTCTGATCGAGTCAATCTCATCGTCAAAAAACTCGATTCTTAAAGGATTGTCATACGATGGAGTGTATACATCGATGATTCCTCCTCTTGAAGTGAATTCTCCAACTGATTCCGTCACCGTTACTGCCTCGTAGCCCGACTCAACAAGCAGCTCTTTGAGTTCGGATGGATCAATAACCTGGCCTGCCTCAAGTACACTGATATGGGACTTAAATCTTGCCGGCTTAACCATAGGTCTCAAAACTGCTGAAACAGGTGCAATTACAGCAATCTCATTACCTGCACTATCAGACAGAATTGCCTGTATTCCCTTGATTCTGCTGATAAGTGATTCTCTGTCTTTCGCTTCATATAGGATTCTGTCTTCATCTTCAGGCAGAACTTCTATTCTTGCATCAGGCGCAAAAAAAGCGAGGTCTTCTCTCAGACGTTCTGCAACACGTCCGGAAGAGACCACTATCAGAAGCTTATTATTCTCTTTAAGTGCAGCGGCAGCAAGAAATGCTATCCTGCTACCGCTGATACCTGTGTAATTATTTATCATATGTTACGTTATGCCTGTTCATAGCATTGTCGATGCCGATTCGGATAATGTCCTCCACCGCGTCAGCAGCTGCCTTAGCCGCCTCGTCGAGAAGAACCTGCTCCTGTTTTGACACCTTACCAATAACATGCTCGATGATATCGCGCTCACCAGTAGCGCTTCCAACACCGATTCTGATTCTTGGGAAATCCTTAATACCAAGTTCTTTTACAACAGATTTCATTCCATTGTGTGTGCCTGGACCTCCCGCCTTGCGTATCCTTATAGATCTAATAGGAATATCAATATCATCGTAGATGACAATCAGATTCTCCCTTGGAATATCGAAGTACATTGCCGCTTCTCTTATCGATCCACCGCTCAGGTTCATATATGTCTGTGGCTTAAGAAGGATAACCTTCTCTCCTCCTATAAAGCCCTGTCCATACAGCCCTCTGAACTTGCTTCTCTTAACTTCAATCCCAGCATTTGATGCCAGCACATCAATGGCCTTGAAGCCCATGTTGTGTCTTGTATTCTCATATTCCTTACCTGGGTTACCTAATCCTGCAATAAGATACATATTACTCCTGGAAAAGATCACTTACTGGCTTATTAGTTGCGATTCTTGCGATTGTCTCTGCAAAAATCTCTCCTACTGAGAGAACTGTGAACTTGTCGAGCATCTTCTCCTCAGGGATAGGCATTGTGTTGAGAAGTACCATCTCCTTGATTGGTGATGCCTCAATTCTCTCAATAGCTGGACCTGAAAGTACTGCGTGTGTAGCACCAGCGTATACGCTCTTTGCTCCAAGATCTATAAGAGCCTTAGCAGCGTTGCAGATTGTTCCAGCTGTATCAATCATATCATCAACGATTACACAGTTCTTACCCTTGATGTCTCCGATGATGTTCATAATCTCACTCTTGTTAGGCTCAGGTCTTCTCTTGTCGATGATAGCGATAGGGGCGTTAAGAGGCTTAGCCATGTTACGCGCTCTTGTTACACTTCCGTGGTCAGGTGAAACCACAACAAGGTCCTCAAGATTCTTCTCCTTGAAGTACTCAACGAGCAAAGGCTGACCAATCATGTGATCTACCGGAATATCGAAATATCCCTGAATCTGATTTGCATGAAGATCCATTGTAACAACTCTGTCAACGCCAGCGCCAACAAGCATGTTAGCTACAAGCTTTGATGTGATTGGATCTCTTGCCTTTGCCTTTCTGTCCTGACGTGCATATCCGTAGTAAGGCATTACAGCTGTTACACTCTTTGCAGATGCTCTTTTTACAGCGTCTGTCATGATAAGGAGCTCCATAATGTTGTCATTAACAGGAGCACAAGTTGACTGGATGATGAATACATCCTTACCTCTTACAGACTCCCAGATGCTGACACTGATCTCTCCGTCGCTGAACTGCTTAACTGTTGAATCTCCCAGCTTTACACCAAGCTTATCAGCAATCTCCTGCGCAAGTTCAGGATGTGAATTGCAGCTGAAAACCTTGATGTTTGATAAAGCTTCATTGCTCATTGTGATTTCCTCCTATTGATCCTTCTTTAATATCTTACGAGCTTTTACCCAGTGCTCTTTAACTGTCTGTCTTGATCTTCCGATACAGAGAGCATCTTCTGGAACATTCTCTGTAACAGTAGTTGCTGCGGCAACATAGGCACCGTTGCCAACTTCAACAGGTGATACAAGGTTGGAATTGCATCCGATGAAAACATCATTACCAAGTGTGGATCTGTACTTCTTAGCACCGTCATAATTGACAAATACTACTCCGCAGCCGATATTGCAGTTCTCTCCAACATCTGCATCTCCAATGTAAGCAAGATGTGATGACTTGCTTCCATTGCCGAATGTAGCATTCTTAAGCTCAACGAAATCTCCGATCTTACACTCATCACCTACAACACTGCCCGGTCTTATATATGCGAAAGGACCTACTGTAGTGTTGCTTCCAACCTTACTGTCATAGATATAAGAAGCTTCGACAGATGTGCCGCTTCCTATCTCCGAATTCTTTATTACTGATGACTGACCGATTCTCGCTCCGGATCTTATTACAGTATTACCCTTGAGCGTAACATTGTTTGCAATTACTACACCCTCCTCGATTACAACCTCATCATCAATATATGCTGAATAGATGTCGACAAAAATAACGCCATCTTCTTCGAGCCTTTTCTTATTTGCGGCAAGTCTTGCCTTCTCTATATCTCTGTATTCCTGAATATTCATAACCCACCTTTTTATTTCAGAAGAATCTCACCAATCTTGTACACATCTCCAGCACCCATTGTCATTGCAATGTCACCTTCTGATGCATGAGTCCTGATATAACGTGCAATATCTTCGAAGTCCTGAACATAATATATCTCTCTTTGAGGATACTTCGCTTTCATTGCATTTACAAGTTTGTAAGAAGATACACCGTAAATATCCTTCTCTCTTGCAGCATAAATATCTGTAACTATAAGAACATCTGTATCTTCGAAGCAGTCTATGAACTCATCAAAGAGCGCCTTTGTTCTTGTATATGTATGTGGCTGGAAAACAAGCCACAACTTGTTATGCTTAACATTCTTTGTTGCTGACAGTGTAGCCTTAATCTCAGTTGGATGATGTGCATAATCATCAATAACCTTGATACCATTGTCAGTAGTACCGGCGTAATCAAATCTTCTATGTGTGCCGCCGAACTCCTTAAGAGTCTCGCAGATTACTGCAGGGCTTACCTTCAGATATGCTGCTGTAACAAATGCCGCCATTGAATTAAGTACGTTGTGCTCTCCAGGAACAGACAGCTTAACGTGTGCTACCTTGTTGCCATTGTGGCAGATATCGTACTCAGGGAATCCCATCTCATCGAAAGCAATGTGCTCAGCATAGAAGTCGTTGTTCTCACTGTATCCGTATGTCAGCTTGTTCTTGTGATCCTTAAGAACATCCTTAACGAAAGGATTGTCTCCGAATGCAACAATCAGTCCATCTTCCTTGATGCCTTCAACGAAAGTCTTGAATGATCTTACGATATGATCCATGTCCTTGAAATAATCAAGATGGTCTGAGTCAATATTGAGAATTACTCCGATGCTTGGTTTGAGTTCAAGGAAACTGTCCATGTACTCACATGCCTCTGTTACGAAATACTCGTTCTCACCAATCTCAACATTGCCATTAATCTGTGGCAGATTACCGCCTACCAGAATTGTTGGCTTGTATTCTGCATTTCTCAGAATGAGTGAAGTCATTGAAGTAACAGTAGTCTTGCCGTGTGTTCCACAGATAGCGATACTGTTCTCATATCTGTCCATAAGCATTCCAAGAACCTGTGCTCTTGAGAAAAGAGGAATACCAAGTTCGTTAGCTCTCATTACCTCAGGATTCTCAGAAGATACAGCTGCTGAATATACGATTGCGTCAACGCCTTCTACATTATCTGCCTTATGCTCGTAGAACACTTTAATGCCGACATCTTCAAGATGTCTTGTTACATCAGACTCTTTAATATCTGAACCACTTACTATATGTCCATTGTCTGCAAGAATCTCAGCAATTGCTGAAAGCCCGATGCCTCCGATTCCAAGACAGTGAATTCTCTTATAACTTGCAAAATCTGCCATTGTTAAGCTCTCCTTTTGCTCAAAATATAACAATTAATTATATTCCAATACTCTTTATATTTCAAGATTGGTACCTGATGTCAGCTGATCATTCGCCCTGACAGAAATCCTTCTGCCCTCTTCATCAATTTCGTCAACACATACAATTGAGAGATAGTTGGAAACTCTCTTCTTGACTGGTTCACTTGCTACAATTGCAATACCAACGCCTATGACATCCATATCAAATTCGGCCAGAATCTCAACTATACCCTTGATACTTCCGCCACCTCTCATAAAGTCATCAATGATAAGAGCTTTTGAGCCAGGTTCAACTGCTCTCTTTGCAATTGACATCTTCTGAATTCTATCTGATGAACCCGAGAAGTAGTTGATGCTGACTGTTGAACCCTCTGAATACATCGCTTCTCTTCTTATTACAACCAGAGGAAGATTAAGGAGTGAAGCTGTTCTTGCAGCAAGAGGAATGCCCTTTGTCTCAACTGTCACAACATAATCTGCGCCAAAAGAATAGTACTTCTGAGCAAAAACTCTGGCCATTCCATCTACCAGCTTGCCATCGAACATTATATCCGATGTGTAAAGGAATCCTCCACCAAGAATTCTTGAAGGATCGTTGATCTTTGTGCAAAGTGCATCCTGGATTCTCTTTATGTTATCGTCCGAAATACCAGGGACATATCTTATGCCGCCACCTACACCGGAAGTACTCTCAATATATCCGGTTCCATTATCAATAAACACTTCGTTTACAAGTTTGATATCTTCACTGAGACTTGACTTGGCAATTCCGAATTTATCACAGAAATGCTTTGAGTCGTACAATTTGCAGGGATTACTTGTAAATTCATCCACCAGCGCTCCAATTCTGTTATTCTTCTTCATTGGCATCTCCTTTACCATTACTACACACCTTTATAGCCTGGTTTATCTTACGAACAATTATATTACAATAAAGAAAACCGTTCAATCCACCACGAATAACATCACATAACTCACACAAAAAAAGCACCGAGAACTCGGTGCTTTTTGCGAAGATTAACTATTCTCTGCTTTAAACAGCTGCTCATATCCTTCGTCAGTAACAAGAACAATCTGTTCTATTTCGTCGTGATTAGGATCCATAAGCATCTCAGGTGCATCATATTTAACACAGGTTCCGCAGCTGCTGCTCAGATTCCTTGGTACCGGCATCGTAATGGCAGTATATCCCTCCTGCTTACAAAGCCTCTGATATCTGATTGCGCCAAAGTGCGAATAGAATGTGGCAATATATGTCATCTATATCTCCTATTTAGTAAGTGTAAGTGTGAATTCTCCATCTTTCTCTACACAGTTTACACTATATCCCTTGCTCTCTGCAAATCTTGTTACATTCTCCTTTGGTGTAACGCCATCTACAAGAACTGTGTACTCTGCCTCTCCGCTTTTAACAGCGTTTGCAACCATGATTACCGGCTGTGGGCATGATAATCCTCTAGCATCAATCATTTCTATACCTCCTACTCAGCCTTACGGAATGTGTTAAGGCTTCCAATAACTGCTACGATAATGATGCAGAGAATTACTGCAATTTTACCGTTAGGTGTAGGACCTTCTGCACTTGATGCAAGTCCGAAGTTGTGGCAGATTGCTGCTCCAGCCATGAGACCAACAACTACTACTGCTGAATCTGTGTTACCTTCACCTGACATAACGAGTTGTCTCAGTGGGCATCCGCCAAGGAGGCAGCATGCGAATCCAACAAGGAAAAGTCCGAGGAAGTTCCAAAGGCCATCGTTGAATGCAACTGGCTGTGCATCAAATCCCACTGTGAAGAATGGAGTTCCAGTTACTGAACCGAGAATAAGGTTCATAACGAGAGCTGATCCGAGAATCGCAATGAATCCCCAGAGAAGTCTTGTTTCTTTGAAGAGGATTGTGTCACGAATTCCTCCAACCATACAGAGTCTTGTTCTCTGTGCAAGACCTCCAACAATGATTCCAGCTGCAAGTGAAAGCCAGATGTTAGCATGCATTGCTCCAGGGCCTACTTCAGGCTCTGTAAAGAAGATGAATACAGGTGCTGCAAGAAGCAGAACAAAGATTCCAACCTCCAGAGCAGGAAGAACCAGACCGTCAACTGCAGGAAGTTTATATGTTCTCTTAAGCGAGAATCCCTTCTTGAGGAAGAAGATTCCAGCTACGATTCCGCAAGCGAAACCAGCAAATCCTACTACTGCATTCAGATCTCCACCAGCAAGACGAAGAATCATTCTAAATGGACATCCAAGGAACATAAGACATCCAACCATAACACAGATTGCAAGTACAAATCTTGTCATTGGGGAGCTTCCACCCTTTGCAGAGAATTCTTTCTTTGCAAGAGCGCAACCAAGTGAACCGATTACGATTCCGATGATTTCCGGTCTTATGTACTGAACTGGAAGAGCTCTGTGGAACCCAAGTGCTCCAGATGTGTCACGCAGGAAGCAGGCAATACAGAATCCCATATTCTTTGGATTTCCAAATACTACCAGTGATGCTGCGATTACACCGATGATGAGACCAGCGATGATAATAAGCATCTTATCTTTTT
>JAGHUT010000101.1 GCA_018064645.1 Candidatus Crickella merdequi | reverse complement strand
GCCTGCTGTCATATTCTCCCTGCACGAAGCCCAAAGTCTTACAGCTAAGGAACGTTTCATACAAAGCCATAAAGCTTTCCATGCTCTTCGCAATGATATCTGCCCTGTTGACCACATGCCCGCTCTCGATTCTGAGACTTGTGGCGGTCTCTCTGATGTCCGGTGCAAAATCCGATTCCAATGCTTCATTGATATTAATACCAACACCGACAATAACATCACGGATGTAATCCGCCTCCATATCCATCTCGGTAAGTATACCACATACCTTGCGACCATTCACAACGATATCGTTGGGCCACTTGATCTGCGCATCCAGTCCCGTAACCTCTGTAATTCCACGGGCCACTGCCAGTGCCATGAGAAGCGTAATCATCGGAGCAGTCTGCGGAGTTATATCAGGCTTGAGCAAAAGAGACATATAGACATTCATTCCGGCAGGCGAAAGCCAGGTTCTTCCTCGTCTTCCTCTTCCTGCCGTCTGCATATCGGCCACCGCCAGAGTTCCTGTAGGAGCCCCTTCCTCTGCAAGTCTTCTTATTCTAATGTTTGTGGAGTCCGTCGAGTCATAATAAAACAGATTAAAGCCAATCGCCCCTGAAAGGCGACTGGCTATCTCTTCTTTAGACAGAATATCCGGTGTGGACAAAAGAGTATATCCTTTGTTGGGGACCGCTTCAATCTCATATCCATCGGCCCTTAAGTGGTTTATAACCTTCCACACCGCATTCCTTGAAACTCCGAAATGTTCACACAGCTCCTGACCGGAAACATATGTGTCTGCCTCGCGAAGGAGGCTAATTAACGAAGCCTTATCAATCATTTTTTATACCCACTGACAATTGGGATCTGCTGCTTCCTCACCACATGAAAGTGCGGGTTCCTCTGCTGCTGCAGGAGCAATCTTGGCTGCCTTCATTCCTTCGGAAAGTACTGTACCTACTGAAGCGATTCCCTGAAGATCTGCGGGAAGGATAATTGTTGTAGCCTTACCGTCAGCAACCTTCTCAAATGCTTCAAGACTCTTCAAGCTGAGTACTGCGGGATCTGCTGCTGCATTCTTGAGTGCTTTGATACCATCGGCCTTAGCCTGCTGTACCTTAAGGATAGCCTCTGCCTCACCTTCTGCCTCACGGATCATCTTTTCCTTATGAGCTTCTGCGTGAAGTACCATTGCCTGCTTCTCAGCCTCTGCACGAAGGATTGCTGATTCTTTAAGACCTTCTGCCTCGAGGATTGCTGCTTTCTTCTCACCTTCTGCACGTGTTACGGCCTCACGTCTCTCACGCTCTGCCTTCATCTGTTTCTCCATTGCATTCTGGATTTCTGCCGGAGGAATGATGTTCTTAAGCTCTACACGATTAACCTTGATACCCCAGGGATCTGTTGCTTCATCAAGGTAAGCTCTCATCTTGGTATTGATAACTTCACGGCTTGTAAGTGTCTGGTCAAGTTCCATCTCACCGATTACGTTACGAAGTGTTGTAGCTGTAAGGTTCTCGATTGCCATGATGGGATTCTCAACACCGTAAGCAAAAAGCTTGGGATCAGTAATCTGATAGAATACTACGGTATCGATTCTCATTGTAACGTTATCCTTGGTGATAACGGGCTGGGGAGCGAAGTCTACAACCTGCTCCTTGAGGATTACTCTTTTGGCAACTCGGTCAAAAATAGGAAGTTTGAAATGAAGTCCTACTGACCAGGTCTGCTGATAAGCACCGAGTCTCTCAATAACGAATGCATGTGCCTGCGGTACAATTTTGATGCAGGATGCAAGGATCATAATAATCAGAATCAACAAAATAATAATGAATGGCATTTAATTTTCCTCCTGTCTGGGTTTAACAATCAGCTTCACGCCACTGATTGAAAGAATCTCCACAACCGTTCCCGGTTCAATTATAACATCTTCTGCATAACTTCGTGCTGACCATTCCTGTCCGCCCACATTAACCTGACCGATATTGTGCAGATTATCAATTTCCCCTATTACTACTGCGGCGCGGCCGATTAAGCTTTCTGCGTTGGTACGCACTCTGTCTTTGTTAAAGTATTTGACTGCGATTGGCCTGGTAAAGAAAAGAAGAATCACTGACACAACCAGTGCAACTACTATCTGCAGCCACAGCGGAGCTCCGACCAGTGCAAGAATCAGTCCCGCCAAAGCACCACCTGCAAACCAGATAGTTGTGAGCCCCATTGTCATCAGCTCAACTATTACCAATACTACCAGGATCACCAGCCATGCAATCAGTAATGTATTATCCATGACTGTACCTCCTTATATAACAATGATTATAAAGGTTTCATACGCTTATGTCAGTAATAAAAAAAGCAAATTAGTGTGTGCTAATTTGCTTTTTTGAAAATAATAAATATTTTTCGCTTTCCTGAAAACAATGAATATAAATTGCTTTTCTGAAAGAATGAACAATGTTCATTCTTTCGTGTGAATTTTGTTCGCAAAATTCACACAACTACCAGAATACGTGTCCACCCTTAATAATGCCTTCCTGTCCGCCGGCACGTCTAAAGTGCGTTGCGGTTCCAACATTGGTCTCTCCGGCAAGTGCTGCCTGAGCTGCCTGAACACATACTCCCGAAATATTACCGTTGTAAGCTGCTGCCAGTCTGCCGTTTCTGGCCGGTGAGAACTGTCCCGAAGCATAGATAACACCGCTTATTGTTGCGGGATAAGCCCCTGAACGAACACGGTTCATTACTACCGCACCAACCGCAAGACATCCTTCGTAATCAACCGAACCGGCCTCGCACTGGATAAGTGCCGCAAGAAGTCTTGTCTCATCAGCATTGGCAATAACTGCAGACTGCTTTGCAGTTAACTGCTTTTTCTCTTTTTCTTTTCTCTCGGCTTCTTCTCTTGCCTTGACAGCTTCAACTGTTTCGCCGCTGTCGACCGAGAAGGAAATTGCAACATACTCGGCTGCAACATAGCCTTCATCGCCATCGTAATTGACCTTAATCCATTCGGAATCCGAGTCATCGATAACTTCAAGGTCATCACCATCCGCTACAAGTCCAAGAATTCCTGCATTGGTATCAGGCTCCATTCTTACTCTGAGAGCATCGGTTTTGACATAAATAATTTTGTATCCGACACTGGAAGCAAGTTCTTCTGCATCTTCATCAAACAGAAGATACTCATTGTTGGCCCATCCGACAAGATCGCCGGACTGGATCTTGGTCCACTC
>JAGHUT010000003.1 GCA_018064645.1 Candidatus Crickella merdequi | reverse complement strand
GAGCGAAGGAAATGGTGGTTAAATAGATAATGATAACGGCGGTACTTTTTGTAGTAATGCTTCTCGTGCTGGTTATTCCGCATGAGTTTGGTCATATGATTGTTGCAAAACTCTGCGGTGTTCAGGTCAATGAGTTTTCTGTTGGCATGGGACCACTTATCTTCCAGAAGCAAAAAGGAGAGACTATGTATTCTGTAAGACTCCTTCCTCTTGGAGGTTTCTGTGCAATGGAAGGTGAGGATGAAGAGTCTGAGAATCCAAGAGCATTCAATAATAAGAAGCCATCACAGAAGATTGCAGTGCTGCTTGCAGGTGTAATGATGAATGTGCTTCTTGCACTAATTATAGTATTTGGCGTTCTTACATCAACAGGTGTTCCAACAACAACGCTGAGCGAGGTTCAGAAGGGCTCTCCGGCATATGAGGCAGGTCTTAAAGAGGGTGACAAAATTATTGCCATTGACGGCAATGAAACTGAGTCCTGGGCTGAAGTTGTTGCTGCAATCACTGAATATCACGAAGGTGATACTCTTGAAATTTCAACTATCAGAAACGGCAGGAATCAGGTGAGATTTGTCAAGCCTGAATACAATAATGAGAGCGAACGTTACACAATAGGAATAATTGCAGGAGTAACAAAGAACCCTGTTAAAGTCATTTCTTATTCTGTACAGTACACAAAAAATCTCAATTCAAGTGTTATAATGTCGTTCAAGATGCTTCTTACAGGCAAGCTATCAAGAAATGATGTATCAGGTCCTGTTGGAATGGTTAAGATTGTAGACCAGACGAGAAGTTATGGCATAACATCATATCTTCTTCTGGTTGCTCTTATCAGCCTCAACCTTGCCCTTTTCAATATTCTTCCGTTTCCCGCGCTTGATGGAGGAAGAATACTGTTTGTAATAATAAGGATGGTTACAGGCAAAGCCATATCAGATGAGCTTGAAGGAACAATTCATGCAGTTGGAATGCTTCTTCTTCTGGGATTCTTTATATTCATAACATGTAACGATGTAATTAATTTATTCTGAGGTAAATAATGACTAAAAGTGTTTTTTGTGGACCGGTTCAGATTGGAGGAGGCGCGCCTGTTTCCATTCAGTCCATGACAAATGTAGATACAAGAGATAGGGCTGCACTGCTTCGACAGGTTAATGAACTTGCTGATGCAGGCTGTCAGATTGTCAGAGCTGCGATTCCTGATATGGAGGCTGCAGCTTCTTTCGGTGATGTCAGACGACAGGTTAAGGTGCCAATGGTTGCTGATATTCATTTCGATTATAAGCTTGCAATTGCAGCAATAGAGGCAGGTGCAGACAAGATCAGAATCAACCCGGGAAATATCGGCAGTATTGATAATGTAAGAAAAGTCGTAGATGCTGCAAGGGAGCGTAATATTCCAATCAGAGTTGGCGTTAACTCCGGATCGCTTCAGAAAGATATAAGAGATAAGTACAACGGAGTAACTGCAGCAGCACTTGCTGAGAGCGGCCTTGCTACACTTAAGATTATTGAAGATATGAATTACGATCAGCTTGTTGTCTCAATCAAGTCATCTGATGTTAAGATGAATTATGATGCTCACATGATGCTTAAGGAGATGACAGATCATCCTATTCATATTGGAATAACTGAATCCGGAACACCTAATAACGGCAAGCTTAAGTCTGCTGTTGGTATTGGAAGTCTTCTACTTGCAGGTGTTGGTGATACTATGCGTGTATCTCTCACTGATGACCCTGTTAATGAGGTGCTTTGGGCCATAAGGATTCTTGAAACAGTAGGAATTAGAGAGAAGAGCATTGAGATTGTATCGTGTCCAACATGCGGAAGAACAGAGATTGACCTCATAGGTCTTGCCCTTGAAGCCGAAGAAAGGCTTCAGCCTATTGGCGCAGAAAGAGCAATAAAGGGGAAGAAGCCACTTAAAGTTGCTGTAATGGGCTGCGCAGTAAATGGCCCTGGCGAATCAAGAGAAGCTGACTATGGAATAGCAGGCGGCAGGAATGAAGGTCTTATTTTTGCACATGGAGAGATTATTGAGAAGGTTCCTGAGAATCATCTTATAGACAGATTATTGGAGATTATTGCAAATGATTAAGATTCCAGCAGGCTTACTCAGTCCTGAAGAACTGGTAGATGCAACAGGAATAAAGGCTCGAAATATTGACATAGAATTTACTGAGATCAAGCTCGAGAAAAAGAGCCTGGTGCTTACAGTAGGCATCAAGCTCAATTTTGTCATGCCTCTTTCTCTTGAGAATCTTCTTAAAGCAAGAATTATGGAGCAGAACTGCCAGGTCAGCAGAGTAAAATGTGAGTATCATTTTATTGCAAATGAAGCTCCTAAAGCAGAGGAGCCGGTGCAGCAGAAGGAGAGCAGCAGCTGGAATCGCAGCAACAGCAAAGGAAGACAGAAGCAGCCTCCAAGAACAGGCAATGCTCTTTGGGGAAGAGATTTCAACGAAGAGCCAATCACTTATGCGGAAGCACTTACTCTTGTTGGTGAGAAGAAGATGGTAGTTCTTGAAGGTGAGGCTTTTGATATTGATACAAAACCTATCAAGAATGACAGGACCCTCTTCAGTATGGGAATTGCCGGCAAAGGTGCAACTTTTGGCATAAAGGCTTTTCTGGACAACGAAAGTAACGAACATATTGCACAGAATCTCAAAAGCGGAGATATAGTGCAGGTTAAAGGTTTCGTAGAGTATGATACCTGGGACCATATGAATATTCTCTCGGCCAAGGCTATTAAGAAATCCGATAAGATTTCTAATATCAAGAAAGACACCTACCCAAATGGAAGAAGAGTAGAGCTTCATATTCATAGTAAATTCAGCGATAATGACGGCTTCAATGATGCTGCACAGATTGTAAAGACTGCTGCCAGCTGGGGTCAGCCGGCTGTGGCAATTACCGATCACGGTGTTGTTCAGGGCTTCCCTGATGCTGCAAATTGTGCAAAAAAGCTTAAGAAAGACGGCAAGGAGATTAAGGTAATCTTCGGACTTGAGGGATATCTTTTTCCTGATGATGATGCCATTGATGAAAATGGCGTGATTGATATTAAGAAACACGGTACATATCATATTATTATCCTCGCAAAGAACAAAGAGGGTCTTAAGAATATGTACAAGCTTGTATCGCTGTCACATATAGATTATTTCTACAAGAAACCAAGAATTCCACGCTCAGTACTTGAGGCTCACAGAGAAGGTCTGATTATCGGAAGTGCCTGTGAGGCTGGTGAGCTCTATCAGGCAATCAGAAGGGGAGAAAGTGACGATAGACTTCTTGAAATAGCATCCTACTATGATTACCTTGAGATTCAGCCTCTCGGTAACAACCAGTTCATGATCAATGAGGGTCTTGTTTCTGGTAAGCAGGATTTAATTGACAATAATCTCAAGATTCTAAGCCTTGCCGACAAGCTGGGCAAGCTTTGTGTTGCAACAACAGACTCTCACTATCCGACACCTGAAGATGCGATATACAGGAACATTATCATGAAGGGTATCGGTTTTAAGGATACAGAGTCTGACAATCTCTATATGAGAACTACTGACGAGATGATGGAGGAGTTCTCATATCTCGGAGACAGGGCAGAAGAAATTGTAGTAACTAATACAAATCTTATAGCAGACATGTGTGAGGAGTTCATGCCTGTTCCCGAGGGTAAATACCCGCCTAAAATCGAAGGTGCCGAGGAGACACTTAGGAACAGCTGCTACGAGAAAGCAAAGTCAATATATGGAGATCCGCTGCCGCAGGTCATTGTAGACAGACTTGAGGCCGAACTTGTTCCTATTATCAGGGAAGGATATGCCGTAATGTATGTTGCTGCAAAGCTTCTTGTTGAAAAATCCATGTCTGATGGTTATCTGGTAGGTTCTCGTGGTTCCGTAGGATCATCTTTTGCTGCTACTATGGCTGGAATCACTGAGGTTAATCCTCTTGACCCACATTATGTGTGCCCTGAGTGCAAGCATTTTGAGTTCACTAACGATCTGAGCAAATACGATTGCGGATTCGATATGCCTGAGAAGGACTGTCCAAAGTGCGGAACAAGGATGCATAAGGATGGTCTTGCTATTCCTTTTGCAACATTCCTTGGGTTCGAGGGTAACAAGGAGCCTGATATCGACCTTAATTTCGCTGGAGAGTATCAGCCTACAGCTCACAAATATGTAGGAACGATTTTCGGTGAGAAGAATGTATATAAGGCAGGAACAGTAGCAACACTTCAGGATAAGACTGCCTTTGGATATGTTAAGCATTATTTCGATGACAAGGGAATTGAACCTACAAAGTATGACATTGACTATATGGTTAGTGGATGCATGGGCGTTAAGAGAACTACAGGTCAGCATCCTGGTGGAATTATTGTTGTTCCGGATGACCATGAGATATATGAATTCTGTCCGGTTCAGAAACCAGCAAACAAAAGAGATGTAGACGTAATTACTACACATTTCGATTATCACAAGATCGATCAGAATCTGCTTAAACTTGATATTCTCGGCCACGATGCTCCGCAGCTTCTAAGACATCTTCAGAACCTGACAGGTGTTGAGCCTATGAGCATTCCTTTTGATGATAAGGATACTCTGAGCATCTTCACATCCCTTGATGCCCTGAAGATCACTAACCCTGACTACAAGTTCACTCATGGAACTTATGCCATTCCTGAATTCGGTACAAATTTCACTAGAGGAATGCTTGATGACATTAAGCCGACGACTGTATCAGCTCTTATCAAGATGTCGGGATTCTCACACGGTACTCTTGTATGGCAGGGAAATGGACAGGATCTTATAAGAAACGGAACGGCGACAATCGATGAGCTTATTTCCAGCCGTGATGATATTATGCGTTATCTCATTCTCAAAGGAATTGAGAATGGCAAAGCCTTCAAAATCATGGAGAAGGTAAGAAAGAACAAGGAACTGTCCGAGGATGAGCTTGAACTTATGAAGAGCCATGGTGTTCCTGACTGGTATATCTGGTCATGCAGAACTCTGACTTATCTATTCCCGCGTGCTCATGCATCGGCGTATGTTATGATGTCTATCAGAATGGCGTGGTTCAAGATTAACTATCCACAGGCCTTCTATGCCGCTTATTTCTCATCGAAGATTGATGATTTCGACGCGGAAGTTGTGTTCTCCGGATACGATGGTGTATATCGCAAAATCGAAGAGATCAGTGCTCTTGGCAACTCTGCTTCTGCGAAGCAGAAGACGAGCCTCATAGTATACGAGGTTATGTACGAGATGCTTTCGAGAGGTTACGAATTTGCTGAGCCTGAGCTTGGTGTGTCTGATGCAACTAATTTCCTTGTGGTTGATGGCAAAGTTAAAATGCCGTTTATGGCCATTGAGGGAATTGGAAGAACGGCTGCGGAATCTCTTGGTGATGCTTATGAAGAAGGCGAGTTCTTCTCCCTCGATGATGTAAAGAAGAGAACAAAGCTTTCAGGCAACAATATTGAAAGTCTGAAGAAACATGGACTTTTTAAGGGCTTGCCAGATACCGCACAGGTAAGTATCTTCGATTTGTTCTAGAATAACGACTAATAGAGTAGGGACAGCCTTGAGC
>JAGHUT010000080.1 GCA_018064645.1 Candidatus Crickella merdequi | reverse complement strand
TAATGAGCATTGTTAAAAACTTCAAAGAATGATTCCAGAAGGCAATTGGTTCTCTCGAGAAGAACTGTTACGGTATTGGCGGCGTAGCTAACTTTGGTGACATGACAAAAGAACAGCTTCTCAAGCTTCTTGTTGAGCCATCCTCCAACAGATATTTCATTATTTACGAAGCTCTTAGAAAGGGTGCTTCAGTTGAAGAAATCAATGACCTTACAAAGGTAAAGGCATACTTCCTTGAGCAGATGCTTGAGCTTGTTGAAGAAGAGGAGATGCTGAAGGCAAGCAAGGGATGCCTTCCTTCAGATGAAGCACTTATCCAGGCTAAGAAGGACGGTTTTTCCGATAAATATCTCAGCCAGATTCTTGAGATTTCAGAGGACGATGTTCGTAATAAGAGAATTGCTCTTGGAATGGAAGAGAACTGGGAAGGCGTTCACGTAAGTGGAACAGAAGACAGTGCTTACTACTATTCAACATATAATGGCGAGGATAAGAATCCTATTTCTACAGAGAAGCCAAAGGTAATGATTCTTGGTGGTGGACCTAACAGAATCGGACAGGGAATCGAATTCGATTACTGCTGTGTTCATGCATCACTTGCTCTCAAGGAGCTTGGCTTTGAGACAATCATTGTAAACTGCAATCCGGAGACAGTATCAACTGATTATGATACTTCAGATAAGCTGTACTTTGAGCCGCTTACTCTTGAAGATGTTCTCAGTATCTATAAGAAAGAGAACCCTGTAGGTGTTATTACACAGTTCGGAGGACAGACTCCGCTGAATCTTGCTGCGGATCTTGAGAGAAACGGAGTAAAGATTCTTGGAACACCTCCAGCAGTAATTGACCTTGCAGAGGACAGAGACCAGTTCCGTGCAATGATGGATAAGCTTGGAATTCCAATGCCTGAAGCTGGAATGGCTGTTACTGTTGAGGATGCTCTTAAGATTGCCGACGAGATCGGATATCCTGTAATGGTAAGACCTTCATACGTTCTTGGCGGACGTGGAATGGAGATTGTATTTACTCCTGACAAGATGGTTGGATATATGGAGGCTGCTGTAGGAGTTACACCTGACAGACCTATCCTTATTGACAGATTCTTAAGCTCCGCTGTAGAGTGTGAGGCAGATGCTATTAGTGATGGCACACATGCGTTTGTTCCAGCTGTAATGGAGCACATTGAGTTTGCCGGAGTACATTCAGGAGATTCAGCATGCATTATTCCTTCAAGACATCTCAGTGATGAGCATGTTGCAACAATTAAGGAATACACAATGAAGATTGCTGAAGAGATGCATGTAGAAGGTCTCATGAACATGCAGTATGCTATTGAGAATGATAAAGTATTTGTGCTTGAGGCTAATCCAAGAGCTTCGAGAACAGTTCCTCTTGTATCTAAGGTGTGCAACATCAGAATGGTACCTATTGCTATTGATATCATGACAAGGGAGCTGACAGGAAGAAAGTCACCTGTTTCTGAACTCAAGGAGAAAAATATTCCTTACTATGGTGTTAAGGAGGCTGTATTCCCATTCAATATGTTCCCTGAGGTTGACCCTATTCTTGGACCTGAGATGAGATCAACAGGAGAGGTTCTCGGTCTTTCAGATAACTGGGGAGAGTCATTCTTCAAGGCACAGGAAGCAACACAGACAGTACTTCCAACAGCAGGAACTGTATTAATTGCTGTTAATGACAAAGATAAGAAGTATGCTGTTGAAGTAGGAGAGCTGTTCAAGAAGGCTGGCTTCAAGATTCTTGCTACAAAGGGAACTGCAAAGCTTCTTAATGATAATGGCGTTGAAGCAGAGAGAGTATACAAGCTCACAGAGGGAAGACCAAACATTGCTGACCTTATTGCAAACGGAACAATTGATATCGTAGTTAACACACCTGATGGAGGCGAATCTGAGGTTGACGATAATTATCTCAGAAAGACTGCAATCAAGAAGAAGATTCCTTATATTACAACAATGGCGGCTGCAAGAGCTACTGGTGTAAGTATTCTGGCTGACCTTAAGGAAGAGAATAACGAGGTCAAGTCACTTCAGGAGTTCCATGCATCAATTACCGATAAATAGATAACGTTCAACTCAAAAAAATGCGAGGAAGGGTTAGCCCTTCCTCTTTTTTTGAAGATACGTGCATTATTACACAAGTGTGGTATAATGATTGTAATAATAAACATAATTATCCGTATTTGATGATAATTGTAAATAAGGGGTTGCAATGAAGAGACAGGATAGAAGAGTAGCAAAGACAAAGAAGTCAATTGAGGAAGCCGTTCTTAAGCTGATGGCAAAGAAAGATTACAACAGTATTACAATTACTGATATTGCCAACGAAGCAGACATTAACAGAAAGACTTTCTATAATTATTATAACAATATCAATGATGTTATGGAGGAGATTGAAACCCGTATCATTGACAGATTTGAAGAATTGATAGAGACAGTTATTTTTGACAGTGTTCCAGGATCGCATCTCAGTATTCTTAAGATGCTTGACAGGCTTATTACAGATAATATCGAGTACATTAAGCTGATTCTTGATGTTCCAAGGGGAACAGTGCTTTTTGACAAAATCAGCGATTCAATAATTGAAACATCAAAGAGTGTTCTTATCAATAACACAGATATGACCTCAATGGAGGCAGATCTTACAAGCACATATATTATGGCAGGTACAATTGCTGTATACAGGAAGTATATCAATGAGAAGGACGAGACCAATTCCAGAATTGTTGAGAAGCTGACAAGTGCAATGAGTAGCGCTTCACTTAGAGCAGCAAGAGATATGGACAAATAGAAGAATGAGAAAATGAGAAAAAGAACCTTCGGGTTCTTTTTTTGTCCGTTTTTCCGGCTGCTGTGGAAAAATCCGCTTATAGTCACGCAAAGGTGTGTACTGAAGGGGAATGGCAGGAGTGATATATTCTCAATATCGAAAGGAGGCGCAATGGTTAAGATCAATATACTTCTAACAGATATTGAATACAGAGAGGCTTTCGTAGAACGGTTGAGGAACAGTGATATTTCCGTTGATGCGGAGATTATTCGCGAGATTACACAGGAATACATATATGATGAATCACTTCTTGTAACTGACAGGGTTCTTGGACCGGAGGAGAGAACTCTGGTAAATGAGAAGGCTGTGGTCTATCTCAGCGATGGTTCCATCAGCGATACTTTTTACGAGAGCAGCTGTATATCCAAGTACAATGCAGTGAATGATAATATAGCACAGCTTTCTCGTATTTATGCTGATGTGTTTGAGTCTCATGAATCAATGGTGACTGAAGAGTGCAGGGTTATAGCTGTATGCTGTACAGAAGAAGGAGAAGGTAATGTTGCTGACCTAAGCCGTTTCATTAGTCATCAGATGGCATATATTCGCCGCTGCAGGGTGCTTTTGCTGTCTCTTAGGGATTTGAACACATTTGCATATAAAGGGAGCGAGAACGAATTTGAGAGGCTTGTGTATTATCTGCAGGAGGGGCGCAGACTTGACCTTGGAAGTTTTTTCTATAGGGATGATTACGGTGTGTATTATATCCGGACATGCGATTGCTATAACCGCATTACAGCCATGACTGCAGAGGATAGAAGCTGGTTGATCAGAGAACTGTCTGAATATTTCCAGTGCATTGTTATTCATGTAGGCAGCAGTCTTAATGATGATAATCAGAGAAGAGTAGCTAAGTCAGATCTTGTATTCTGTGCTGATGAGAACCTTAGCCAACTGAAGGTGCTGCTTTCAGATGTTCCTGAAAGTCGCATTCACCCGATTAAATGGAATCTTAACCCTGAGGAAAGTGAGATGGAGGTTGCTGATCTTCTGAGAGATTGCTTCGAGAACAGATGATGACAGGTAATAGAGGAACAACGATCAGATATTCAGATGTAATTAGCGATATTGCTCTTGGTATAAGAAGGAAACTGACAGGCGATAATGCTGTTGCATCAAAGGAAGAAGAGATACTTAAACTCTGCGAAGAAGAGTTTTTCACCAGCTCTTACACAACAGATGTTGATGTGATGGACATAAGAGGTGTCATATTTGCCGTATTCAGGAGAGTAAGAAGTAAATATGGCATTCTGGAGGAGCTTCTTAGTGATTCACATGTTAATGAAATAATGATTAATGGTCCGGACAGAATATATGTTGAACGGAACAGGCAACTTGAAAGAGTGGACGATGCTTTTATTTCGGAAGGTGAACTTGAAGAGATAATCAGAATGCTTGCTTCAGATGTACATAGAGAGATAAATGAGGCCAATCCAATTGTTGATGCAAGGCTTCCCAATGGATTCAGAGTAAATGGAGTATTGAGCGCGGTAGCACTAAATGGACCGATACTGACCATACGAAAGTTCTCCAGTGAAGAGATTACAATGGAGCATCTTATTGAATACGGCAGTATTACAGAGGAATGCAGCAGAGAATTAAAGAGTTATGTCAAAGCAGGTTACAACATTTTTATAAGTGGGGGCACATCATCAGGCAAGACAACTTTTCTCAATGCACTCGCTATGGCCATAGATGATGAAGAGCGAGTAATCATAATAGAGGATTCGGCTGAATTAAGACTAAATAACATAAGCAACAAGGTTCACCTGGAATGCAGAAGTGCTAACTCCATCGGCAAGGGTGAAGTTAATATGCAGCAGCTTATCAAGGCAAGTCTGAGAATGCGACCAGACAGGATAATTGTAGGAGAAGTCAGAGGAAGAGAGATTGTTGACATGATTCAGGCAATGAATACAGGTCATGACGGCAGTATGTCTACGGGTCATGGCAACTCTATAAAAGGAATGCTTAACAGACTTGAATCAATGTATCTGATGGATTCTCAAATACCAATGTATTCTGTCAGGAATCAGATTGCCAATGCAATCGATATTTTTGTACATCTGAGGCGTGATTCTGCAAGCAGACGAGGCGTAGTAGAAGTGGCAGAGCTGGTCGGCTTCGATGGAACAGACTATGAACTTAATTATTTATATACGACTGATGAACATGGGCATCTTGTAAGAACAGGGAATACCATAATTGATACATCAAGACTGACAAGAAAGGGATATGAGACTTGACAGACCTTACAAGATACGAAATGAGCAGAAATGAAACAATTGCATTCTATGCTGTTCTTGTTATAACCAGCATTGCTGTCTCAATGCTTTTCTACAGGAACATAATATGCGCAGTTGTATTCATACCTTTTGCAAGAAGACTTAAGCAATTAACTGAGGATGAACTGAATGGAAGAAGGCGGAGAGCATTCATAAGTCAGTTTAAAGATGAACTGTTTGTTCTCTCGACTGCGATAGGTGCCGGCAGGTCTATGAAGGATGCAATAGGAGAGTCAATACCGAGTCTCCGTGAGATATATGGTGAGGATTGTATTCTTGGAAGAGAGCTGGAACTGATATACGAGAGAATGGATAAAGGAGGTGAGAACGATATTCAGGTTCTATATGAGCTGGGAATAGCAAGCGGCGTTGAAGATGTAATTGATTTTGTTTCTGTTTATTCTATCTGCAAAAGAACTGGCGCAAGTCTGATTGTAGCCATTAACAAGGCTGCAGGCGTGATAATAGACAAGATGACTATTGATAAAGAGATTCGAGAGATTGTCAGGCGAAAGGAAGGCGAGGGAATGATAATTCTTGTTATGCCTGCAATAATCATTCTTTTTCTTAATCTAAGTTCTCCTGATTACATTGATCCACTTTATACAACTATTGCCGGGCGATTGATAATGACCGGTGTAATAGGTGCAGTTATTGGAATATACGGTTTAGTTAAGAGGATTACTGACATTGATATCTGAATTAAACAAACTTCGCAATGACAGGGTGTTTATGCAGAGGCTATACATGATAAGCCTGTCTGCTGCAATCCTTATTGTTGCACTCATAGTCAGGGATTTGACCATGCCTGACAAATACATTGTTGATAAAAGCGGCTGTGTAGTAGGAATTACAGGTGATGAAACAGGTGCCGGTGCCGAGTATCAGCTGGAGCTCACCATGAAGAATGGGGAGGTGAGCTCCAGCAGGCTGGTTACTATAAGGCGAAGGGCTGACACTGCAGAGGTTAAGGACAATAAGATTGATGATGAAGAGTTAAGGGCGGCTGAGAGAGAGGCAGAATTAAACAGGGCTATCAGTGATGTTGAGTTATCTTCCAGGAAGAATGTCATGCTTCCGTCTCGGCTTACAGATGGTACTGAGCTGGTCTGGTCAATTCCGGATTCTGGATCAGGTGATTTGCCTGTCATAGCAATTATGTATGTCACGCTGGTAGTTATGATCGGGCGAAGCTCGCTTGGTGGTGGGAGCAGGGATATGGTAGAGAAGCGAGCTTCGGTCCTTAGGAACCTGCCTCGATTCACTAATCAGCTTCTTCTGATGATGAATGCCGGTGTAATACTGAGTGATGCTTTTTCTAATATCTGTGAAGCGTACAAGATGATTCCTGAGAGCAATAGAAACTCTTTTGAGCGAGACATGATAGAAACTGAAGAAAATAATCTGAATCATAGAATCAGCACAGCAACTCTTCTAACAGAATATGCCAGTAAATATAACAGCAAAGAGATGATGCGTATAGCGACTATACTTACTGAGAATGAGAGGCGTGGAAGTGATGTACTTGAGAGTCTCCAGAGAGAAAGTGAATTTCTTTGGGAGAACCGCAAGATTACGGCTTCAGAAAGAGGCAAGGCTCTTGATGCAAAGATGGTGTATCCGTTAGGACTGCTGCTCATAATACTTATTGTAATAACAATGGCCCCGGCTTTTCTGGGGATGTAGACAAAGGGGGATACATGAAATTAATTAAAGAAATGAAAAGATCATTAAGAAACAAATCCGGTATGGAGATGGTTCAGGTTGCAATTCTTGTAGCAATTGCAGTAGCTGTTGGAATTATTTTCAAAACTCAAGTAACAGAATTTGTTAATACTATTTTCGGTAATCTGAATGCAAGCAATTTCTAATGAGGTGTTTGAGACAGTGTTTTCTCAATAGAAGAGGAAGCCAGATGGTAGAGGCTGCAATTGTTATTCCTGTTGTAATACTTATAGCGATGCTCCTTCTAAGACTTTTTGTCTTCTATCTTGAGATTCTGGTAACAGGTATTAAAGAGCATGAACTGGCAATTGAAGCCTGCAACAGCTATGGAGGGAAAGGATATGAGAAGTATGAGAACGAAAGAGTTATTACTTTTGTTAAGGGTGGTCTGCTTGCTGCAGATCTGAATAAAATCATAAAGACAGAGGCGATTATGTGTAATGAAGATGCGCTTGTTAGGATTGGAAAATTTGTTAAGGGCAATCAATAGAAAAGGGTCATCTGCAGTTCTAGTTACAATGATTATGGTTGCCTTCATCAGTGCTGTTATGTCATCAATCGCTGTATGCAGGAGTCTGGTAGTGAAAAGCGAAAGTGAATGCTTTGCAAATCTCTGGCATAAAGGGATTCTATCGGAATATGACATATATCTCCTTGAGGATTATGGGATACTTGCGTTCCAGGGTAGTGAGAAAGAAGTGAATAAGAAGCTGGCCTTCTATTCAGCATATTCCTGTGAAGGCAAACTGGATGCTTCAATTGGAAGTCCGGACAGTTCCCTTGGACCATATGTGCTTGCAGATTCTGATAATTTCCTTAAATCACTTAAGAATCAGTTTGCCGGTGAAGCTGTAGAATGCCTTTCATCTGATCACAGAATCAGAAGACCTGAAGAGGCTGCGTCTGAGAATCATATTATTGCGAATCAGGTTGTTATTGATACGCTGCCGTCGAAGGGTGTTACAGCAAACATTGATGTAAAAGACATCGGCAAAAGGATAAGTGATGAAAATGGCTCTGGTAGTATTGCAGCTTTAACTGGAAATGCTGCAGTCGAAGCTGCATTTATAAAGAACCATCTTGGCAGCCATTTATACACTGCCGATTCAAAAAAGACATTTTTAATAAACGAATGGGAATATCTCATAGAAGGAAAGTTGTCTGATGAAGATAACTACCAGGGCTGCAGAAAGAAAATTTTTATAGCAAGGAATATTCTTAATCTTGCAAGCCTTTACAAAGACTCTGACAAGATGGCTGCAATTATCGAAATCTCAGAATTAATTACACCTGGACCGGCAGCCGTTGTGACACAAACAATTATAGCTGAATGCTGGGCTGCTGCTGAGGCTGAAGAAGATTTGAAACGATTAACAGACTACGGCCGGGTTCCTTTAATAAAAGGACCTGGGGACTGGGTTATCAGTCTTCATTCGGTTATCAATTCTGACAAGGTGGAGGAGAAACTTAGTGAGGAGGCTCGCAAGTTGTTGTCGGATAATGAGGAGCTGATCGACAGCAAAGCAGAGTCGCTGTCTCATATTAAAAAGGAATTCAGTGAGGGTCAGTCGTACGAAGATTATCTTCTAATAATGATTTTTGCTATGAATGATAAAGTAAGACTTCTTAGGATTATGGATATCGTTCAGATTAATATGAAGTGCAGGCATTATGAAGACTTCAATATGGAGGAGTATTACATAGGTGCAGATATTGCAATCGAAGCAAATGGCAGAGCATATGAAGCGGAAGGAACATATAGGTAGAAGAAATGCCAGATGTTTAAACAGGATGGGGAGTTATATTGTTGAAGCGGCAATATGCATGCCTTTGTTTCTGATTGCAATTCTTGCAATGAGCTCGATTATTCTTATGTATGCGTGTATTGAAGATGCAAACTATATCACCTCAATGGAATTGAGACGTGCTTCCATTGAGGCGGCTTTTGGAGATACATCCACGGTCGTACCAGTAAGAATTAATAAACGAATCAGAAACAGCCAGTCGCTTGTTGAGGGGATGCCATTAGAAGAGTTCATTTACAGAGGCACTGGCGGGGGAGTTGATGAACTTATTGCTATTCGTTACCGTATGCTGATGCATAACCATAATCCGTTTGGTCTTGCGTCGAGAGCAGAATACTCTTTATCGTGTGTGACCAGAGCTTATGTTGGAAGAATAAGAGATAACAGGCCGATGAGTGATGCCGAAATGGCAGGCTCATCGGAACCAGTGTTTGTTTTTCCAAATAGAGGCGAAAGATACCATAATGATTCGTGTATGGTGCTTCATGCATCGTATGTTTCGGCGATACTTAGTCCATCTCTAAAAAAAGAATATGGCGGATGCCGCATATGCAGAAGCCGAAATGCAGGAACCGGGACGCTGGTATATATTTTCCCTGAAGATGGAGATGATTATCATCTTCAGGGGTGTCCTGTTCTGGAGCGTCATTATATTGAATTAGATAAGTCAGTTGCCATAGAGAGAGGATAAACACCATGTCTAAAATGTGGTGGATAGAATAAAGGAGCAACAGTGAGAAGAACACTTAAACAGGGTATCAGTAATTATCACATGCCTAGATACATGAGGGATATACTAATAAATAATTATTGTCCATGCTTTCTGAGCATGTCCATTGTCAGGGAAGATGACTCTTATATGTTCAGTTACGATACGGGATATAGCCAGAGGCTGGATTTCTCTAAATTATCAACTATAGAGAAACTTACTCTTCTGAGAAGTATTATCAAAATCAACCATATGACAGAAGACTGGCTGATTAAGGCCGAACAGTATCTTCTTGAGCCAGAACTGCTATATAGCTATAACAACAGTGTTTATACTGATGAGATCAAACTTCTTTTTTATCCTGATTTCAAGAATCAGGAATTCAAATATAAACTGGCAATTTTTATAGATAAAATTAAAGATAAACGCAATAGAAGAGAGACAGAATTATTTATAAAGCTTAAGGAACTGTCTGAAACAGGAGACATTCTGCTGCTTGAAAGAACAATAGAGAAGGCAATAAGCCGATTAAGGCAGGAAATGGAGGTGAGAGCTGGTTAGCTTTGTCTTGTTACTTGTACAAATAATGTAGTATAATATATGAGGTAATTTATGGCTTTTATGTAGCTGCTATATTATTTATATAAAGGAGATAGTACGATGTCTACAAAGATTGTTAGAGTACTCGGACGTGAAATTCTTGATTCGAGAGGTAATCCAACTGTAGAGGCTGAGATTGAACTTGCAGATGGAACTATTGCATATGGAGATACTCCAAGTGGAGCTTCAACAGGTATTTTCGAAGCTTTAGAGCTTAGAGATGGTGACAAGGCTCGTTACGGAGGCAAGGGTGTTACCAAGGCGGTTGAGAATGTAAATTCAAAGATTGCAGAGCTTATTGTTGGACAGGACGCTGCTGATATTGCTGAGATTGAGCGCATTATGATTGAGGCAGATGGAACAAAGGATAAGAGCAACTTCGGTGCAAATGCTATTCTTGCTGTTTCACTTGCTTGTGCTAAGGCTGCTGCAGCTTCTATCGGAATTCCACTGTTCAAGTTCTTTGGCGGAATTAATGGCAATACACTTCCAGTACCAATGATGAACATCTTAAACGGTGGTGCTCATGCATCAAATACTGTTGATGTTCAGGAGTTCATGATTATGCCTGTTGGTGCACCAAGTTTCAAAGAATGCTACAGATGGTGCGCAGAGGTATATCATCAGCTTGCAAAGGATCTTAAGAAAGACGGTTATGCAATTTCTGTTGGAGATGAGGGCGGCTTTGCACCTGACTTCAAGGATGAGTTCGAGGTAATGGATTATATCATGGCTGCAATTACTAATGCAGGATATAAGCCAGGCGAGGACTTTGTTATTGCAATTGATGCTGCTGCAAGTGAGTGGAAGACTGACACAGTAGGAAAGTACAGAATGCCTAAGTCTGGCAGAGAGTTTACATCTGAGGAGCTTGTTGCTAACTGGGAAGAGTTCTGTAAGAAGTATCCAGTTGCATCAATTGAGGATGGAATGGATGAAGAGGACTGGGACGGCTGGAAGCTCATTACAGAGAAGCTTGGCGACAAGATTCAGCTTGTAGGAGATGACCTTTTCGTAACAAACCCAGAGAGACTTGCAAAGGGTATTGAACTTGGTTGTGCCAACGCTATTCTTATTAAGCTCAATCAGATTGGAAGTATTTCTGAGACTCTTGAGGCAATTTCCCTTGCTAATAGAAACGGATATAACGCAATTGTTTCACACAGGTCAGGTGAGACAGAAGATACAACAATCGCTGATTTCGTAGTAGGAACAAATGCTGGCCAGATTAAGACTGGAGCACCTGCCAGAACAGAAAGAATTGCTAAGTACAACCAGCTTCTGAGAATCGAAGATGCTCTTGGCAATAATGCTAAATTCATCGGCAGGGAGATTTTCAAGTAAGATGGAAATAAAGATTGCTGAGCACTCAGGCTTCTGCTTCGGTGTGCAGAGGGCAATCGATCTGGCTTTTACGGAAGCGGAGAAGGATAATGAGGGCTACGGTATCTATACCTGTGGCCCTCTTGTACATAACAAATCTGTAACCGACTACCTTGAGAAGCATGGGGTTGGAATGATCGAGAGGCTCGCTGAAGCTAAGCGCGGAGATACTGTAATAGTAAGGTCTCATGGAGAACCTAAAGAATTCTATATTGAAGCACAGGAGAGGGGTATTACGCTGGTCGATACCACCTGTGCTTTTGTTGCAAAGATTCATAAACTGGTTGAAGAAGCTTATGAGGATGGCCGAGAAGTAGTTATAGTAGGCAGCAGAATTCATCCAGAAGTAACAGCAACAAATGGATGGTGTGCTTACTCGGCAAGTATTCTAGAGACTGAAGCTGATGCTGCAGAATACATAAAGAATCCACATAATAATCCTCTTGTAGTTGCCCAGACAACCTTTAAGGCTGAGCTTATGATGGACATCCTAAAGGTTCTCGATGAAGCAAATTGTAGTTATGAATTAAGGAATACTATCTGCAATGCAACAAGAGATAGACAGCAGAGTTGCGCTGATTTGGCGCAAAAAGTGGACTCAATGGTAGTTGTTGGAGATGTTCATAGCTCTAACTCAAAGAAGCTGTTTGAAATTGCGCAGAAATTTAACAAAAACTCGATTTTTGTGCAGGATAAAAGTGATTTACAGTTGAAAGAAACTGCAAAATATAATACAATAGGCATAATCGCAGGCGCATCGACGCCTGAGTGGATTATCATGGAGGTTATTGCTAGTATGAGCGAAAAAATGAACACAGAGAAGAATCCAATGCTGGATTTCATGGATGACATTGAGAAGTCTTTACGTCTGCCTAAGCCAGGTGACATCATTGATGGAACTGTTGTAGAGGTTAATGATGATGCAGTTATCGTTAACATGGGCTGCAAGAAGGATGGTATCCTTCGTAAGGACGAAGTAGTATTGGAAGATGGTCAGACTCTTAAGGATGTCTTCAAGGAAGGCGATGAGGTTCAGGCTAAGGTTGTAAAGTCCGATGAGGGAGAGGGTGGAATCCTTCTTTCAAAGAAGAGACTTGTAGCTGTTGAGAACTACAAGGAGCTTGAGGACGCAATGGAGAGCAAGGATATCATCACAGTTAAGCTGACAAGAGCTGTAAATGGTGGTGTAATCGCTGCTTACAAGGAGATCACTGGATTCATCCCAATGTCACAGCTTTCAGACAGATATGTTGAGAGCGCAGACGAGTTCCTCGGACAGACAGTAGATGTAAGAGTTATCAGAGTTGACACAAAGCGCAACAGAGCTGTATTCTCAAGAAAGGCTGTACTGGTAGAGGAGAAGCGTAAGCAGGTTGCTGAGGTTTGGACAAATCTGAACGTTGGCGATGTAGTAGAAGGTAAAGTAATGAGATTTACTGACTACGGTGCTTTCGTAGATATCGGTGGAGTTGACGGACTCCTCCACATTTCAGAGATTTCATGGGGCAAGCTTAAGCACCCACAGGAGATTCTCAAGATTGGTGATATCATCAATGTTAAGATTCTTTCACTCAATGAGGAGAAAGGTAAGATTTCACTTGGTCTCAAGCAGACACAGCCAGAGCCATGGTCACTGGTTGGAACAAAGTATCAGATTGGTCAGACTCTCGAGGGTAAGATTGTTCAGATCAAGGAGTATGGTGCTTTCGTAGAGCTTGAGGCAGGTCTTGATGGTCTTGTTCACATTTCAGAGATCGCTAACAAGAGAGTTGAGAACGTATCTGAAGAGCTTAAGGTTGGTCAGCCTGTAGAGGTTAAGATTATGGAGATCGACCCTGAGAGAAAGAGAATCAGCCTTAGCATCAAGGCAAATCTTCCAGAGGAAGAGGTAGCTGAGGAAGCTGCAGAAGCTGAGACAGAGGAAGAGGCATAGTCTTACTAAATCGAAGAATTAAAAACAATGGTCGAAAGACCATTGTTTTTTTGTGTAAATATCGAAACGGTGCTTAGTGACACTAGTATTCGTTAGTGTTAAGGAATTTCTTTGTGAAAAGCAGAAGTACCGGATATATTTCAAGTCTTCCGCACAGCATCAGGAAAGACAATGCAAGCTTTGATACAACACCAAAGGATCCAAGAAGTCCAGGCTCAGAGAGATGCGTTACAGGTGTACCGCAGTTTGTAAGCATAGCCTGCGAGTATGACAGTGCTTCGATTACTGATGTTCCATCTATTGTAAGTGCCAGTGAACCAAAGAAAAATGTGATCATGAAGAGAAGAATATAAACATTAACTCTCGCAATTTCTTTAGGCGTAGAGACCTCTCCATTGAATTTAATATCGCGGATGCCATTAGGATGAAGTGTTCTGAACATGCTTGTCTTCATACAATATAAAGCCATGCAAATACGAGATATTTTAATTCCGCCACCAGTTGAAATAGCACATGCACCAAAGAACATCATGATGATAATAAGAGTCTGACATGCTGCAGACCAGAGTGTGCAATCTGTAACTATGAATCCTGCAGTAGAGGTGAATGAAACTGTCTGCATAAGAATCGAACCTGCCTTATCAAGGGCAAGAGGATTATCTCTCTCAAAGCTTATAATCAGATAGAGTGTCAAAGCAATTGACAGGACATAAGCAATATAGAATTTCAGTTCAGAGTTCTTTTTAAGTGTATCGATTTTGCCGTAAACAAGCAGAACAAACACTGAGATGTTGATTGAACTCAGGAACGCAAAGAAAGAAATTACTATTTTTATTGATGAAGGGAATGTAGTCAATACTCCATTGTTGAGATGGAGAACACCTGATGTACTTGTATTAGATAAAGTTGTTAATACTGCTGTAAATCTTGGCATTCCGCACAGTCGCAAAGCGATAAACTGAAGAATAGTAAAACCTAAATATACAAGCATGATTCTTCTGTATGCTTTTCTGAAGGTCAGATTTGACATAAGGAAGCCAGGTCCTCTGATTTCTGTTGATGCAAGCTTCTGACCGATGAACTGCCATGACGGAAGGAAGGAGAGAGTCAGAAGAATGATACCTATTCCGCCCATCCAGTTGCAGGTGCTGCGCCATAAAAGCAGACCTGAAGGCATCGTGTCCAGTGGAATCGCAGTTGTTCCGCATGTTGTCCAGCTGGCAGTAGCCGTATAAAGACAATCAATCAACTCGTAGCCTCTGCCTGCTGCATAGTATGGCAGTGCGCTGAGAAGTATTACTATGAGCCATGTTGTTACTGTAGTATAGTAACAAATCTTGAGAGAGACATTGGAAAGGTCATTTGACAGTGAATGGTATCCAATGATTCCTATAAGAATACTTCCAAGGCTGATCATTGCAAGAGATGTGGTAATTCCTGTCTCGTTATAATGAAAAGACACAGCAATAGAAGGGAGTATTGAGACTCCGTAGAGAAGAAGCGCTATTGACTGGATATTCAATATAAATTTCTTATTCTCGTTCATGCTGTATTGCCTTTAATTGAATGCTCTGTTCATATTCCAGAAGTGTCTTGAGAAAAGAACAAGCAATGTTGTTATCTCTAATCTGCCTGCAATCATAATGAAATTATAAATGAGAAGGCAAATGTTCGATTCAAAGTGATAGTCGCAGACAAGTCCAAGAGTATCAAGCCCAGGTCCGAGACTGCTTATACAAGATATTACAGTAAGGAAGTTAGTCTGAGCTGAGCCTCCTCCAAACAATCCAATGAGGAATGTTCCGACAACAATTGTCATAAAGAACAATGTTGTATATGTGTAAATATGATACAGTGTTGAAGATTTAATTCTCTCGCGGTTGAATGAGATGTCATCGAAAACAAATTCGTGAGAACGGCTTCTAAGCTCTGCTCTGACAATCTTGAATGCAACGAGTATTCTTGAAAGTTTGATTCCACCTGCAGTCGAAGATGAGCAACCGCCAATCATCATAAGGCAGGTCATGAGCAGTACACAATACGAAGGCCAGTTTACATCTGAGGTCATGAAACCTGTAGTAGAAATTGTGTTTACTGCCTGGAAAAGCGCTCTAAAGAAATCCTCAAAAATCGAGTTATGTGTATGACTTAAACGGAGAGATATTGTCATTGTAATGGCAGAGAAACCAATAATGATAAAGTACAGTCTGAATTCCTCATCCTGAATGACTTTTCTGATTTTGCCTCCGATTACATCAAAGAAAAGAGCAAAATTAACACCGGCCAGCATTGTGAAGATTCCAATTACAAAATAAATATAATTGCTGTCAAAGAATGCAAGTCCTGCATTATGTGTTGATGATCCACCAGTAGCCATTGTTGCGAAAGAATGGGCAAGTGCATCGAATGGAGACATTTTTCCAAGCATTAACAGAACGAACAGGATGAAGGTAAGGATGATATATGTAAAATAAAGCTTCCTTGCCGTGTCAGAATATCTGGCAGTAAGTCTTGTTTCTGTAGGGCCTGGGGTTTCGGCGTTTGAAATCGAGAGACCTTTTGCACCAAGACCTGGAAGAAGTGCTGCAAAAAGCACGACCATTCCCATTCCTCCAAGCCACTGTGTAAAGCATCGCCATATGAGAATAGCGTGAGGAAGGTGCTCGATATCTGTAAATACAGATGCGCCAGTTGTTGTGAAGCCAGAGCATGTCTCAAAGAACGCATAGAAAAAAGAATCTATTGTTCCGGAAAGCATGTAAGGAATGGAACCAACAAGAGAAGCAACAATCCATGCAGAAGAAACAAAGATGTAGCTGTCGCGTTTTTTGACAGATTCATCTTCTAATCTTTTCTTGAATGAACTTTTGACAATCATTCCAGGGATGAAGCAAACAAGCATTGAAATGAGAAAAGCCCAGGCACAGGACTCTTCGTCATATGCCAAGGCAATAAAGAGGGGCAAAATCATACAGCCCCCTACGAATTCAATAAATGTTCCAAGAAAATGAATCAGTTTAACTAACATATATCAGTCTTTTTTAAAGAATCTTATTTGAAGAAACCGAATTTAGAAGTCGGCTTAAGAATCTTCTCAATAAATCCGATGTGTGATAAGAGACACACAATAATAACGTGGTCACCAGGCTTGATAACAGTGTTACCATCTGGAATTATAGTTTCGTCGCCACGGTTGATTGCAGCAATGATGAAAAAGTCAGGAAGATCAAGATTCTTAAGCGGTGTGCCAAGCATACCCATCTTCTCATCTGTATAAATCTCCATAAGCTCAGCCTGACCGTTAAGAATCGCATTGGAAAGTACACGCTTCTCTCCGCTGATCATTCTGAGTATTGTGCTGGCACTCAAATCCATTGGGTTAAGAACAATGTCAATATCAAGAGCAGAGATGAGATCATCGTAGCTCTCGTGGCTGATTTTGGATATAACATCCTCAACGCCATGATTCTTAGCAGTAAGGGCGAGAAGAAGGTTCTCTTCATCAAAGCCTGTGCATGAAACAAAAGCATCCATATCTGAAAGGTTCTCATCCTCCAGAAGCGCGATATCTGCACCATTGCCATTAAGAACCATTACATTCTTAAGATGATTTGAGAGATAGTGGCAGCGCTTCTTATCAGTTTCGATAATTTTTACGTATGCACCATACTCAGAAAGTCTTTTTGCAAGATAGTAGCCAGTTCTTCCTCCGCCAACAATCATAACTTTATGAGCTTCAGGAACTCTGTGATGCTTAACGAGAATCTTCTTTGACAACTCGATCATCTTAGACTTCTCGCCAAGAACAAAGACTCCATCGCCGCTCTGAATAACGTCATCTCCATGAGGGATGATTAACTTACCGTGGCGTGAAATACCAACAATCAGAATATCAGGTCTGCTTTTCCTGTATTCCTTCATACTCATACCAATGAGCTGAGGTTCCTTGTCTGCCTCAAACTCAATCATCATAATTCTCTTGTTAGCGTATACACCATTAGTTATAGAGTACTTATCAATGAGGTAGCGATAAATCTCTCCTGTGATAAGCATATCCGGATTAACAACATGGTCGATATTGAAAGTCTTACGGATGAATTCCATCTGATTCATATGCTCAGGCTCAGTAATTCTTGCAATAACTGATTTGCAGCCGAGAGCTTTTGCACATGCAGCTGAGAAAATATTAGTATCATCAGAAGATGTGCAGCTTAAGAGAAAGTCATATGACTTGATGTTAAGCTTCTTGAGCATGTCAACAGATCTGGCATCGCCTACATAAGTAAGCACGTCATACTGCTGTGCAATCTGATTCAGCTTGTCTTCATTTGTATCGACAAGGGTTATATCATAGTCGCCAACTGTCAGGGCCTCGGTTAATCTCAGTCCCAGCTTTCCGGCACCTAGAATAGCAATCTTCATACTTAGTCCTCTAATTGTTTATTATTTCTGAAAGGTATATAATAATACCATCTTAACAACTTTAGAGTATAGACCAACACCCTAAGTTTTTCAATGCTTTGGGGAGATAAGGAGAGTTTTTTATAATGGCCATTAGAATGATAGCTCTTGACCTTGACGGTACTACACTAAACAGCAGCGGTCATGTAAGTGAACATACGAGAGAGGTTCTCGAAAAAGCAATACGAAATGGCGTTCAGGTTGTAGTTTCTACGGGGCGTTGCTATACGTCCATACCTGCAGAGGTGCTGTCTATTGAAGGCCTCAACTATACTATTTCATCAAACGGAGCTATTATCACAGATCTAAGAGAAGACCAGGTCTTCTACAGCAACTGTGTTGAACATGCTGCTGTAAGAAAAGCTATCCAGCTTGTAGATGAATATGGCCTGACCCTTGAGGCGTTCTGGGGAGGCAGGGCATATATTGACCGGACAATATATGACTTCATAAGAGATGGAGGAATATACAACCGCAATCCAGAGTATGTTCTAAGTACAAGAACGCCAATAGAACATATTTACAAGGCAATGGAGGAGAACATAAACAGAATAGAGAACATCAACATATGTTTTCCATCTACAGATCGCCTTGAGGAGCTGAAGGATATATTTATGGAGATTCCGGATGCAACCATTACTTCATCTTTCCGATATAATCTGGAAGTAGGTGGACCTTCCACTTCAAAAAGAAATGCTCTTGAGACGCTGATTGACAGACTTGGTATATCCAGGGAAGAGCTTATGTGCTGCGGCGATGCACCAAATGATATTGAAATGATCAAGTTCGCAGGCATTGGCGTTGCTATGGGCAATGCCTGGGGTGATACTAAAGAATATGCTGACTATGTGACGGCAACCAACGATGAGGATGGAGTAGCAAAAGCAGTAGAGAAGTTTGTTCTATAGAGAAAATAGACTTTTATAGGGAGTAACGTTTCGACCAGACGTTACTCTTTTTTTTTGTTTGGATTAATTACAACTGCTGCACTTTATCCGACGACTTAATCCCTAAATTTCAAGATGTAATGAAATTGCTTTTGAAGAATGATATTACTGAACAGTAGGAAGGAGCATGTGATGAATAACAGAAGTAAAGGAAGAGCAGGAGAGGAGTATGCATCGGCTATGCTTGAGAGCAAGGGCTATAGAATATATGACAGAAATTACAGTACGGCTTTTGGGGAGATAGACATCATAGCCGTTAAAGGGAGGTGTATACATTTTGTCGAGGTGAAAGCTCGTGGCCGAGTTGACTGCGGATATCCGTCAGAGGCTGTGGACAGAAGAAAGCAGAGCAGGATAAGAAGGGTTGCAGAATATTATATAAGATCTAAGCATCTGGCAGGTTATGATGTGTGCTTCGATGTTGCAGAGGTCTGGTTTAATCTGATTGAGGATTGTTATTGAGGTGTTTATGCTTAGCAAAGTTTATACAGGTGTAATGAATGGAATTGAAGGATACAGTGTCGGCGTGGAGACTGACATTTCCAGCGGTCTTCCAGGCATGAATGTTGTTGGTCTTGCATCTACGACTGTAATGGAGTCAAGGCAAAGAATAAGAAGCGCTATAGTGAATTCAGGTTATGAGTATCCGAGGAGGAAGATTACAGTAAATCTGACACCTGCTGATCTCAGGAAGAATGGCAGCGGGCTTGATCTTCCAATTGCTGTAGGCGTTCTTGCATCGAGCCTCTATATCGATGCAAGGAACCTTGACAGGTATGGAATTGTTGGAGAATTGTCTCTTGATGGCAAGGTTAAAGGGATAAGCGGAATTCTTCCACTGCTGGCAGGTTTTAAGGATAAGGGCATAGAAACAGCAGTTATTCCATACGATAACTATGAAGAAGCAAAGCTGATAGAGGGTATTAAACTGTATCCTGTTAAGAGTCTTGTGGATTGCGCAGATGCTATTAACAGTAGAAGAGAAGGTGATATGGCCGATGGCTTAACTTCCGTCAGCAATTATGATTATGGAATTGATTACGGAGATATTCACGGACAGGAGCATGCAAAGAGAGCAATATGTATTGCAGTAACAGGCAGGCACGGAATGCTGATGGTGGGGCCGCCCGGTTGCGGCAAGACAATGCTCGCAAGACGAATACCAACGATAATGCCGAAGATGAATAAGGATGAGATTCTTGAGACTGCAATCATATATTCTGCTGCAGGCGAAGAGACAAGGCGCGGACGAAGGCTTGGAGAAAGACCTTTTCGCAGCCCACACTCAACAATAAGTAAAGCAGGCCTTGTTGGAGGGGGTATGTATCCTGTACCAGGCGAGATAAGTCTTGCTCACAATGGAGTGCTTTTCCTTGATGAGGTATGTGAATTCCATAGGGATAATCTTGATTCACTGAGAACGCCTGTTGAAGATGGAAGAATTGTACATTTCAGAAGTGGAGCGCCATATGTTTTCCCCTGCAACTTTCTTATGGTGATGGCTTCTAATCCATGCCCGTGCGGATATTCAGGGGACCCGGTCAAGCTATGCAAATGTTCACAGGCTCAGAGAGATAAGTACAGGCGAAGGCTTAGCGGGCCAATGATAGATAGAATTGATATTAGAATCAATATGGAAAGAGTCGAATATGAAGAACTGGCAACAACTGGCGGAGATAGTACAGTAAATTCTTCTGTAATGAGGAGTGATATAGAGAAGGGGTTAGCCTTTGCAAAAGACATGGGTCGGAATAAGCCGAACGGAGATTTGTCAGACAGTGAAGTCAGATTATACTGCAGACTTGGACCTGAAGAGGAGATGTTAATGGGAAAAGCTTATTCGGAACTAGGTCTGTCGCCACGATCATATAATAAGGTTCTCAAAGTTGCTAGAACCATTGCAGATATTGATCAGATGGAAAAGATTAAGGTTAATCATCTTGCAGAGGCGTTAAGTTACAGGATGCTGAGTGATATTAACGAGGGGTAGTTATGGACATAAAGATAATTGATATAGATTCAGAATTGTATCCTGAATCTCTTCGAAATATAAGCAACAAGCCGCGAAAGCTGTATTGTGCCGGAGATATTAGTTTATTAAATGAAGAAAGTATAGCCGTTGTCGGTTCGCGCAAATATACTCTATATGGCAAGCAGGTAGCTGCTCTTGTAGGAAGAACTCTTGGTCAGGCTGACGTACCGGTTGTGTCGGGAATGGCGGCAGGAATTGATACTTTTGCACATGAAGGGCTTCTTGAGAGTGGAGGAAGGCCGGTAGCAGTTCTCGGTACAGGGCTTGAAAGACCATATCCAAAGAAGAACAAGGCGTTATATCAACGTATTATTGAAGAAGGCCTTGTTATAAGTGAATATGAGCCGGATTTCCCTGGAAGGCCGGAAACATTTCCTGCAAGGAACAGAATAATTGCCGGACTTTCCAGTGCAATAGTAGTTATAGAAGCAAATTTTAAAAGTGGAGCTCTTATTACTGCTCAGTTCGGCATGGAGCAGGGGAAGACTATATACGCTGTACCTGGCAATATCAACAGCCAGTTCAGCCTTGGAACAAATCTTCTGCTGCGTGATGGTGCAACACCGCTTGTTGTAATAGACGATCTTCTGAGAGATCTTGGAAAAGATATTACGAGAGCCGACACGATTTCCATGGATATGGGTCCTGATGAGAAAGCTGTTTTCGATACAGTTGTGAAGAATAACGGAATAAGTGTTAACGAAATCTGTCACAATCTCAACAAAAAAGCCCAGGAGGTCAATGCTATACTGACCATATTGGAAATCAAAGGGGCAATAACCAGCTATGGCGGAAGAATCCATCTTGCAAAATAGGGGTTGCAAATTTGTTAAATCAAGTTTATAGTATTTGCCCGTGGGGCTATATAATGTAGAGAACCTATTAATCGTGGAAAAGAGGCGTGTGGAAATGGCAACAGCCAAGACAACAACTAAGACAACATCAAAAAAATCAACTGCTAGTAAGCCTGCTTCAAAGACTCTTCTTGTTGTAGAGTCTCCATCAAAGGCTAAGATTATAAGCAAGTATCTCGGCTCTAAGTACAAGGTAGTGGCTTCAGTAGGCCATGTCAGAGACCTTCCTAAGAGTCGTCTTGCAGTTGATGTAGATAATAATTTTGAACCTGAATATATTAATATCAGAGGTAAAGGCGATGTAATAAAGGAACTCAGAAAGGAAGCAGGATCTGCAACAAAAGTTATTCTTGCAACTGACCCTGACCGTGAGGGAGAAGCTATTTCATGGCACATTGCAAACCTTCTTGAGATAGATCCTGCATCAGCATGCAGAGTTAAATTTAACGAGATTAACAAGGATACAGTTAAAGCAGCAATTGCAGAGGCTGAACCTATTGATATGAGCCTTGTTGATGCACAGCAGGCCAGAAGAGTCCTGGACAGACTTGTAGGTTATCAGATCAGTCCGCTTCTCTGGAAAAAAGTAAGCAGAGGCCTCTCCGGAGGAAGAGTTCAGTCAGCTGCCCTTAAGATTATTTGCGACAGAGAGACCGAGATTCTCGCTTTTATCCCTGAAGAGTACTGGGATATTACCGCAGACTTCGGCAATGGTTTTACTGCTGATCTTTCGAAGATTTCCGGAAAGAAAGCAAAAGTAACATCAGCGGAACAGGCAGATAGAATTGAACAGGACCTTGATGCCGGCCAGTATGTTGTTTCTGATATTAAAGAAGGAAAGCGTAATACAAAAGCTTATGCGCCTTTTACAACAAGCAGCATGCAGCAGGATGCATCAATCAAGCTTGGATTCCAGACAAGCAAGACCATGCAGGTTGCACAGCAGTTGTATGAGGGAGTTAATCTTAAAGGAATCGGTGCAAGAGGTCTTATTACTTATCTGAGAACAGACTCAGTAAGAATTTCAGATCAGGCAAAGGCTGCTGCAAGGACTTTTATTGAGGATAAATACGGCAGAGATTATTGTGCCAACAATACTTTTGCTAATCGTAATAAAGCAATGCAGGATGCCCATGAGGCAATCAGACCTTCTGATGTAACTCTTGAACCGGCGCTTATTAAGGATTCTCTTACACCAGACCAGTTTAAACTGTATGACCTTATCTGGAGAAGGTTTGTAGCATCACAGATGGCGCCTGCAGTATTTGATACTGCATCAGTATCAATCGAGAATGGCAAATACGAGTTTAAGGCAACTGGCTCAAGACTTGTCTTCGATGGATGGAGAAGCGTATATGCTGCAAGCAAGGAGAAGGAGATTAAGATTCCTAAGCTTTCAGAGGGGTAT
>JAGHUT010000033.1 GCA_018064645.1 Candidatus Crickella merdequi | reverse complement strand
TGGTCTTCACTGATTCTAAGCAGCTGGACAAGATGAAAGCTATGTTCGATACGGTTGATACGCTGAAGTATATTTCAGTTATGCAGGAGACAGCTTTCAGCGACGATGATGAGAGAGTATTCTCTCAGGATGATCTGATCGATAAGGGAAGAGAGTATCTGATGATTGATGATGGCTCATACACTGATGCCAATGTCAAGGGTGACGACCTTGCGACAATTCTTTTTACAAGCGGAACAACAGGACTTGCAAAGGGAGTAATGCTTTCTCACCGGAATTTTGCAAAAAATATCGAGAATATGTCGAAGTTCTTCGCTATTCCAAAGAAGGGTCGTGTCCTAAGCATCCTTCCTATGCATCATGCCTATGAGATGACATGTTCAATCATGACAACCTTCTACCAGGGCTGCACAATAGTAATCTGCGAGAGTCTTAAATATCTGCAGAGTAATTTCGTAGATGCGAAGTGCTGCGTAGTTCTCGGAGTGCCGCTTATCTTTGAGAGTATCCACAAGAAGATTTACAGGCAGGCAGAGAAGACAGGCGAGCTGGAGACGCTGAAGAAGGGTCTTGAGTTCTCAAGAAAATGGGGCATTCAGGAGTCAAAGTTTATGACAAAGAAGCTCTTTAAGTCAATCCAGTCAGTTTTCGGCAAGGATTTATACTGTCTTGTTGCAGGTGGAGCAGCAATCAACCCAGAGGTAATCATGGACTTCAAGACAATGGGTCTTCCGATTATTCAGGGATATGGAATGACAGAGTGCGCACCGATTATTGCGCTTAATCCAGATAGATTCAGTACAGACAGCGCAGCAGGACTGCCTCTTCCTGGAACAGAAATAGCAATTTTTGAAGAGGATGAGCATGGTATCGGAGAGATTATCTGCAGAGGTCCATCTGTAATGATGGGCTACTACAAAGATCCTGAGACTACAGCAAAGACAATAGTTGATGGCTGGCTTCACACAGGAGACTATGGTTTCGTCGATGAAGATGGCTGGGTAACAATAACAGGCCGCAAGAAGAATGTAATTGTAACAAAAGGCGGCAAGAATATTTTCCCAGAGGAGATTGAATACTACCTTCTCCTTAACGATGAGATTGAAGAAGCGATTGTCTATGGAAGAGAAGATCTTGCGGGCGATGATGTTGTCTGCACAGCAATAATCTATCCGGATTACAATCTGCTCAAGGAGCAGGGTGCATCTTCTGATGCTGATGTGTACGACAGAATCAGAATGCTGGTGGATGGCGCCAACAGCAAGGTGCCTGCATATAAGAAGATCAGACGAATCGAGATCAGGGACAAGGAGTTCATAAAGACTACTACTATGAAGATCAAGAGATTCGACAAAGATAATTTTGAATACAAATTTGACAGCACAAAGTTCGAAAGCGGAAGACGATTCTAAGAGGTACAGACATGGGTAATTATCCACAGCTAGTAATTAATCATGAGGCTTTGAGACAGAACGCCTCTCTTGTAAATAAATGGTGTACCGACAACAACATCCTCTTTTGTGCAGTAATCAAAAGCTCATGCGGAATGATGTCTGTTGCAAGAGACTATGTTGAGTCCGGTGCAAGAATGCTTGCTTCCTCAAGAATAGAGCAGCTTAAGCGCTGCAGGGATGAAGGTTTTGCTGTTCCAAGACTTATGATAAGAGTTCCAATGCTCAGCGAGATTGAGGAGGTGGTAGACATAGCAGACTACTCACTCAACAGTGAAGAGATTACACTG
>JAGHUT010000089.1 GCA_018064645.1 Candidatus Crickella merdequi | reverse complement strand
AAGTTAAGGAGATACTCCTGCACAGAAATGTGCGGGGGTATTTTTTTCTGACGAAAAACATTGACTTTGCGTCAGGTTTGTACGGCTGTTGTGAATTTGCAACAAGTCAAAATAGCTGTTATAAAAACAGCTCAAGTAGTATTAAATTTTCATAATTTATGCTACTCTATATACAAGGTTTATGGCTATTCTTGTACTGAGCCTTCGTTCAAAACTGCGGCCATTCCGTACTGGTACTACGGACTTGGATATAAGCTGTTCTGCTTGCGGAGGAGATAATCGGTGCAGGAATAGCTTTCTGCATATATGGACCGCACGCGCTACATTTACAACGTATGAATACTTTTTCGAACCATCGTTATTCAGATCAACGTTTGAACATATTGCGAGAATAATATTGTACATAGTCAGTCTTGCGAATATCTCCTGAATAATGAAGTTCTTGCATTTTGAATGCACATATAGCATCCCAACGTTATACTTTAAAGTTCTAAATGAAGTTTCAATTCCCCATCTCATCCTGTACAGATCTTTCATCTCCTCTAAAGAAAAATCTGTTGACTCCAAGTTTGTAACCAATGTTTCATATTCATCATCATTGATTTTTATCTTTATGATTCTAAACGGAAGATGATAAAATACAGCCTCTTCGGTATATTTTGAATTAGCAGGAAGATAATCCAGTCTTGAGTTATTAGGCGCAAACCTATATTTGTTAGGATCCTTAAACAATTCCTTCGTATAGTTTGAGTTCTTTCTTGTCATTCTTAAATCAATGAATTCATCATATTCCTCAGCTTCCGGAAGATTCAGTCTTCCGGATATGCCTAACTTATATTCAGTCCGAACTCTAATGATGTATTTCCATCCCTTTTCCTGACAGTGAGCCATTAAATTATATGATTCATATCCTCTATCTGCGATTAGGATTGCTTTTGATATATCCGAAGAATCCACCATCCTTACAGCGGCATCACATTCATTCCAACTCATACGTCCTTGTACAATTGCACTTACATATGAACGAGATAGCAAGTCGTAAACAGCATTTAAGTGCATCAAATTATATGGTTGTTGGCCATGTGTTCCTGGACAATAGGTATCTAAATCGTTTGGATTTAAAGGAATTCTTAAGTCGCTGCCATCAACGGCCAATACTCTATATCCCTTGTACAGCTTGCAATTGCATAACGAACCGCTCATCTGAAACATTTTTTCAAATGCAGAAGTTTTAATCTTAGCTCGTTGCTGAATAAATGCCGAAGTGGTTGGTATGGATGCCCTGTTTTCATAGTATTCCAGTACTTCCGAAAAGAGTGTGCCACCGCTCATGCATAGCGACGACATTAAGCAATCTCGAAAAGAAATTTTTCTTACTCTCGTGTGATCTCGAGTAGGATCAACAACATAATCTCTTTTGTTTCTATCTAACTCGTCAACAAAAGATTTCATCTGATGATAAATAAGTTCAGTTTTCACAATAACCTCCTTGTAATTAGCATTGATGTTCCTAATTACAAGGGGCTGCTTTATTCAGCTTTAATATATGGCTGAATAAAGCAGCCGCACAAACCCGGCGCAAAGTCAATGTTTTTCGTCAGAAAAAAATACCCCCGCACATTTCTGTGCAGGAGTATCTCCTTAACTTAATGACATTGCCCGCAGGCTGCCTTCTCTTTATTGTTACTTTTCCATGCTATAGACAAGCATTAAGGATTTCTACCATTTCGTCCACATGCTCTTTCTCGATTACAAGTGGTGGTACAAACCTTATAACATCCGCTCCTGCTCCGATTACAAGAAGTCCCTTCTCAAGGGCTTTATTAGCAACGGCTCCGGATGCTCCGCAAATTTCTGTATCAATGGTGATACCCTGCATGAGGCCCGTTCCCTTTCGTCCAAGGACTGCAGGATTTGATGCTGCCATCTGGTCAAGCTTAGCCGCCAGATATTCTCCTATCTCAGCTGCATGCTGAGGAATGTTGTCGCGCTCCATGATTTCAAGAGTTGCGCTGACTGCTGCGCATGCCATTGGATTGCCTCCATAAGTTGTTCCATGATCGCCAGGCTCAAGAGAATATTCCGCAACTGCCTCAGTCATAGCAAAAGCACCAACAGGGAATCCGCTTCCAATTGCTTTTGCCATACACATGATATCCGGCTTAACGCCAAGCTTCTGCCAGCAGAACATTGCTCCCGTTCTTCCAACTCCGCACTGAACCTCATCGCAGATCATGAGGATACCTTCCTTGTCGCAGATGTCGCGAATGCCCTGCATGAACTCTGGAGTTGCAAGATTGATTCCTCCCTCGCCCTGAAGCGGCTCAAGAATAATTGCACAGGTCTTGTCTGTCACAAGCGCCTTAACACTGTCAAGATCATTAAATTCAGCAAATTGAACGCCTGGAACGAGCGGCTCAAAAGGCTCTCTGTATGAATCATGTCCTGTAACAGATACAGCACCAAAACTTCTGCCGTGGAACGACTCCCTCATTGCGATAAACTCATAACGACCGGTACCCTTCTTATAAGCATATTTTCTAGCTGCTTTAAGCGCACCTTCATTAGCCTCACCGCCGCTGTTAGTGAAGAAAACTCTGTCCATTCCGCTGGCTTTGCACACTTTAAGCGCTGCTTCACCGCAGACTGTATTGTAATACAGATTTGATGTGTGCATCAGCTTATCAATCTGATTCTTGATTGCGTCGTTAACTTCCTTATTGCCGTAGCCGAGAGAGCATACTGCATAGCCTGCAGCGAAATCCAGATATGGTTTGCCCTCTGTGTCATAAAGATACACACCTTCACCCCTATCAAGTACAACAGGGAACTGATTATAGGTATGAAGTAGTCCACCCTTAGTATCTTCCATGTATTTGTTCATAATTATTCCTCGTTATAATATCTCATTGCCGCGTCACTGATCATAGCAGTTCCGCTTCCTCTGTTAGTGAAAATCTCAAGCAGCAGGCAGTGCGGAATTCTTCCGTCAATAATATGCACTCTCTGAACACCGCTTTCAATTGCCTCGATGCAGTTGTTGATCTTAGGCAGCATTCCTCCGCTGATGGTTCCATCCTCAATAAGCTCCTTAGCTCTGGAAATGCTCAGCTCTGAGATGAAACTCTTTGGATCCTGCGGATCCTTGCATACTCCCGGTATATCACTCAGGAATGCCAGCTTCTCAGCCTTAACTGCCTTGGCAATTGCACTTGCAGCCTCATCTGCATTGATATTATATGTCTCATTATTCTCGTCAAGTGCGATTGGTGCAACGATTGGAAGGAAATCCTTCTCGATGAGGTCAAGGAGGATTTTTTTGTTAACATGTGTGATGTCTCCCACATATCCAAGATCACCATCCTCACATGCCTTCTTAGTGCAGGAAAGAAGTCTTCCATCCTTGCCGCTGATTCCGATGGCCCTTACTCCAAGACCTTCAACAAGCTGAACAAGCCCTTTGTTAACTCTGCCCAGAACCATCTCTGCAAGCTCCATTGTCTCATCATCAGTAACGCGAAGTCCGTTGATGAACTTAGGCTCCATACCAAGCTTGTTGACCCAGTGGCTGATCTCCTTGCCGCCTCCGTGAACGATAATCGGCTTGAAACCTACCAGTTTGAGAAGTGTAACATCCTGGATACCATGGTCATTAAGTGTGTCAACGATCATGGCACTGCCGCCGTACTTAACTACGATAATCTTTCTGTTGAATCTCTGGATATATGGAAGGGCCTCAATCAGAACCTCCGCCTTTTCCAGATTCTTCTGCATCTCTTCATCTATAACTTTAGCTACCATTTCTTCTCCTATTAGCTTCTGTAATCTGCGTTAATCTCAATGTAAGCATGTGTCAGATCGCAGCCCCATGCTGTTGCCTGACAGTCTCCCATATGAACATCAACAGTTGCTGTAATCTCGCTCTCAGACAGAATTTCTGTTGCCTTATCCTCACTGTAATCTACAGCAGTTCCGTTCTCGCAGATCTGAATCTGACCTGCCGCACTCTCGAAGCTGAGGTCAACCTTGACAGGATCAAACTGCGCTCCTGAATATCCCATAGCACAGAGAATTCTTCCCCAGTTAGCATCGTGTCCGGCAATTGCAGTCTTTACAAGATTTGAGCAAGCGATTGACTTAGCAAGAAGCTTAGCCTGCTCAACGCTCTCGCAGCCCTTCGCGATTACTGTAAAAAGCGCTGTCGCGCCCTCGCCGTCACCGGCGATTTTCTTTGCGAGATATTCATTGATCTCGTGGAGAGCTTTCTTGAACTCCTCATAAGCAGGTGTTCCGCACTCGATAACAGGGTTGCCTGCCTGGCCGTTGGCAAGAACAAGAACTGTATCATTAGTTGATGTATCTCCGTCAACAGAAATCATGTTATATGTGTCATTGACATCATCACTTAGAGCACTCTGAAGAGCTTCCTTAGTGATAACAGCATCAGTAGTTATGAAGGCAAGCATTGTGCACATATTAGGGTGAATCATTCCGGAACCCTTAGCCATACCACCGATTGTTACAGTAACTCCATCTACCTCGATTGTAACTGCAAGCTCCTTTGGACATGTGTCTGTAGTCATGATTGCTGCAGCGGCCTTTGAACCAGCCTCGATGCAGCTGCACTTCTCGCCGGCAAGCACCTTAACTCCTGCTGCAATCTTATCCAGTGGAATCTGCTTTCCGATTACTCCTGTTGAACCAAGAACAACACTGTCAGCTGGAATTGAAAGTGCCTCTGCAGCAGCATCGGCAGTACCCTGACAGATATCAAGGCCCTCCTGACCTGTACATGCATTAGCAATTCCCGAGTTAACAACTACTGCATGAACAGCTGCTCCGCTATCGCATATCTGCTTGTCCCAGATTACAGGTGCAGCCTTGCACACGTTAGTTGTAAAAGTTCCTGCAGCTACGCATGGCTCTGCGCTGTAAATCATCGCCATATCTGTACGGTCCTTATATTTAATGCCTGCAGCTGTAGCTGCAGCCTCAAAGCCTTTTGCGGCTGTAACTCCTCCGTCGATATATTTCATCTCTTTCCTCCTTATAATAAGTATAGTCCCAACTAAGGATTTATTATAACAAAAACCCGTGCACATTGCACGAGTTTTTATTCATATATTTGTATATTTATTACACGTTACTGATTAAAGGCAGTTATATTCTCTTCATTAAGAATGAAATCATAGTAATTGACATCGTCTCTCTTATTCCAGCCTATGCCGTTCCAGAAAGAGTTGCCGATATCATTCTTAGTGAAAGCAATCAGCGCAATCTTATTGATGTGCTCTTTGCGGAGAGCTTCCATGCAGTAGACTACCATTGCCTTGCCTATTCCATGCTTACGGTAAGCCTTATCTACACATACATGATAGAAGCTTCCTGTTCTTCCATCATGTCCGCAAAGGATCGAACCGACAATTCTGCCATCCATAACTGCAACAGGACTTGTCGACGGATTCCTTCTAAGAAAAGCTTCAATTCCCTCTTTGGAGTCATCAACACTTCTGATTCCAAAGCCGCTGATATGCATCCAGAGTTCATGAACCTCTTCGAAATCTTCAATTGTCATCGGACGAATCTCAAACGTACACATAGTCATGTCCCCCTTAAATATTATTGCTTATTTTAAGGGAAAAGAGGGACCATATCAAGACCCATATTCTCAGGAAGTCCGAACATGATGTTCATATTCTGTACAGCCTGTCCTGCAGCTCCCTTGACAAGATTATCAATTGCTCCAATCATAACGATTCTGTTTGTTCTCTCGTCAATCTTAAAGCCTATGTCAACATAGTTGCTGCCCTCTACCCATCGTGTCTCAGGAACATTTCCCATCGGAAGAACCCTCACGAAAGTCTCCTCGCCGTAATATTTGTCATATACAACCTTGATCTCCTCTGCAGTTACCTTGCGTGTGAGAGCTGCATATTCAGTAGCAAGGATACCTCTGTTCATTGGAACAAGGTGTGGTGTGAAACTGATCACAACATCACCGCCACATGCGTATCCAAGCTGCTCCTCAATCTCAGGAGTATGTCTGTGTGAAGCAACGCCGTAAGCCTTAATGCTCTCGTTGACCTCGCAGAACAGATTAGGAACCTTCGCTCCTCTTCCTGCACCTGATGTTCCCGACTTCGCATCGACAATCAGAGTATTAGGGTCTATGATGCCTTCCTTAACAAGCGGATAAGCCGTGAGAATCGAGCATGTTGTATAACATCCCGGATTTGCTACGAGCCTTGCATTCTTAACCTTGTCACGGTTGATCTCGCAAAGTCCGTATACAGCTTCATCGATGAACTGTGGACTCTTATGTTCGATGCCGTACCACTTCTCATAGACACTTACATCCTTTATTCTGTAGTCTGCACTGAGGTCAATAATCTTAACCTTCTCAAGAATCTCTTCAGTAAGAATTCCTGCAAGATAGCCCTGAGGTGTAGCTGTAAAAATCACATCTACTCTCTCAGCCATCTCTGCCATATTGTCGCCAAGGCACTCGTCTTCCACCAGTTCAAACATGTTTCTGTAGATTGATGCGTACTTCTCATCCACATAACTTCTCGAACCATACCATACGATCTCAGCGTCCTTATGTCCGTGCAAAATGCGAACAAGCTCTGCTCCCGCATAGCCTGTTGCACCGATAATACCTATTCTTATCATTTTTCTAAACGTTCCCTTACTTGATAATGTACTCCTTAACGAACTCCGCGAATCTCTCTGCCGCAGGAGACAGCGCTGCATTCTTAAGAGTTACCATATAGAAATCTCTCTTATCATTGAAATCCTTAATCTCAATGATATCAACCTTGTCATTGGCAATAGCCTCTGCAGTTCTCTTCGAAATAACCGACACACCGAGCCCTGCTTCAACAGATCTTACGATAGAATCAATGTCATTGAAAAGTCCCGCAATGTCGAAATCATTCTTATCATGGCCAAGCGCCAGTGCCGCCTCTTCGAAGCTCTTTCTTGTAGCTGAGCCGCTTTCTCTCCAGAGAAAAGGAAGTCCAAGAATCTCATCGAGGCTTACCTTCCTTCCGAGATTGTAGCTCTTAGGTGCCATCAGAACTGCCCTGTCAGAGAAAAGCTTTGTGTATTCATAGCTTGCTGTGTTGCTTCTGCTTCCTACGAAACCAATCTCTCCGACTCTCTCTCCAAGATTATCAATTACATTCTGTGTATCCGAAAGTGTTACATAGAACTTTGTGCCCGAATGAATCTTTCGGAATTCAGCAATAACCTCAGGAAGAAAAGCAATTCCCGGGATTGAAGATGTCTGAATTTCAAGAATACCCTGAACCTCTTCGCCCACACCGTCCATTGCTGCTACAGCCTGTTCTCTTGCATTTACCATATCAACAGCAAACTTGTAGAAAACAGAGCCCTGCTGAGTCATCTCTATCTTGCGACCTTTACGATCCAGGAGCTTCACCCCCAGTTCATTCTCAAGGTTGCTTACATGTGTACTTATTGTCGGCTGTGTAAAGAACATTGCATCAGCTGCCTTGCTGAAGCTCTTATATCTCACAACGTTAACAAATGCTTCAATCTGTTTGAAATCCATTAATACATTTCCTATCTACTTAAATTACGGACCTTAATATAAACCCCACCAGTTAATTATATCAGTCAATTCCGAGTAATTGAACCCGTGAAAGTCCTCTGATTCTTTCGATTTCGGAAAGCATATCATCCAATTCGTCAGAATCTTCACCTAAGTCAAGTGTAATAACCACATTTGCCTTACCATCAACAGGCGGATTCTGGTTAATCGTCCACACACTGTAACTGTAATGAGAAATAACCTTAAGCACTGCGTAGAGCACACCTACCTCATGATGCATCATCATTGAAATCATCGCATGTCTTCTGTAGACAACGCTGCTCATCTCTTTGACAAAATTCCTGTATTTGTAGTAAGTGCTTCTTGATATTCCCACAAGCTTAACAGCCTCGCTTATATCTTTGGCTGTTCCATCGTCGAGCATACGTCTTGCTTCTGCTACCTTCTCGCAGTAAGACGGCAGAATAGACTTGTCGACTACCAGATATTTGCCACTCATATCGACTCCTATCTTGATGCCTTAGCAACAACGTAGTCCTTCATGGCGCTGCACTCAATAACATCCTTGTGCATAATCTCTTTGCTGAAAATTCCTGCCAGTGGAGCTGGAACTGCTGCGCCTGTCAGCTTATTAAGCTTAATCATATTATCCTCATCGGCAGCCTCAACCTCTTCACCAAGGGCCTCGATAACAGCTCTTGTGAACTTGTATGGTGAAGCTGTTGAAAGAACTACATTCTTATTCTCTGTACCTTCTGCACCTGAAGCGCTGAACTCCTCAAAAGCACTCCATGCAATTGCTGTATGTGTATCCATGAGATACTTCTCATTTGCAAAAGTATTGCCGATCGTTGCTGCTCCAGTCTCATCATCACAGGCAATTCCTACGAATACCTCTCTGATTGCTGCTAGTTCTTCAGCCTCAATTGTGTACTCTCCGCACTCTGACAGTGCCTTCATGTACTTCTTGCTGTTCTCAAGTCCGCATACATAATACAGAAGTCTCTCAAGATTTGAAGAAACAAGAATATCCATTGAAGGAGATGTTGTCTTGTAGAAAGTTCTTCTCTTATCATAGTGTCCAGTCTCAAGGAACTCAGTAAGTACATCATTCTTGTTTGATGCACATATAAGCTTTCCTACAGGAAGACCCATCTTCATGGCAAAATATCCAGCCATAATATCTCCAAAATTACCGGTTGGAACTGTGTAGTTAACCTTGTCGCCCAGCTCGATCTCTCCGCTTTCAACAAGTGACTTGTAAGCTGAGAAATAATATACAACCTGAGGTACCAGTCTTCCGATATTGATTGAATTAGCACTTGAAAGTGATACACCTGCCGCAGGCTGTGGAATCTCTGTAAAAAGCTTCTTAACTCCGCTCTGTGCGTCATCGAAGTTACCCTTAACAGCAGTAGCGCATGTGTTCTTGCCGCTCTGTGTTACCATCTGAAGCTTCTGTGTCTCTGATACTCCTCCATCAGGGAAGAATACGATGATACTTGTTCCAGGAACATCTGAGAATCCGTGAAGAGCTGCTGAGCCTGTATCACCGCTTGTAGCTGTAAGAATGAGAATCTCATCAGTAAAGCCTGTCATCTCTCTTGCTACTGTCATAAGATTAGGAAGAGCTGAGAGAGCAACATCCTTGAATGCACATGTAGGTCCGTGATAGAGTTCAAGAACATATCCTGCACCAACCTTTACAAGTGGTGTAATCTCAGGAGCTGTGAACTTGTTCTCATAGCTTCTCTCTACGATTGCATCGATTCTATCTTCTCCGAAGTCAGGAAAGAACTTGTTGAAAACAGCCTTCGCCATTCCCCTGTAGTCCTTTGCGATGATTTCCTTATAATCAACCTTGATAGCCTCTATATCTTCCGGCACATAAAGACCTCCGTCTGGAGCAAGTCCATTGAGGATTGCCTCTGCGGAAGTAATCTTAGTCTGATCATTTCTTGTACTGATATAATTTATCATTCGAACACCATTTTTAACCTTTATATATTGCAAATATTGTGTATTTATGA
>JAGHUT010000097.1 GCA_018064645.1 Candidatus Crickella merdequi | reverse complement strand
GGCAAGGCTGACACATGGTTCCTCCGTCAGCACGAGAAGGTTCTTAACCTCCCATTCAAGGCTGAGATGAAGCGCCCTGACAGAGATAACGTAATCGATGCGTACATCAACAAGAACGAAGAGGATTGTTGCGCAGACGGCGTATGGGAGAAGTATTTTACAGAGAAGCCAGAGCGTTTCACAGATGAGGAGCAGAGAGCATACCTGGACACAATCACAGATGTAGTATGCGGATCTGATGCATTCTTCCCATTCTATGATAACGTTCAGAGAGCATATAAGAGTGGTGTTAAGTACATCGCACAGCCTGGCGGTTCAATCAGAGATGACGCAGTTATCGACTGCTGCAACCAGCTTGGAATCGCAATGGCATTCACAGGAATGAGACTTTTCCACCACTAATAATTCTAAAGGAGACTACCATGAAAGTACTTGTAGTAGGCGGAGGCGGCAGAGAGCACGCTATTATCAAGAGCGTAATGAAGAATCCTGAGATCGAGATGATTTATGCTCTTCCAGGCAACGGCGGAATCGCAAGAGATGTTGTTACTGTTTCAATCGGAGCAACAGACATCGAGGGAATTGTTAATTTCGCTAAAGACAATACAATTGACTACGCAATCGTTGCACCAGATGATCCACTGGTTCTCGGATGCGTTGACGAACTTAATAAGATTGGAATTCCTTGCTTCGGACCAGATGCAAAGGCAGCTATTATCGAGGGAAGCAAGGTTTTCTCAAAGAATCTTATGAGGAAGTACGGTATTCCTACAGCTTCATATGAGACTTTTGACGACATGGATGCAGCTGTTGCTTACCTTGAGACAGCTCCAATCCCAACAGTAATCAAGGCTGACGGACTTGCTCTTGGTAAAGGTGTAATCATTGCTGAGACAAGAGAGGCTGCTGTAGATGCTGTTAAGTCAATGATGCAGGACAAGATGTTCGGTGCCAGCGGAGATCACATCGTAATCGAGGAGTTCCTTGAGGGACCTGAGGTTTCAGTTCTTTCCTTCACAGATGGTAAGACTGTAGTTCCAATGGTAAGCTCAATGGATCACAAGAGAGCAGGCGATGGAGACACTGGACTTAACACAGGTGGAATGGGAACAGTAGCTCCTAACCCTTACTATACTGAGGACGTGGCAGAGCGCTGCATGAAAGAGATTTTTATCCCTACTATCGAAGCAATGAAGGCAGAGGGAAGAACTTTCAAGGGGTGTCTCTACTTTGGACTCATGATTACCAAAGACGGACCTAAGGTAATCGAGTACAACTGTCGTTTCGGCGATCCTGAGACACAGGTTGTTCTTCCACTCCTTAAGTCAGACCTCTTTGAGATTATGCAGGCTGTAACTGAGGAGAGGCTCGGCGATATGGATGTTGAGTGGCTCGATGCTTCAGCGTGCTGTGTAATCGGAGCTTCAGAGGGTTATCCGGTTAAGTACGAAAAAGGATTCCCAATCACAATTCCGGAGAATTTACTGCCTAACACTTTCGTAGCTGGTGCAAAGACACAGGACGGACAGCTGGTTACAAGCGGCGGAAGAGTTCTCGGAGTTACTGCAGTTGAGCCAACCCTTGAGAAGGCAATTGCGAGCGCTTACGAGATGCTCGACCAGATCAAGTTTGACAACAAATACTTCAGACACGATATCGGTGCCAAGGCTATGGCAGCGCTTAACAAATAACTAACAGAAGGAGTCACTATGGTTTACAGAATTTATGTAGAAAAGAAAAAAGGACTCGCCAACGAGGCTGCCGGCCTCAAGGCCGACATTAAGACACTGCTCGGCATTCAGGGGGTTGAAGAGGTAAGAATTTTCAATAGATATGATGCAGACGGACTCGATAAGGAGCTTTTCGACTACTGTACAGCTACAGTTTTCTCAGAGCCACAGCTTGATAACGCTGCAGAATCACTTGATGCACTTGACTGCACCGGCTATAAGACTGTATTTGCTGTTGAACCGCTGCCAGGTCAGTTCGACCAGAGAGCAGATTCAGCTGCACAGTGTATCCAGTTCATTTCACAGGGAGAGAAGCCTCTGGTAAGATGCGCTAAGGTATATGCAATCTATGGCGAGATTACTACAGCAGAGATTGATGCTATCAAGAACTATATCATCAACCCTGTAGAGACAAGAGAAGCAGACCTCAGCATGCCTGAGACTCTTGAGATGGAGTACGAAGTACCTGAAGAAGTAGAGACAATTGCAGGCTTCATCGACATGGACGCAGATGCAAGAACAGCTTTTATCAAGGAGTTTGGTCTTGCAATGGATGCTGCAGACCTTGAAGTATGCCAGAACTACTTTGTTGAGGAGCAGAGAAACCCAACAATCACTGAGATTCGCATGATCGATACTTACTGGTCAGATCACTGCAGACATACAACATTCGGAACAGTAATCGACGCAGTAAGCTTTGAAGATGATCTCCTTCAGAAAGCTTATAACGATTACATCAAGGTTCGTGAGGATCTTGGCAGAACTAAGCCAATCTGCCTTATGGACCTTGCGACAGTATCAGTTAAGTACCTCAAGACACAGGGCAAGCTTGATAAGCTTGATGAGTCAGAGGAGATTAATGCATGCACTGTTAAGATCACAGTAACTGTTGACGGAGAGCGTCAGCCATGGCTCCTGCTCTTCAAGAACGAGACACACAACCACCCTACAGAGATAGAGCCATTCGGTGGCGCTGCAACTTGTATCGGTGGATGTATCAGAGACCCACTGTCAGGAAGAGCATATGTATACGCAGCTATGAGACTTACTGGTGCAGCAGATCCGCTTCAGCCGGTAAATGAGACACTGCCAGGCAAGCTTCCACAGCGTTCAATCGTAACTACTGCAGCTGCAGGTTACTCTTCATACGGTAACCAGATCGGTCTTGCTACAGGTATGGTAGATGAGCTCTATCACCCGGGTTACGCTGCAAAAAGAATGGAGGTCGGCGCAGTTATCGCGGCTGCTCCTTCAGTTAACGTTCGTCGTGAGACTCCAGCACCTACAGATGTAGTACTCCTTCTTGGAGGAAGCACAGGCCGTGATGGAATCGGTGGAGCTACAGGTTCATCAAAGGCTCACGATTCACACTCAGTAGAGACTTGCGGAGCTGAGGTTCAGAAGGGTAACGCTCCTGAGGAGAGAAAGATTCAGAGACTTTTCCGCAACGGAGATGCCACAAGAATGATCAAGAGATGTAACGACTTCGGAGCTGGTGGAGTATCAGTAGCTATCGGAGAACTTGCAGATGGACTTGAGATCAACCTCAACGCAGTTCCAAAGAAGTACGAAGGTCTTGACGGCACAGAGCTTGCAATCAGTGAGTCACAGGAGAGAATGGCTTGCGTAGTTGCAGCTAAGGACGTAGATAAGTTCATGGCTCTTGCAGCATCTGAGAACCTTCAGTGTGTTCCAGTAGCTGAGGTTACAGAGAGACCATATCTTACAATGAAGTGGAACGATAAGACTATCGTTGACATTTCAAGAGAGTTCCTCAACTCAAACGGTGCAGATAAGCACATCACAATCGCACCAGAGGCTCCAAAGGAGTGGAAGAAGGTTGTAAGCGGAAGCTTTGCTGATAATTACATCAGAGAGGTCAACGACCTGAACATCTGCTCAAAGAGAGGTCTCAGCGAGCGTTTCGACTCAACAATCGGAGTTGGAACAGTACTCATGCCATTCGGTGGCAAGAACCAGCTGACACCTATTCAGGCAATGGTTCACAAGCTGCCACTGATCAAGGGACATACTGATGACTGCTCGTTCATGTCATGGGGATACAACCCATTCATTGCAGAGAAGAGCCCATATCACTCAGCATACCTTGCAGTAGTAGAATCAATTTCAAAGCTTATCGCTTCAGGCGCAAGCTTCAAGGATACATATCTGTCATTCCAGGAGTACTTCGAGTCACCTCGTAAGGACCCTAAGAGATGGGGTAAGCCTTTCGCAGCTCTCCTCGGAGCATTCGAGGCACAGATTGGTCTCGGCGTAGGTTCAATCGGTGGTAAGGATTCAATGTCAGGATCATTCGAGGACATTGATGTTCCTCCAACACTCGTATCTTTTGCAGTAACAACAGATACAGTTCAGGATGTAGTAACTCCTGAGTTCAAGGCAGCAGGTCATAGAGTATTCATGATTGAGCCTGCAGTAGATGCAGAGGGACTTCCTGTTGCAGAGGCTCAGCTTGCTGTATATGACAAGATCACAGAGCTCATGAGAGCAGGAAAGATTCTTGCATGCTACACACCTGGAATCGGTGGAGTTGCCGAGTCAGTATTCAAGATGAGCATTGGTAACGGATTCGGCTTCAGATACAATGCTGAGACAGATCTTCAGGATATCTTCGGATACAAGTACGGAGCATTTGTATTTGAGGCAGCTGAGGACTTTGATGCTGACAATGCAATCGGAGCTGATGCAGCAGCAATGACAATGTCATATGTTGGAATCATTACAAATGATTCAGAGTTCGCTTGCGGCGAGGATTCAGTAGAGCTTAAGACTCTCATCGCAGGATATGAGAACAAACTCGAGAGCGTATTCAGCTGCAACATTGAGGATACAAAGACTCCAGTGAAGAACTTCGAGTACAGAGCTAAGTCATGGCCTACAGCAACAAGAAAGGTTGCTAAGCCTAAGGTTCTCATTCCTGTATTCCCGGGAACTAACTGCGAATTCGACAGCGCAAGAGCAGTAAGAGAGGCAGGCGCAGAGCCAGAGATTCTCGTAATCAAGAACAGAACAAGTGATGATATAAAGCGTTCAGTAGAGGCTGTAGCGAAGAGCATCGCTGATTCACAGATGATCTTTATTCCAGGAGGATTCTCAGGTGGAGATGAGCCGGACGGTTCAGCTAAGTTCATCACAGCGTTCTTCAGAAATGCGGAGATTAAGGATCAGGTTAGCGACCTCCTCGATAACAGAGTTGGTCTTATGTGCGGTATCTGTAACGGATTCCAGGCGCTCATCAAGCTTGGTCTCGTTCCTTACGGAAAGATCATCGACACTGACGAGAACTGCCCAACACTTACATACAACACAATCGCTTGCCACCAGTCAAGAATCGTTAATGTAAGAGTAGCTTCCAACAAGTCACCATGGCTCAGAGGCACTCAGGTTGGCGATATCTACGCAGCTCCAATTTCACACGGTGAGGGAAGATTCCTCGCAAGTGATGAGCTCATCGCAGAGCTTGCTAAGAACGGTCAGATTGCTACACAGTATGTAGATATGGACGGAAATGCAACAAGCATGGTTCACTTCAACCCTAACAATTCGGCATATGCTATCGAGGGTATCACATCACCTGATGGAAGAGTATTCGGAAAGATGGCACACGCAGAGAGAGTAGGAGACGGACTTTACAAGAATGTACCTGGTGAGTACTTCATCAAGATGTTCGAGAGTGCTGTTAAGTACTTCAAGTAAAAATTTAATCCGGGCTCATCCGAGCCCGGATTTTTTCTTGGCCTCGATATGTTACAATAATCTTAAAGAAATCTTAAAGCTTTCGATACTTACTTCTTAAAGACGGTATGGAGCATAATAACCATGGAGGTTGGAGATAATATGTATAATGTACTTATTTGTGATGACGAGAAAGACATCGTAAGCGCGCTGACGATCTGTCTTGAAGCAGAGGGATACAGTATTTACAAGGCTTACAACGGTGTAGAGGCTCTGGAGGTAATCAGAGACAATGACATTCATCTGGTACTCCTTGACATTATGATGCCTGCCATGGACGGCATTACCTGTCTTGCGGAGATAAGGAAGAATTATAATATGCCGGTGATTTTTCTCTCAGCAAAGAGTGAAGACGCTGACAAGATACTCGGACTCAACATCGGAGCAGACGATTATGTAACTAAACCTTTCAACATGATCGAAGTGGCGGCACGTGTTAAATCCAACCTCAGAAGATATATGAGCGCAGGAATCGCAAGAGAATCCAGGCTGGTCAATGGAGGTATCGAAATGAACGATAACGCCAAGGAGGTGGCAGTTGATGGAGCAACTGTTGCCCTGACGAGAACAGAGTACGACATTCTGAAGCTTCTGCTTGAGAATCCCGGCAAGGTTTTTTCTTCAAAGGATATTTATAACAAAGTCTGGAAGGAAGAGGCCTACGGCGGTGAAGGAACAGTTTCGGTTCACATCAGACATCTGCGCGAGAAGATTGAGGTTAACCCTGCAGATCCTATATACATCAAAGTTGTATATGGACAGGGTTACAAAATGGAGAAGGTGAGATAGAAGTGAAGAAACTAACTTATAACCAATCGGCGAAGATTATCGCGGCGATACTTCTTTCCGTAACTCTGGTCGTTGGTGTGGGACTGAGTCTGCTGGCAGGCGTGCTGTCTGAGTATGGAATGTATTCAATGAGCAAAGATTCGTTCGAGAAATGCTACACCCAGAGGAACGTGCAGTATCTGGTGGACAGTCAGTGGCAGAAGCATTTTCACTGGGCGGCAGACCAGCCGGAATACAACTGGTACGACAACAAGCGAGTAGATACTGACATTGAAGGCATCGACATAATCGTTAAAGACCCTAATGGCGTTGAAGTATATTCAACATACGACAGCAGCAGGGAATATGCCGGTGAATATGATTTTGCCGAGGACACATCTGAGCACAATCTTTACGAGGTCAAGGCGTATCTTCAGAAAGAACCGCCTCAGGGTTCAATTGTTGAGCAAATACTCAGAATCGGAATGTCGGCATATGACAGCAGAGTGCTGGTAATTATTCTTGCTGTTCTGAATGTCCTTGCATCGGTGGTGCTGTTCGTACTTCTCATGATTGCGGCAGGAAGAAGAGAAGGCGAGGAAGGCGTGCATTTACGCTTTGTAGACAAGGGTTTAATCGACGTGTACTGGGTTGCCGTTGTGTCGGCAATAAGCATTATGTGGCTTATCAGTATAGAGGTGTTTGCGTCCTTAACCGTTGCGGGAATTGTTGCCTGCGTTGTCAGTGCGATCCTTTCGGTAATACTCTGTACCATGTGGTGCATGTCTGCATCGGTGCAGATCAAGAACAGAACTATAATTCGAAACAGCCTTGTGGGAAGATGCTGCAAGCTTGTATGGCGCGCAGTAAGATTCATCTGGTCTGTTATAGTGGACATAATCAGGGCGGTTCCTTTTACCTGGAAGACACTGCTCATTGCTACGGTTGTAATTGGTATCAACTTTATTGCTGTAACTTCTGGAGCGATAGGATTTGTAGTTATTGAATCTATAATAATTCTGCTTTTTGTAGCATACAGTACTATGAATATCGATGCTCTTGATAAGGCTGCAGAGAAGCTCGCAAATGGTGAGATCGGACAGAAGATTAATCTCAGCCATATGTTCGGTGCAATCAAGAGGAGAGGTGAGAATCTCAACTCTATAGATGAGGCTGTATCAAAGGCTGTTGAAGAGAAAATGAAGTCAGAACTTTTCAAGACTGAGCTTATTACAAATGTATCGCACGATATCAAGACGCCACTGACATCAATTATCAACTATACTGATCTTCTGAAGCAGCATCTTGAGGACAGTGATGATGAGACAGCAAGAGAATATGTTGAAATTATAAGCAATAACTCCCAGAGACTTAAGAAGCTCACTTCAGATATTGTAGAAGCATCAAAGGCAAGCACTGGAGCAGTTGATGTTGAGCTAGCAGACCTTGATTACGGAATGCTTGTAGAGCAGTGTGTATCTGAGTATGATGACAGGCTTGAAGCTGCGAAACTCAGCGTTGTTGCAAATGTTGCCGAGGATGTGGGAATCAGAGCAGACAGCAGACTTATGTGGAGAATCATCGATAATATACTCAGCAATATCTGCAAATATGCAATGGAGGGAACGAGAGTCTATATTGATGTTTACGAAGAAGGCGACAGGGCTGTTGCAGAATTCAAGAATATCTCAAGCACAGAGCTTAACATTACGCCGGAAGAGATGATGGAAAGATTCGTAAGGGGTGATGCATCAAGGAATACTGATGGTTCAGGTCTTGGCCTTTCAATTGCAGATAATCTTGCTAAACTTCAGGATGGAGAACTCAAGCTTGGCATTGATGGAGATCTGTTTAAAGCAAGACTTGAATTCAGCACCAGAGAGTGTGTAGAATAGATAAAATTTGTGCCAAGAAACAATAAAAAACAATTTTTATTAGGACAGTAATACTTGCAAATGATATAATAATCAGGTACAGCGAAAGCTGTGCCTGATATTTTTATGTAATAAATATAGAGGAGAAAGTATTTATGAAAACTGATGTACAGATTGCACAGGAAGCTCAGATGAAGCCTATTACAGAGATTGCTGCGCAGCTCGATATCACTGATGATGAGATTGAACTTTATGGTAAATACAAAGCAAAGATCGATCTGGGTGTTCTTGACAGACTTCAGGACAAGCCGGATGGCAAGCTGATTCTTGTTACAGCTATCAACCCTACACCTGCAGGTGAGGGAAAGACAACTACTAATGTTGGTCTTTCAATGGCACTTAACAAGCTCGGCTACAAGACAGTTACAACACTTAGAGAGCCTTCTCTTGGACCTTGCTTCGGAGTAAAGGGTGGTGCTGCAGGTGGCGGATATGCTCAGGTAGTTCCAATGGATGATATCAACCTTCACTTTACAGGTGACTTCCACGCTATCACATCAGCACATAACCTGCTTGCTGCTATGGTAGATAACAGCATTCACCAGGGTAACCCTCTCGACATCGTAACAAAGAAGGTTGTATGGAAGAGAGTTATGGATATGAATGACAGAGCTCTCCGTAACATCGTTGTAGGACTTGGTAACAAGGGTGACGGTGTAACAAGAGAGGCTGGATTTGATATCACAGTAGCTTCTGAGATTATGGCTATTCTCTGTCTTGCAACAAGCAGAGAGAACCTCAAGGAGAGACTTGGACGCATGGTAGTTGCTTACAACTCAAAGGGTGAGGCTGTAACAGCTAATGATATTGGAGCAACAGGTGCTATGGCACTTCTCCTCAAGGATGCTATCAAGCCTAACCTTGTACAGACACTTGAGAACACACCAGCAATCATTCATGGTGGACCGTTTGCTAACATTGCTCACGGCTGCAACTCAGTAATGGCAACAAAGACAGCGCTTAAGCTTGGTGACTATGTTGTAACAGAGGCTGGTTTCGGTGCTGACCTTGGAGCTGAGAAGTTCTTCGATATCAAGTGCAGAGCAGCTGGTCTTAAGCCTGCATGCACAGTAATCGTTGCAACAGTAAGAGCTCTCAAGATGCATGGTGGAGTAGATAAGAAGGAGCTTGGACCAGAGAACCTTGAGGCTCTTGAGGCAGGTTGCGCTAACCTTCTCCAGCACATTGACAATGTTGCTAAGTACGGCGTTCCAGCAGTAGTAGCAATTAACAGATTCCCTACAGATACAGAAGCAGAGCTTGCTCTTCTTGATAAGCTTTGCAAGGCAAAGGGCGCAGACGTAGTTCTTTCTGAAGTATTCGCAAAGGGTGGCGAAGGCGGAATCGAGCTTGCTAAGAAGGTTATCGAGATCACAGAGACAAAGGAGTCAAACTTCGCTCCTATCTATGATTCAGAGGCTTCAATCAAGGAGAAGATTGAGACAATTGCTAAGGAGATTTACCACGCAGACGGCGTAGTATTTGAGGGTTCAGCTAACAAGCAGATTGCTGAGCTTGAGAAGCTTGGTCTTGATAAGTACCCAATCTGCATGGCTAAGACACAGTACTCATTCTCAGATAACGCTGCACTTCTTGGAGCACCAGAGGGCTTCAAGATCACAGTAAGAGAAGTTAAGGTAAGTGCAGGTGCGGGCTTCGTAGTAGCACTCACAGGATCAATCATGACAATGCCAGGACTTCCTAAGGTACCTGCAGCATGCGGCATGGACATCTTAGAGGATGGTACTATTATCGGACTTTCATAGTTTCAGTTTGAAATAATCTAAATAATATAAGAACGAAAAAACTGCCGAATAATCGGCAGTTTTTTCTTACTTTTGCGTCTATTGAATAGGTAGAGGTTATGTCAAATCCTTGCATGCGTTCTCAAGGATATTAAACATCAGTCCCATATGCTCTTCTTCAGGAAGCATTATTCTTACAGCTCGTCTGTCCAGACCTATATATGTTGAACAGCTTACTGTCAGCAGTCCGTATTTCATAAGATGTGCCTGCAGATCGAGGCCTTCGTCTTCTGTATCGCAGTAGAGTGTAAGAATCGGAGTAGAATCATGAGTTTCTGCGATCTTAAGCGGGCATGAGTATTTATCGGACAGCTTTCCGACTGTTTCGATAAGCTTCAGCTCGTTCCGCTTGACAGTTTCTGTGGAGAAAGGGTCATAGCCGCTTTCAAGCTGACTGTCAAGGGCTGTCCTGGCAAGTGACCTTGCAAGTGCATTGCAGCTGAAGCCGAGTTCGATTTTGCGAAGCAGATCAAGCGTGTCTGTTTCTGTGGACATGACAGCATATCCGATACGCAAGCCTGCCATTCCCCAGCCTTTGGAGAAACTCCTTGTGACAATCACATTAGGATACTTGCCTGTGAGATTAACAGCCGTTGCCTCGAAAGGCAGGTAGTCACCATAAGCCTCATCGATTACAAGAATTCTGTTCATCTGGAGAGCTTTGGCTGCAACTTGTTCCAGAGCTTCAAGCGGAATGAGCTGACCCGTTGGATTGTTAGGGTTCTCAATGATGAACATGGCATGGTCCTCTGATATTGCCGCAAGATAGTCATCTACATCGAAGCGGTAGTTCTTGTACTTGCTGAGGACAACATAGTCATAGTCTGAACCGGTGCAGTACACATTATCGATATATGCTGTAAACTGAGGTGCGTGTCCAAGTACTTTTCGTCCATTGGTAAGGCAGAAAATATTCAGATTGCAGAGAATCTCATATGATCCATTGCCCATGATAAAATTCTGTCCTGTAAGCCATTCTTCTCCAACTCCGTTGGCACGATACCATCTTGCGAGAGATTCTGTTATGGAGTCATCATGAGGATAGAATTTAATCTCTGCATAATGACCATCGTTGAGAAGTGTTTTCTGCTGGAAATCATGAAGCGTATCAAATACGCAATTGTCCAGCAGATCTGCATTTACTCCAAGGGAGCAATCCAGCTTAACTTCGCCTTCAGGTTCTACTGTTCCGTAGTCTAAAGACTGATATGTGACAAACAGGTCATTAATTGAACTGAAGTGGTTACTCATAATCAGTCACCTCAAATCTTTCCTGATTAAATCTGATATTAGTTGCTCTTCTTGTTTCTGAACTGATAGATAGCAAGGCATACGAAGAGCAGGATTCCAAGATATCCGGAGTATGGGTAGATTGTTCCTACCAGCATACCGAATGGCAGCTGTCCGCCAAAGAAAGCGATGAGCATAAATACTGCACCGAAGATCTTTGACTGCATTGTGCCTTCCTTAACGAAACGGTCGCATACGGACCATGCCATTGGAGTAGCTGTTGAGTAGATTCCCAGAATCAGTACGATTGAGAAAAGTACTCCAAGAGCAGGTGCGATTTTTCCTGCCAGATACAGTGTTGGGATTGCAAGAGTTCCAACTTCTTCGATGTTACCGAGGAATGCAAGGTTCATAACGAATGCTGATGTCATGAAAAGTGCTGCTCCAATGATTCCACCGAGACTTGCCTCTTCTCTTGTGTTTCCTTCCTGTGCTCCAAGAGCATTAAGGAAGATTACTGAACCGAATGTGTTATAACTGCAGTAGAGAATAGCGCTAACGAACCAGTTGGATGTTGACTTAGCCATTCCGATTTCAGCGATTGTCTCATCAACTCCGTTCAGACTGAAGCCATTCTTTGCCAGAGTGATAATACCGACAAGAATTGTGAACACGATGATAACAGGTCCGATTGCACCAATGATATTAACCAGTCTTCTAAGTCCGAAGATGTAGGTAATATAGATTACGATGGCCATGAGTCCTGTTCCAACCATGTATGGCAGTCCGTAGTACTCGTTAAAAGTAGCGCCAGAGCCTGAAATCATGATTACTACAACTCCAAGGAGCAGAACGACTGCAAAAATCTCGTAGAATTTGCCAAGGTACTTGCCGCAGTAACGCTGATACTCTCCGCCGGAGAGTTTTTCTTTGAAATCATAACCGAATTTCATGAATGCACTACTTGACCAAGCGAAGATAACCATGCTGACAAGAATTGCAAAAATACTCATCTTGCCAAAGGATGTGTAGAACTGCATGATTTCCTGACCGGAAGCAAAGCCTGAACCGATCATGAATGCGACGTATGCGCCCGCAAGCTTGATTAGGTTGATAGATTTAACGTTTTTCATAGTCCCTTTTCCTTCTTTCTTGTGAATATATATTGATGTACTAGCGTAGTATAGGACACATACAGTCAATAGTAAAATATCGCATTTTTATGCAGTTATTATAATTAGTTATAACTGATTGCGATTTTCAGGGGATTATAGTACTATAAATATATAAAATGTAATAATAGGAGATTCTTTATGAATATTTCACAAATCAAATATGCGGTCAAAGTCTATGAGCTTAATTCGTTCACAGAGGCTGCAAATGCGCTGTTTATCTCGCAGCCAAGACTCAGTCAGGCCATTAACAGTCTGGAGAAAGAGCTGGGCTTCGAGATTTTTGAGCGTAACCGCAGAGGAATGAAAGGTCCTACCACAAGAGGTTACGAATTCCTGAGACAGTCTATTAAGACCTTGGAGGAGTACTCTCAGCTTCAGAAGTGGATTCCGTCTCATAAGCACAAGCTGAGCGTTTCATCGACAATCAATACCCAGTCCCAGGATGCTTATGAGAAGATATTCGTTGAGAATCTCATATACGAGAACATGGATCTGGAATACTGGATTACAAGCTGTGATGATGTTTGTGCGAGAGTAAAGAGCCTCGAGTCGGATATAGGAGTAGTTCAGATGCTTGGACCTCAGTACGATGACTGGATGGCATTCTTCCAACTCTCGGGGCTTGAATACTATAATCTTAAGACGACCCGTTTCTATGCTACTGTCAGCAAAGATGCACCAATGGCATCCATGAAAGAGGTCAGCCTCGATGACCTTAAGAGCGCGCTTTTTATAACAGAGAAGTCATATAGAATGAACGAGCTGACATATGAGGTATACGAGTTCCTCGACAGCATCTGCAGGGATACTCGTGCGACAGTAGCAAATACAGATATCATGTATCACCTCGTTGCAGCCGCACCTGAGAGGAATGCTTTCGTGCTGGATGTAATCGCGCCAAGCAGAAAGAACCTGGACAAATACGGCCTCGTAGCTGTGCCGCTGAAGAGGGATTACCCGATTTATTTCGGATATGTTAAACGTAAAGGCGAGGAGCTGAGCCCGCTTGCCAAAAGATATATTGAACTTCTCACCAAAGAACTGGAGGATTAAATGAACGATATTATAATTCAGACCATAGGTTTTATAGGGGTGCTGTGGTATGTCATCTCATATCAGGCCAAATCAAATAAGGCGCTTTTCATATGGCAGATGATCGGAAGTGCAACTTTCATTCTTCAGATGTATCTTCTTGGAGGAATAAGCGGATGCTTCGGACTTGTTCTGATTGTTGTAAGGAATCTGCTCCTTTCAAGAGAAGAGAAGTGGGCCTGGGTAAGAAGCTGGTGGCTTGCAGCTGCAATTATTCTGGCAAGCGGAGTGAGTACATATCTCAGCTGGAACGGCTGGATAAGCATTCTGCCATGGCTCGCAGTAGCAGCAAGTACTGTCTGTTACTGGACCTTTAATGCACGAAACATAAGGCTGTCCAACCTCCTCGTCGCGTCGCCTGCATGGATCATATACGACATTAAGGTCTGGACCATCGCTGGAATACTCTCAGAGTCATTTACTATGCTGTCAATTCTCGTATCTATATATCGCTATGGATGGAAGTCGCTTGGCGAGAATAATTTCGAGAAGAAATAGTTCTTCACAAAGCGAGATTGGCGTATACGGATGCAGGGTCTCTTTTGGGACCCGGTAAAAACGCGGCAAAGCCGCTTCTCTAGAACGTAAACGTCGCTATAGAAGAGTAGGGTCTCTTTTGAGACCCGTTTTTTAGCCCTAAAAACGACGATTTAGGGCTAATACCGGGTCTCGAATAAGAGGTTAATCGCGTATACGCCAGAAATGAATTGTGAAGATTTAATTTAAGGCAAAGAAAAACCGCTCTTTGGATTAAGAGCGGCTTTTGATTATTATTATTCCTCGATTGTAAGATCTTTCTTTGACTCTGCTTCGATTACTCCGTCGCTTACTGTCTCGTAGTCATTTGTCAGGTGGAACTTGTCGAGAATATAGAATACAAGTCCGAGAAGCATTGCAACTACTGCTGCAAGGCTCATTCCTGTAAGCTGTGAGTGTCCAACTGTAACAGCTGCTCCTGAGAGTCCTGTAACAAATACTACAGATGTGAGAGCCAGGTTACGAGGCTTAGCGTAGTCAATCTTTGAATCAACCATGAGTCTGATTCCGGAAGCTCCGATCATTCCGTAGAGAAGGAAGCTTACTCCGCCCATTACAGGACCAGGGATTGTCTGGATGAGACCTGATGCCTTACCAACGAATGAGAGCAGGATAGAGAAGATTGCAGCTCCGCCGATTACCCATACGCTGTATACTCTTGTGATAGCCATTACACCGATGTTCTCGCCGTATGTTGTAGTAGGAACTGATCCGCACATTCCGGAGAGGGCTGTTGAAAGACCGTCAGCAAAGATTGATCTGTGAAGACCAGGATCCTCGAGAAGGTTCTTGCCGATAATCTCTGATGTAACAACCTGGTGTCCGATGTGCTCTGATACGATTACCAGAGTAGCAGGGATAACAATCAGGATTGCATTAAGATCGAATTTAGGTGCCATGAAGTTAGGCAGTGCAACCCAGGATGCCTCCTGAACCATTGAGAAGTCAACGAGTCCGAGCACAAGTGCTGCAATATAACCTACGATGATTGAAATCAGGATAGCGATAGCAGCAGCAAATCCTCTGAACAGAACCTGTCCGAATACTGCAACAAGCAGAGTGATGAGGAAAACTGTTACGAACTTAGGGTCAATTGATGTGTATGAATCTGTAAGAACGATTCCACCGTTCTGAGCTGCGTTTGATGCAAGCTCAAGTCCGATGAGTGCAACTACAGGACCCATAGCAGCCGGTGGAAGCAGAATGTCGATCCACTTTGTTCCAACGAACTTGATGAGAACTGCAATAAGCATGAATATGATACCCGTTACTACAAAGCCTCCGAGTGCATACTGATAACCGTAGTTAGGGTCTGTAATCAGAAGCAGTGCAGGTGAGATGAAAGCAAAGCTTGAACCGAGATAAGCTGGGGCCTTACCCTTGGTGATAGCGATAAAAATCAGTGTTCCGATACCGTTCATAAGAAGAGCGATTGCCGGGCTGATTCCGAAAATGTATGGAACCAGAACTGAAGCACTGAACATAGCAAAAGTGTGCTGAATTGAAAGAGGAATACCTTTCGCAAGAGGTACCTTTTCCTGAACCTGAATAATCTTCTTGGTCTGACTCATGATTGCTCCTTCCAAATTATTCTAAATACATTAACCTTTTAAATTATACTTTCAGAACGAATTATTGCAAGATGGTCAGTGAATGAAAAACAATTTTTTTGTATTTTGTTGCTTTCCCTTTGATATAATAGTGATGCAATTTAAGTTGTAAAAAAAGGAGATTGCTTATGGCGGGAATTTACCCTGAGATCAAGGGATGTCTTGGCTTCGGTTTTATGAGACTTCCTAAGACTGAGGACAAAGATGATAAGGGCAGAGAGCTTATAGATTACGAAGAGTCAAAGCTGATGGTTGACAGATTCATGGAGCATGGATTCAACTATTTCGATGTGGCTCATGCATATATGGATGAGAGAGCTGAAGAGGCTCTTAATATATGCCTTACAAGCAGACATCCGAGAGAATCATATATTCTCACCAACAAGCTCAGCGATGCGTATTTCAAGGAGGAGGGAGATATCAGACCCTTCTTCGAGAAGCAGCTTGAGGTTTGCGGAGTGGACTATTTCGATTTCTATCTGATGCACGCACAGGATAGGATTTTCTATGAGCAGTACACAAGATGCAGAGCATATGAGATTGCCCAGGAACTTAAAGAAGAAGGCAAAGTCAGACATGTGGGAATTTCCTTCCATGACAGAGCTGAGGTTCTTGAGCAGATTCTGTCTGAGCATCCTGAGATTGAGGTTGTTCAGCTTCAGATCAATTACATTGATTATGATACAGAGTCAATTCAGTGCAGTAAATGTCTGGAGGTATGTCGCAAGTATGGCAAGCCGGTAATAGTTATGGAGCCTGTTAAGGGTGGCGTTCTTGCAAGAGTGCCTGAAGATGTGGAAGATATTTTCAGAGAAGTCAGCGATGACAGTCCTGCATCAATTGCGCTAAGGTTTGCAGCCGGCTGTGACGGCGTATTCCTGACCCTGTCGGGAATGAGTGATATGAACCAGGTGGACGACAACTGCAATCATATGAAGAACTTCAAGCCTCTCGATGAGAAGGAGAGAGAAGCAGTTGAGAAGGCCGTTGAGGCTTTTTCCAGAAAGAATGTTATTCCGTGTACCGCCTGCAGATACTGCACTGTCGGATGCCCTATGAACATTGACATACCAACACTTTTCTCATGTATGAACATGAGAGAAATGTTCAGAGGCTGGACCTCACCTTATTACTATCAGAGGAGCATTATTGACAAGGGTCTTGCCAAAGACTGCATAGGCTGCGGTGCCTGTGAGGCTATATGCCCGCAGCATCTCAACATAAGAGAGCTTCTTGAGAAGGTGGCAGAGACCTTTGCTAAACAGGAAAAGAAAGAAGAGGATAGACGAAATGGCTAATGATATTAAACGCTCATGCGCTGACTGCGCAGTGACAAACTGTAATCTGGAGGAAGGGAGATATCCTGAGTTCTGTCTCACAACAAATATGGATGCAGAGGTTCTCGCTGATGCTATGAGCTGCTACGAGAACGAAGAAGACCGCAGAATCGCTCAGGTGTCTGCGACTGTTGAACACGACGGATACATGCAGTGGTGCAGAGTAGAGGAGATAATCGTCTTCGCAAGAAGAATGGGTTACAAGAAGATTGGAATCGCAACTTGCGTAGGTCTCATCAATGAGACTCGCAAGCTCGCAGAGATACTCAGAAATCACGGCTTTGAGGCTTACGCTGTTGCATGCAAGTGCGGAACTCAGAAGAAGGCTTCTGTCGGCTGTGCACCTGAGTGTGATGATCTTGGCCCTAACATGTGCAATCCTATTCTCCAGGCAAAAATCCTCAACAAGGAGAAGACAGACTTCAATGTGGTTATGGGACTGTGTGTAGGTCACGACAGCCTTTTCTACAAGCATGCTGAGGCGCCTGTGACTACTCTTGTTGCCAAGGACAGAGTAATGGGACATAATCCTGCAGCAGCCATCTATCAGGCGGATTTCTATTACAAGAGACTTAAGGTGGATGAAGGACACGAATAGGAGGTTCTCACAATGAAGCAGAACGAAATTACAAGTTCAAGGCCGCTTCTCGATGCAGAGGGCAATCTTTTGCAGAAGGGTTACGCAAGACATCTTGTTCCGGTATACGATAAGACGGCAGTCAAAGGCGGCTTCGCCCGTCTTAAAGAATGGGACTACTATTATGTAGGCAATGACAGATTCGGCGTTGCGCTGACAATTGCTGACAATGCATATATGGGACTGGATTCGATTTCATTCCTGAGCTTCGAGGGTGAGCCATGGGAAATCACAAAGAGCCCGATGAGTGTCTTCCCGATGGGCAAGCGCAACCTGCCAGAGACTTCTGCAGAGGGCTGCTCAGAGTCTGCAGGCAAGGGCTACGCTCTTCAGTTCACTGTGTATAACGGGGAGAGACACCTCATTGCCCACATGGACAAGTTCCGCGGCAAAGAGGCGATAGATATAGATATCATGCTCCGCAAGGAGCCTGACGAGTCAATTGTTGTGTGCACTCCTTTCGACAAAAAGGCTCATTTCTATTTCAACCAGAAGATCAACTGCATGCACGCAACAGGAACAGCGCGAATAGGCAATGATGTTTATGAATTCAAGGATGGAGAGGCCTTCGGTCTGCTTGACTGGGGAAGAGGCGTGTGGACTTACCACAACACCTGGTACTGGGGCTCAGCATCGGGACTTGTCGACGGAGAAGACTTCGGCTTCAACATAGGCTACGGATTCGGAGATACATCTGCAGCCAGTGAGAATATGCTTTTCTACAAAGGCAAAGGTCACAAGCTGTCTCAGGTAAGGTTCAACATTCCGTCAGATGGCAAAGGCAACTGCCTGTTCACAGAGCCATGGACTTTCACAAGCGATGATGGAAGATTTGAAATGAATTTCGCACCTGTAATCGACAGAGCCTCCTGCACAGATGTTAAACTCATAAAGAGCGACCAGCATCAGGTTTTCGGAAGATTCACCGGCAAGGCTGTGCTTGATGATGGAACAGAGCTGGCGATTAAGGACTTCTTCGGATTTGCGGAGAAAGTTGAGAATAAGTGGTAAAAAGAACTTTTGTAAGCTGTTCGTGAATAGAGACAATATGCCGTAACGCTGTAAATATATAGTGTTACGGTGTTTTTCTTGGTGAAAAAGTGGGATATAATGAGAAAAAAGAAAAGACCCCACTTAAGGGATCTTAATGCACACACTGTGCGGCTGGACAAGCCAGCGGGTTGAGTTAAACTTTTATTTGAACTCGCAATGCAATTCCATAGGGGTATTGAAGCTCTTGGTGCAGGGGGTGGGGTAAGAATAGAATGTTAAGACAAAGGTTAGACTAGTATATTGAAGTCATTGTATTTCTATGATTTACTGTTATTTAATTTAGCTGAATCTGACGAGGGATGAGATCTCCTTTTTGTTTATTCGCTTATTGCTGGTTGTTCTATTGATTTGAAGTTTTTAGAGGAAATACTCTCCTGCCCTATATTAAAATGTTGAGATTTCAATGTTCGAAAAAATACAATCCTGTGCTTGAAATTGCAGCAATGAGGTTTTAGGCAGTTTTTTTAGAGCTGCGTTTATCAATCGCATTTAAGGATTAAGATTCGATTACTAAGTGGAATGGGGAGGATCCTTTGGAAGGAAAGATTTAGCACCCTCTAGTATGGGTGCTCTTTTGTTGCTTAATACGGCGTGAAAATATAATATATGAAGATGTGTTTTAAAATTATTAATAGATGCAAGAGCTGCTTGCCTATTATATTTATAAAAGCAAGTACGTCTTGCTTGTTTATATTTTCAGGTAGAAATATTATTCATTCATGGAGGTATATTTAAATGGATTTCGGAAGTCAAATTAAAAAAATAAGAGAGGATAACGGCATGACACAGGAACAGTTTGCTTTAAAACTTAATGTTAGTCGGCAGGCTGTTTCTAATTGGGAGAACAATAAGAATCTCCCAGATATAGGGATGCTAATTGTAATTTCAAATGTCTTCCTCGTATCTTTAGACTATTTAATTAAAGGAGATGAAAAAATGAATAATATGACACAGAAAATAATAAAAGATGGAAGCGAGACAAGAAGGGCTAAGTTTAATATGGTTTCTTCAATAATCGGAGGTGTTTTGCTTCTTATGGGACTTGTCTTATTAATAGTAAAGGGATTGTCAGTAGAATACATTGATGCTAACGGTATGCTGCATGAGAATTTCTTTCTTATTCCAGTCAGTTTTCTTTGTTTATTTTGCGGACTTATTTCTTTTTTAGTTATAGGAATTAAAACGATCTTTTGTAAAGTAAAAAATAAAAGAAGCATGTGAACCAATTGAGTCACAATTAAGCCTATTAGGTCATGGTAATGGAATCTCAACTTGATTTAAGTTATATTAATCGAGTAAGTAGGAGGTATGTAGAATGGAAAAAGCAAATATGTATAATGAGACATTGTATCTAGGTAAAACTAGAACAAAAAATTGCATTAATCTTTTTAGTTTGGAAATTGAAGATAATGGCGGTTTTCTTTGGGGGCTTATAGGTTTTCTTAATTTTATTTTAGGAATTTTTCTGTATCTATTAATGAAAAATTCTCTACCGAAGAATGCTAATGCTTTAAAGTATGGAGTGATTTCATCTTTTGCTATCGTGGCTGTAGCAGCTTTAGGATATGTATTCTTAATCTTCTCATTTCGTTAGCAAAATTTGAGTCATATTAACTACTTTTG
>JAGHUT010000028.1 GCA_018064645.1 Candidatus Crickella merdequi | reverse complement strand
ACATCGATTGGTGACACGCATGTTTCGATAATAAAGGAAGGATCACCGGATCCCATAACTCTTGAGTATAAAGTCGGGGAAGGTAGCTGGAGTTCATATACAGTAGATTCAGAAATAATCCTATCTGATAAACAGCCCGTCAAATTCAGAGCCGGAAACGGAGGAAATCCACATTTTTCAAAAGATGATCGTAACTTCTATCGGGTGGTTGTATCGGGGGAAGGCCAAATCAATATCTCAGGAAATATTATGTCGCTTTTGAATGGGGAATTACTCACTAATTCTTTACCTGATTATTGTTTTCGAGGTCTTTTTTCAAGCTGCGCTGCTTTAGTCGATGCATCTACTCTTATACTTCCAGCGACTGAACTCTCAAGTCATTGCTACGCTAGAATGTTCGGTAGTTGTTCAAATCTAATTTCAGCTCCTATACTTCCTGCGACCACCTTGGCAGATTACTGCTATTATTGGATGTTTCGGTATTGTAGTGCGCTCACTTCAGCTCCTGAACTCCCGGCAACCACCCTGGCAGAACACTGTTATGACACTATGTTTCTGGGTTGTAGCAGTCTTTCCTCAGCCCCTGACCTTCCGGCCACAACCCTTGCGGATAACTGCTACTCAACAATGTTCTCTGGGTGTACAGGCCTAACTTCTGCCCCAGAATTGCATGCATCGACTCTTGCGGATAACTGCTATTCATCAATGTTCTCAGGCTGCAGAAATCTGGTTTCTGCACCGGAATTGCCTGCGTCCACACTTGCGAAAGGATGCTATCAAAGTATGTTCTCGAATTGTCAAAGTCTGGTTTCTGCACCGGAATTGCCTGCAGAGATTCTTGTTGATAATTGCTACTCCTCTATGTTCCTAAACTGTATGTATCTAAAATATATAAAAATGCTTGCAACTGATGTATCAGCAGAAGGCTGCCTTTTTAATTGGGTGTCCCAGGTCTATCCATCAGGTACATTTGTTAAGAGTAAGGAAGCCATTTGGGATAACTTTGGAGAATGTGGTATTCCACCCTTCTGGACAGTAATATGTGATGATGGTACACCTGTTAAACCTGAGGTTGATAAGCCTTTTACAATATCATCTTCAGGTAATACAAGTCTATCAATATCGAAAATTGGATCTCCAGAGGACGTGCTGTTAGAATATAAAAAGGGGAATGGTGATTGGGAACCTTATATTATTGGTTCGGAAATATATATTAATGAATATATGTCAGTTCAATTCAGAGCTGGAGAAAATGGGAATACGCATTTCTCACAAAGCCTCGGCGATTATTATCATCTGACGACGGCTGGGGATGGACTGATTAAGGCAACAGGCAATATTATGTCTCTTTTGGATAGAGATATGCATGCGGAGTCATTAAGTGGGTATTGTTTTTATAATTTCTTTGGACAATGCTCACAATTATGCGATGCCTCAACTCTATCACTCCCAGCGTCCACTTTGGCTCATTACTGCTATGCCAATATGTTCGATGAGTGCTCAAATCTCTCTTTTGCTCCAGAACTCCCTGCGTTAACTCTGGCATACATGTGTTATGAAAAAATGTTCCGAAAATGCACAAACTTAATTACAGCACCAAAACTTCCAGCAACTACGCTTGCAAGTAATTGTTATAAAAGGATGTTTATGGGGTGCAAAGGTTTAATCAATGCCCCGGAACTTCCGGCGACATCACTGGCTGGTGCTTGCTATTGCTGTATGTTTGTAGATTGCACCAATCTGGTTAATGCTCCTGTTCTCCCAGCAACTACATTGGAAGAGGTCTGCTATGAGTCAATGTTTTTGGGGTGCTCAAACTTACAATATATAAAAATGCTGGCTACCGATATATCTGCACAACGTTGTCTTGAAAATTGGGTGTCAGAAGTGTCGGCATCTGGAACCTTCGTAAAAAATGCAGCAGCTACATGGAGTAATGAAGATGTTGTTCCAAGTGGCTGGACAGTAATAACAGAATGATAACTAATGTAATATTAAAAGATGAAAAAGATTCAAATTAATGACGTGCCATCAAATAAGACAGAGTATGAGACTCCTCATGTTGTGGAGATTCCCGTGAGTCTGGAAGGGATTCTGTGCGATAGTAACGAACATGTCGGTGAGACTGATGGAGAATGGTAGAATAGTAGATACTGGTATATGAGAAAGGAAATCACACTTTGCCTTCTGGCAGTTCTCACTCTGTATAGCTGCCAGAAGAAGGAATTGGAATACAAAGTTTCCGATTCAAAATCATTTACCGCTGTCATTGAAGACAGCTACTCCACTGACACTAAGACCTCCCTTGACGAGTATGGCAATGTGCTTTGGAAGAGAGGTGATCAGGTAAGCATCTTCGCGGGCAGCACAATCAACGAGCAGTATCAGGTGACTGATGCCTCGGATGGGCAGACATCTGCTGGTTTGAATAGAGTGACAAGTCCCGGTTTCAATGCTGGTGGAGAGATAGACAACAACGTGGCCTTCTACCCTTATGCTTCTACAAATGCCATTGCAAAGAACGGTAGTGGCTATGCTGTTAGTGTGTCGCTTCCTGCGACCCAGATTTATGCTGAGTCAAGCTTTGGAAACGGGGCTTTCCCTATGGCTGCAGTGACAAGTTCCACATCAGACATGAATCTTAAATTCAAGAATATCCTCGGTGGATTGAAGCTTCAGCTCAAGGGAACCGCAAGTATAGCTTCTATCAGTGTGAGCGGCAATAACGATGAGATTCTCTGTGGGACTGCGAATGTGGCTGTTTCATCATCAAGCGTCCCTTCTATTTCAATGACAGGTTCAACGGGAAAGACCGTGACTCTTTATTGTGGAGAGGGTGTTCAACTCAACGGCTCGACTGCTACATCCTTTATCATAGCCCTACCTCCTTTGACCATGAC
>JAGHUT010000082.1 GCA_018064645.1 Candidatus Crickella merdequi | reverse complement strand
CATCCCAGCTGATTGGCTCGAATTCGCCCTCGCCGCCGTGGGGACTTATCCTCTTCATTGGAGTAGTAAGTCTGTCTTCACGGTAAACATACTGCCTGCTCGCCATACCTTTTGGGCACAGCTTGCCATTGCTCATAGGAAAGCCTTCAATACCCTCAACTTTAATTATGCGACCATCTTTGATATATGTGTTTACTCCGCAGTGAAAAGCCGGCTCGCATATTGAGCAGAAGGTGTGTCTGCACTCTATACCAGTCTCCTCACATGGGATTTTTGCTCGTAAAAGTTTATCTCTGTCCATTACTTCACCATTCCTCCGAGAATTCTTATAAGCTCGTTAGGCAGTCCTGATTTGGCGATTACACCAAGCTCAAGCTCATTAAGCTCAGCAGTCCCCTTGCTGAAATATTTAATAATGCAATTCTTAACTGCTCCTGATAATTCGTAGTCACCAAGCATATTGATGCAGTACAGTTTGCCGTCTCTGTGAAGAATCTCTATGTATCTTGAACCCTCATCTACCAGAACTCTCCGCTCTCCCTCAGCATCTTTGTCACCGAAGGATATGAAGTTATAATTCAAAAAATGTGTTATGTTATGCAGAATGTTGCCTTCTGTCGGTTCTTCTCTGCCTGCCATAGCAAGGCCGGCGCATCTTCCCTGAGTTGCCGAATTAGCCCACAGACCTATGTGCCTCGTTCTGCCTGTCATCATATCGATTCCCTCAGCAACATCGCCGGCAGCATAAACACCCTCAGCAGAAGTCTTCATGTTATTGTCTACAATAATCGCCTTATCTCTTGCGATTGTACTATCTGCAAATGATGCAGCAGGTCTTATTCCGACACAGACAGCAATTGCATCGACTTCTGTCTCGCTGCCATCAGAGAAAATCACCTGACATCTGCCGTTCTCGCCTATCCTTCCGCCTGTCGCCTTAACACCGAACCTCGAATCGATGCCTTCCTCCGCAAGGTATTCCTCGCATTTTATCGAAGCACCCTCGAAGGCTGATGTAGCAAAGATTTGCTCTGCCATATCTGCCATTACACACTCAATACCCCTTGCCCAGGCAGCTTCAACGACTTTGATGCCAACCCAGGAGGCACCTATCACAAGAATTTTTCTGATAGCGCCTGAGTCGAAGGCCTCTTTCAGCCTTCTGGCGTCATCAACAGTTCTCATGGTATACAGCTTCTCAGCTGGAATGTCGCCAACGGGTAGCAGCACCGGCGCTGCTCCTGTGGCAATGAGGACCTTATCATAGCATCTGGCCTCTCCATCACCGGTAGTGATGCTGAGAGGACTGGCCTTAAGATCTTCAACTTCGGTATTCTTATATATTGCGCAGTCATACTTCGCTGCAATATCTTCGAGACTTCCGAAAGGAAACATAGCCTCATATGGAATGGCGCCTTTGATGTAGTATGTTGTAAGCATTGGATTGTATGGCGCATAATCGTGGTCAGAATAAATGTCAATCTGCGCATCCGAGCCGCACTCCCTGATTGCTTTGAGAGCTGCGTAGCCTGCAGCGCCGAAACCGATAATTGCAAAGCGTTCCATAAGACGTCTCCTTTCTCTTATACTAACTGATTATATCACCTGTAATAAAAAAACGGCAGTTCTTTACGAACTGCCGTCATATTTTTTATCGATACGCACTCATTCTATATATACAGTTGCACCTTTCGAGAGCGTTCAACAAATGTTTCACGGAAAAATTCTGCAAAAGCAGTCTTTTTCCGCTAATTTTGCAGAATACGCTTGTCATTACGCCTACTTATACACCTTCTCTACCATCTGCTCAGTGTACTGATCCTGGCTGTAATTCTTCTTTGTGTACGCAGCCACAGCATCGTGATCGAATACAAGCTCTCCGTCAAGAATCTTCTTTACATTCTCAGCGAGTGCATCAACATCATCAACATCAATCAGCACGCCGTTATCCGAAGTGATGATATCTGCAATACCGCCGTTGTTGGTTCCGATAACAGGCGCGCCGCAGGCACCTGCCTCAATTACAACAAGACCGAAAGCCTCAAGGCGTGATGGCGCAAGAGAAACGTCTGCAATACTGTATATTCCGCGCAGCTTATCGTGAGGCTGATTGTGGAGAAAATACGCATTCTTAAGACCAAGCTCCTCTGCAAGAGCGGTCATCTCATCAAACAGCTCTCCGTCGCCAGCGATAAGCGTAACAGTGTCATCATCCTCGTACTTGGCACATGCCTTGAGCAGAACATCAATACCCTTAACCTGGGTGAACTTGCCGGCAAAGCTTACTATTTTCTTAAACTTTTTCTCAATGCCATACCAGCCAAGCACTTCCTCGCGGTCAATGCTCTGACGATAGAACACTGCATCATTATATCCATTTGGAATGATATAGGCCTTGTCGAGAGCAAATGGCATTGCATCAGCAATCTCATCGTAGTTAGCCTGGCTTATGGAAATGATAGCTATGGCCTTGCGTGCAGCTGATTCTGCATAATCATGGAATCTCTTGCTCTGCCTGTATCCAATAAGATCAGTTCCGTGCGCAGTGATTACAAGAGGCAGTCCGAACTCACCGCCAATATCGGCAAGTATCCATATGTGACCTGAATGAATAATATCCGGCTTGAATTCTTCAACTACCGCACCAATCTCCCTGCGGAAGGTCTCCTCGTACATTGCAAGCTGCTCATCTGTGAGAGCCTCAAAAGACATTACGCTCTTCGGATGGGTTGTGAAGCATGGGAAATTAAACGGCAGCGCTCCCTCAACCGGTGCAACGCCATCGCCATTGCAGAAATATACAGGATGAGTCGCGAAACGATACTCACCCTTGTCGATTTCGTTAGTCGGATAAATACAGCAAACCTCATGCCCCAGATTGACCAGGCTGTTTGCAATATTCGCAGTATATACTCCGCTGCCGGATCCAGCCAGCGGAAAATGATTAATCAGCAGAATTCTCATAGCTACCCCTCTTTATTTATTATTTCTTCTAAATATATCATTTATTTGATACACTTTAATCAAATAATTTGAGATTAAAAGGAATTAATATGGCAAAAATCATCAACACCCCGTCAGTTAACATCCCTGAACTGGCAATTTACTTCGGCAACAAGGAGATTCACCTTCTCAGATACTTCGAACCTGAACCTGGTATCTTCATTGCAGAGAGCCGCAACGTAATAGAAATTGCCCTTCGCCAGGGTTATGAGCCAATAAGCATGGTTACAGTAGAGCGCATGGCTGGAGATTCAGTAATAGATATGCTTCCAGACACCACACCTGTATACCTGGTAGACCAGCGCGACGCTGAGAAGAATTTCGGCTACATGCTTCCTGGCGGAATGCTCTGTGCAATGAGGCGCAAAAAAATTCTCCCTCTGCCTGAGGTTCTCAACAATGCCCGTCGCATAATAGTCCTCGAGGATGTGGAGAATCCAACCAATGTTGGAGCGATTTTTCGAACTGCTGCAGCACTTGGAATTGATGGCATTATTCTTTCACCGGCCTGCGTTGATCCTCTGTATAGAAGAGCCATGCGAGTAAGTGTCGGCAATGCCTGCCTGGTTCCGTGGACCTTTGCCTGTCGCGACGAGAAGGAATGGCAGGAGAAGGGAATCGCACTCCTTAAGGAAGAAGGTTTTACAACTGTAGCCATGGCCCTTCGTGAAGACAACATCAATATCGATGATGCGATAATCAGAAAGCAGGACAAAATAGCTTTAATCATGGGCAACGAGGGCTTCGGCCTATGCGATGCAACTATTGCAGCCTGTGACTATGTAGCAAAAATCCCTATGATGAACGGTGTGGATTCGCTAAATGTGGCAGTTGCAGCAGGAATAGCAATGTGGGAGTTTACAAGATAAGTTTTTATTGCCTAAACACACATATCGGTGATAAATTTAACACAACAGTATTGCGGTAAAAAAGACGGAGGTACCATATGGATAAGGCAGTAATGAACGCTATTATGAACGAAGACACTCTGAAGATGGTCAGCCAGCTGGCAGGTGTAGATGAGAAAGAAGCAGGCTCAATTGTAGCTGCTGTTCTCCCAACACTTCTCAAGGGTGCTGCAAGCCAGAACAAGAACAAGGATACAGCTGCAGGCTTCCTCGAGGCTGTGCTTTCACACGGAGAGAAGGATTCTTCAGACATGACAAAGTTCATCAAGAATATTGATACTGAAGATGGTGCCAAGATCGTTAAGCACCTCCTTGGCGCAGGTGGAGATGAGAAGACTGCTGAGGCAGTTGCTGCAAAGGCTAAGGGCATTGATACTAAGAAGATTATCAAGATCATGGCTATCCTTGCTCCAATCATCATGAACCAGCTTGGTAAGGAAGCTAAGAAGTCAGGCAAGAAGAGTAACGCAGACATGGATGGAATTCTCGGAACACTTGTTGAGAATGTTGACCTCGGAGACGTACTGAAGATTGCAAAGATTCTGATTAAATAAGTGCGAAATTAGAGCCCTGTGCAGCTGCACAGGGCTTTTTCTTTGCTTTTTTACTTCAGGGTCTTCCTGTATGCCTTGGGCGTCATTCCGCTCTGCCTGCGGAAGTGCTGAATGAAATAGCTCGTATCTGTAAAACCTACTGCCAGAGCCACTTCGGTTATGCTCATATCAGTCGAAACAAGCAGCTCCCTGGCGCGGAGGTGCCTGTACTGCATCAGGTATTTGATAGGGCTGTCCTGAACGACCTCGTTGAAGCATCTGTTGCACTCTGCCTCGCTGACCATCCCCGCCGAAGCGATATCCTCAACAAGAATCTTATTCATATAGTTGTTGTGAATGTAGTCAAGCATACTCTGCATGCGGCGCTGTTTCTTGATAACTGTATCAACATTAATCATCTGATTCTGCTCGTGAGGAATGTTTCTTATCATTGTCAGCCACATCTTTGCAATCCTGATTGAAACATCATACTCCCAGAAGTCGCTTCGATCCGAAGACATAAAAACTCCGCTGATCTCCTCAAGATCATCAAGAATCTTTCTTTCCCAGTCTGTTTTTCCTCTGAAAACATATGCGCCAAAGAAGAAATCCTCTGTAAAAGGCAGGACTGCGTCCTGTTCCATGCGGCTTTTTGTGAAAAAGCCAAGTAGCTTCTCCGGCACATCGAGGCTGATATATCTGGCGTCATCTGTCATATAGTCGGCAATATGGAGGGCATTCCTGTTGATGAAAATCGCCTCTCCTTCTTCCATCACATAATCTGTTCCATTGACCTTCATCCCTACAGTTCCGCTTGTGACCATGGTGAACTGAAGCTCCTCATGCCAGTGAAGATCCATATATCCACGGCCTTCAGGAAAGATAGATGTCTTTGTTGCAATGTATATTCCAACAGGAAACATTGTGTCTTTATATCTATTGATTTCCTGAAGCTGTTTACGCTGTTCCGCCATAATTTACCTCCCTCGAAAGCAGCAGTGCATGATAATATAATAACATTTTTACAGTCAGGAAACAGCCGATATTCACACAAAACAGGCGTAAAATGACAATATTTTAACTATAATGACTGGATTTTCACATTATTTGATTTTTTTACAATAGTATATGCAGACCATTGAGGAATATACTATATTTGCATAAGAATATAAATTACCCGAAAGGAGATAAAGATATGGCAGAAAGAAAGAGTTATATGGATCGTATTGAGCGCCTCAAGAAGCACGTTCTTGATACAAGACCAGAGATGGATCTTGAGCCGGCAATCATCCTCACTAAGGGCTTCCAGGAGATGGAGGGACAGCCTAATCACATCAAGAAGGCATATGCATTCCGCAAGCAGTGCCGCGAGAAGACAACTCCAATCTGGCCTGATGAGCTGATTGTTGGAAACGCAGGAAGCAAGCAGCGTGGAGGTCTTCTTTCTGTAGATAAGTGCTGGTCTGTACTTGATGATGAGCTTGATACAATCAACACACGTAAGTACGATCCTTTCTACCTCACAGACGAGGACAGAAAAGCTTTCGAAGAGATTATCCGTCCATACTGGGCTGGTCGTTCAACTTATGAGCAGTGGCTCGTTCAGTGCCCTGAGTTCGCAGCTGTTCTCAGAGACTGCGGTGCACTGTATATCAACCGTAAGGCAGTAAGAGGTTGGGGAGAAACTACTGCCGGATATGAGAATGTTATCAAAAAGGGAATGAAGGGCATTAGAGCTCAGATTGCTGAGGTTATGGATACTCTTGATATCCTTAAGGCTGGAGACTACGAGAAGATTACTTACCTCAAGGCTATGGATATGGCTGCAGAGGGTATTGCTGAGCTTGGTCACAGATATGCTGATGAGGCAAGAAGACAGGCTGCAGAGTGCGATTGCGAGAAGAGAAAAGCTGAGCTTCTCCAGATTGCTGAGACTTGCGACTGGGTTCCAGAGAATCCTGCAAGAACCTTCAGAGAGGCAATTCAGTCATTCTATATCTATCAGAACTGCATTTTCATGGAGCAGAATGCTGCTTCATATAACCCGGGAAGAATGGATCAGTGGCTTTACCCATTCTACAAGGCTGACCTTGAGGCTGGCATCCTGACAGAGGAAGAGGCTCAGGAGCTTCTCGACTGTCTGTGGGTTAAGTTCTCAGAGCAGTGCCTCTTCCAGGATAAGGTAACTGCACAGTTCTCAGCTGGATACCCAATGTTCCAGAACGTAACTGTAGGTGGAGTTGATACTAACGGCAGAAACGCTGTTAACGAGCTTTCATACATGATTCTTCAGGCAACTGCTGAAGTACAGCTCTATCAGCCATCACTTTCCGTTAGATACAACATGGCTCAGAACCCTGACAAGTTCCTCAAGAAGATTGCTGAGGTTATCAAGCTTGGTACAGGATTCCCTGCATTCCACAATGACCAGATCGGTATCCAGATGGTTCTTAACAAGGGCATTCCTCTTAAGGAGGCTTACGACTGGAACCCTTGCGGATGCGTAGAGACTAACCTGGCTGGCAAGCAGAGATGCTACACAGCTTACGCTGACTTTAACTGCGGATCAGCTGTAGAGTTTACACTCCTCAATGGAAAGAGCCGTAAGTATGACAGACAGGCTTCAATCGAGACTGGCGATGTTCTTACATTCGATACTTTTGACAAGTTCTATGAGGCAACAAAGAAGCACCTTGCATACATGATCGACGGAACTGTTGCATCTTCACATGTTAACGATGATATCGGTTTCCAGAATGTAGTACCTGCACTTTCACTCTCATTCAACGAGTGCATCGAGAGCTGCAAGGATTACGCTTGGGGCGGAGCTAAGTATAACCTCGGTAACGGAATCGACGCTATCGGAGTTGCTGACCTCATCAACTCACTCATGTCAATCAAGAAAATCGTATACGATGAGAAAACATGCTCAATGGAGAGAATGCTCGAGGCTCTCGAGGCTAATTTCGTAGGATACGAAGATGTTAAGAAGCTCTGCGATATGGCTCCTAAGTATGGTAACGATGATGACGAGGCTAATGCAATGACTGCTGAGCTCTTTACATTCATCGCTGATTACATCGAGTCATTCACATCAAAATTCGGCAAGATGACTCCTGGAATCCTTCCAGTATCAGGAAACACTCCATTCGGTATCGAGGTTGGAGCTCTCCCATCAGGAAGAGAAGCTTGGAAGCCACTGGCTGATGGTATTTCACCTAACCAGGGAACAGACACAGAGGGAATGGGAGCAGTACTTAAGTCAATCTCCAACATCCCACACGGAAGATATACTCAGGGAACTCTCCTCAATGTTAAGATGGATACAACATTCAGAGAGAATCCAGAATCAACAAAGGCTCTCATGGATTACCTGAAGGCTCTCTGCTCACTGGGTGTATTCCATACTCAGTTCAACGTTGTTGATACAGAGACTCTCATTGAGGCTCAGAAGCACCCAGAGGACTACAACGGACTTCTTGTAAGAGTTGCCGGCTACACAGCTTACTTCACAGAGCTGGGCAAGGAAGTTCAGGACGATATCATCTCCAGAACTAACCACAACGCAATCTGCTAATAAATTAAACTACTGCACACGGAGGAAAAGTTTAAATGAAATCATCGATGACAGGTACAATCCTTAGAATAGAGAAAATTTCTCTTAATGACGGCAACGGCATGCGTACTGTTGTCTTCTTTAAGGGTTGTCCCTGCCGTTGTGCATGGTGCTCAACTCCGGAATCGCAGAACCCTGACAGAGAAGTGTACTTCATGAAGCAGCGCTGCCGCCTTTGCGGAGCCTGTGTGGCAAAATGCCCTAACGGAGCACTTTCTTTCTCCGAGGACAATTCCACAATCAAGAGGGACGCCTCGCTCTGCGACAATTGTTTTACCTGCGTAGATGTCTGCAACTACAGAGCCCAGAACATCTACGGCAAGGATATGACTGTCGCTCAGCTGATGAAAGAAATTGAAAAAGACTCAATCTTCTACTTCTACTCAAACGGCGGAGTGACACTCAGCGGCGGAGATATTTTCTGCCAGACTGATTTCGCAGAGGCAATACTGGAGGAATGCGAGGATTCATTTATTGACACTTGTGCAGAACTTGATATGTTAACTTCTCAGGAGAATGTTGCCCGCATAATTCCAAAGCTAAACACTATGTATATCGATGTAAAGCTTATGGATGATGAGCTGCACCGCCAGTGGACAGGTGTAAGCAACAAAACAATCCTCGAGAACATCAGCTACGCTGACACAATCTGCAAGAAGAATTCAATTCACATAAGACTTCCTCTTGTTGAAGGCGTTAACGACAGCCGTGAGAACATTCAGGCAACAGCAGACTACTGTGCTACACTTGCCAACTGCGTAGAGCTGGAGTTCCTGCCTTATCACAGGCTTGGCGTTCACACCTATGAACAGCTCCAGCGCGAGTATACGCTGGCGGACCGCGAGCCGATGACAAGAAAACATGTGTATGATAAGGTTTCTTTCCTTCTTGAGCAGAAGCTGCCATATCAGATCAGAATTTCAAGTCTGGAAATCTATGACCCTGTCAAAGGCGTAATCCCAGTAACGGAAGAGCAGCTTACAGAGTAATGTAAATTGCACACCATCAAGTGCCCTGTTTTTCTAGAGGTTTTGGGCATATATCAAATTTTTAAAAATCGCGCACCATCAATAGGCCTCAAAACGGTCAAAAAAATGGTGCGCGTTTTTCACTTTTGTCGTATATGCCCAAATGCATGGTGCACTTTTTTCATTTTTTCCGTATATGCCCAAAAGCATATGCCCAACGCCTCTTGACATCGGAGAATCAATATCAGTAGAATACCTCAGTAGCTAACGGCCTGACAGCGGCCGAAAAAACTATCAGCTAGGAGTAACTTAATGAGCAATACTGCAAAGAGACTTATTTATTCAGCAACGACAATAATCATCTGGGCAACAGCCTTTGTTTTTACGAAGAGGGTTTATCTTTCGGCTATAACAATATCTGCCCTGCGAAGCATGTTCGCGGCTGTTTTTCTGGTGGTGCTCGCCGGCTTTAACCACACTACTCTCAAGGCTCCGGCCAGAGATATCTTCAGAATGATGATTACAGGAGCCTTCGGCTTCGGTTTATATATGCTGGTTTTCAACATTGGACTGATGCAGATAACTGCCTCAACTTCAAGCACGATTCTGGCCCTGACGCCTGTACTGACGGCTTTTATGGCAAGCTTCATTTATAAAGAGAAGCTTAAGCCCATTGGTTACATCTGCATCGTGACAGCTTTCTGCGGAGTGGCAATAATGATGCTTTGGAACGGAGCTCTTTCCATCAACAAAGGCATTCTGTGGACACTGCTTGGAGTTGCTTTCTTTGTAACTTACAACCTGATGACACGCGGCCTGCAGATGGATGGTTACAATGCTATTCAGATAGTTACCTGGGCTATGATTGCAGGCGCCATTGTTCAGATTCCAGTTGCGCCTCACATGATAAGCGAATTTATCGGCACAGATCTGCTTTCCCAGATTCTCATTCTGTATCTCGGAGTTGCCTGCAGCGGAATCTCTTATATCACCTGGAACAAGGCTTTCTCCTATGCTGAAAAAACCTCCGAAGTTACCAACTTCATGTTCGTCACTCCTTTTCTCAGTACAATGATGGGCTTTGCTCTTCTTGGAGAAATGCCGGATATGGCAACCTTTATCGGTGGCGGCATTATAATCGTGAGTGTAATAGTCTTCGGATTGAAGGGTAAATAACGACAAGCAAAAAACTCGCCTCTGCAGGCGAGTTTTTTCATTTTGTTATCCGAGAATTTCCTTTATTACCCTCAGCATATCTCCGTACACTCCATAGGCTGTCTGCTCTATTTCCGGGTCATGTTCAATTATTGAAATCTTCTTCATCAGATCCGTGGTAATAGACACAACTGAGGTTGTTCCGCTGATTGATGCATACATGTCTGTCATATCCACCTCTTCTGGTCCAACTATCGCAGTAACCTTGCCCTCCGCATCGCGGAAGCCTCTGCAGAGAAGCTTGATTTTTTTGCCTCTTGAAGCAGCATCACGAACATCATCATAAGTAATGTCCTCGATACCTTTACGATGAACCATGTCAGGAGTAATGTCTGCATCCATGAGAACATTGAGAAGGGCAGTAACCTTAGCTGCCGCATCGTAGCCCTCAATATCCATGGCAGGATCTGCCTCCACAAAACCCATCTCGCGTCCGCGAGCCATAATCTCATCCATGGCGATGCCTTTTGCCATCTCTTCAAGAATATAGTTGGTTGTCGTATTGAGAATTCCTTCAACCCGGGTAATCTTTGTCATCTTGAGCGTATGCTCTGCCAGATTGAACACCGGTGTGCCATCCATTACTACGGTCTCATGATAGAATCCGATGCCCCTGGCCTCCGCCAGTTCCTTCAGTTCGCGGTAATGCCAGGCGATTGGTCCTTTGTTGGCGGTTATGGCATGTCTTCCTCTTTCCATTGCGGTTCTTATGTAATCTGTCGCCGGCTGTCCCGTGTGGATATTCAGCGGTGACAATTCGACTACGCAGTCGTACTCTCCCGTTTCAAGAATCTCCATGCTGCTCTTTTCTGTGCATCGCGCAGGAGAGAACCTCCCCGCGCTCTCCAGATCGTCAAGAATCAGCTGAAGGTGAATTCCTTCAGGCTTATATATATTGCCTTTTGAATTTGTTGTGACTGCTGTAATTATCACATCGCAATCGTACAGTGACCTGATTTCCTCATGTTTTCTGATCAGGAGCTTTGCGAAAGCCTTACCCACATTGCCAAAACCCATTAGTGCAAATCTGATAGTTCTCATAGCTTCCCTTCTTATTTAATTTCAATAGTTTTCATGCATCTTACAGCTCTCTTGCTGTTAGGATCTCCGAACACGATAAGCTGTGCTCCCTGGCCGCCCTCGAGGCCTTCGACCATCTCTCCGTTTGCGCTCAAAGCCACATATACCCTCTGTCCTGTGAGCACTTCAGCTCCTGTAAGTGTTGCTGAGTAGTTGTCTTCTGCGGTAACAACAATTTCGCTGTTATCATCAAACTTAATTCCGTTAGCAGCAAGCAACTCGACAAGCTCTATGCCTTCATAGTCGCTGGCAGTCACTTCTCCCTTACCGTTGACCAATTCACCACTGAAGTCTTCAAGCGCGATTTCATCCCAGGCTACCACAACTTCATTGTCACCACTAATGATTGTGATGCCAGCCTTGTCCTTGTTTCCGGACAGATTAACAGCTGCAAAGGCAATAACCGCTATACCAAGTACAGCAAATAGTAATCCGAGTTTCTTGTTCATGTCTATAACTCCTTTAAAGTAATCTTTGTGTATATACTGAGTGTTTGTTTCAAAAATCAGTAAAATTGTGTATATATGAAAAGCCGTTTGCATTTGACAGTAAAAACATGTTTCTTTTTCTCCAGGCCTGCCCAGTTAATCGCAAATTCGTGATTATTCGTTACTTTTCGTGATTAATCGTGATTAGCGCCCTCGCAAAAGCGTATCAGCAACAGCAAATTACTGTTTTTTTGCAGCAATGCGGAAATAACGCACAAAATTACTGATTTTTCGCAGGAAATCTTTATATATACACAAAAGCCTTCCAGCCACCTATTCTCCGTAAGCAACCACGGCCTTCAATCTTTCTTCGAGCACGTATCCAAGCCAGCCGAACAAGGCTCCACTGAGCAGCGCAACCGACACATACAGCCCCAGTGCCGCACCGTGCAGCTTGAATACTATCACGTTTGCCACCAGGCTGGCCGTTGCCGCCCCAAGCATATTCGCCACAACCATTGCGCTTCCTGTCTGCCAGCCGAACCTTCGATACAGGAGAACCACCAGATCAATCACCATGCCCGGCACTATGTAACCGATTGGCGACAGGGCTCCCATACTTCCAATCATTCCCATAGCAAGAGCCAGGCCGCTCTGAATGACACCCATCAGTGTCGCACATCCACGGCCGTGAATCAGAAAAGCCGCAATGACCAGGAACATGAGTGAAAAGCTTGTGCCTATACCGCCGGGAATGTGAAGCGCATCAGTTACGATATTGGCAACTGGAGCAATAATTCTTTTACCAAACAAGCCCAGGTCACAGCACAAGGTCAGAAAAATCAAATCTCTTAACGCGTTTCTCCTCTTCATCTGCGCACCTCCTCATTCCATGTCTGAATAATTGACAGTGCCTTCTCCCGAACCTCCTCATAATTCTCTCTTGTAAGCATTATGAGTTCTGCTTTAGGGTGCGCCCTCAGCAGATTAAGGTAATCATAATCTGCGTACAGACCCTTGATTGTTGCAAGCACCGGAATATCTCCGTCGAACGCCCTGATAACCTCTGCGCAGAACTTCTCACTTCCAATCTCCATAAAACCAATTTCATCCATCACGATGACATCACCAGGTTCACTCCGAAGCAGCTCCACACCTAGATTATCAAAGACCTCATAATTCACATTGAGAACCTTCTCCCGTACATCGCCGATTCGATGGTCTTCATCCGTACAGATTTCGCCATCCGCAGGGTACATATACACACTTCCGAAGCCGTCTGCGTCTCTCTCCGGGATTGCCGTTCTGAAGCCTTTAATCGGCCTCTCAAGGACTTTAGCCAGACTGTTGACCAACGTAGTTTTTCCCGTATTTCTATCGCCGCAGAGAAGAATATGGCGCTTCTCTTTGCAGTATCTCAGATAGTCCTCCGGTGTATTTACATTTGTAAAAAATCTATCTTCCAAGCCATACGCTTCTGCTTCGAGAACAGTGTTATCTATACTTCGAAGAAGCGCTTTGAGACTATACTCGCCCTTCTCTATATTTCCCTTAATTGCAGACAGGCAGTTCACAGAATACCAGCCGAAAGTCCTTTGAGTAATTCCATCGCCGGTCTTCCAGCAGACTGCATCGCCATCAAGATGCTGAAGCATCGTTTCGATAATCTGTGCTTTGAAGAAAGGTGCATCGCAGGGCACAAAAAACAGTCCATCAAGGCCATCCTCTCTCGCCTTAATCAGGCAGGAGTAGATGCCCCCAATCGGACCGATATATCCTTTATCATCTTTGATGCAATCCTGCACAGCAGTCCAGTTTTCCAGAACTGACTGATTATAATTTGCGCAGGAAATATAGCATGGCAGTCCCAGCGCTTTAACTTCGCTCTGAATTCTGCCACTAAATGTGTCGCCGCCATAATGAAGAGCGGCTTTGTTCATTGAATTCATACGCACACCGGCACCACCAGCCAGTAATGCTATCCCAGATACTCTTTTCATGCTCTTTTTTTCAAATACGGAAGGCTGTCAGGTTTCCCATCAAACCCTGGAGGCTTGGCCTCGGCCAGTGCACCTTGCAATCATGTTTAGGTGCAAAGGCTCAAAGAACTTTCTAAAATATTTTTTGTTGTTATACTGATTTGCTGTAGCTGCCGCAGTACGGGCACTTTTCAGCAAAACCCTTGATTGCCTTATATGATGAACCGCAGTTAGGGCAGGTCACTGCTATGAAATCTGTCTTCTCAGGCTCCAACGGTCTGTTGTCCATCAGCAGTTCTTCCTCTTTAAGCTTCTCAAACCTTACTGAATCCGGATCAAAGGAATAGATTCCGTTAAGTCCGTAGATGTCCAGAGTTGAACCAATTGCATATGGAACATTACCCTTTGGGAATCTTGTTTCAAGTGTAGTCTCGCAGATATTGTGATTCTTATCGAAGAATCTGACTTTGATGTTAATCGGATACTGGTCATTTATTGTAATTGAAGAATCCTCAACATATCCGAACACCTTCGCAGTGTAGCGTTCTCCGCTGGAGAGAGCTTTTTTCTCGCGAAGTCCTGCTCTAATCGGGATGTACAGAAGACCTGCTCCAATCGCAGGGAAAATCAAAGGAACTGCTCCGATTGGCATCCCGAATACTGGAATGAACACAGCCGAAATCACCCCTCCGATAAGCACGAACATACCGCCAATCAAAGCAAGTATCTTGCGTTCTGTATGCATCTCTAGTCCTCCTTTGGTTTAAGTTTTGACACGATTACGCCTGCCAGGCAGAGCATTCCGCCCAGAACAATCTTTACTGTAATCGGATCGTGGAATATTATTATCGCCGACAGGAACCCGAACACCGATTCAAGCGAAAGAAAGTAATGTTTGCCGCCGACAGTTCCTTTGTATACCTGCTGATCAGAATAATCTGAAGAGCAAAGACAACAGCAAAGCCTAAGGTGATAAAATCTCCAATCTGGAATTCCTCAGCTCTATTCAGGCCAATGAAGCCAACTCCCATCAGCATAAGCACCGCCGCTACAAAATCCGTTACTGCCGGTCTGCTCCTGAAGAATGCCCAGCTTATAAGCGGCGTGAACATTATGTACGAACTTGCTATGAAGGCCTGCTTGGAAGATGTGGTGTACTGCAGTGCAGTCAGCTGAATGAAAAGAGCCAGCAGGAATACAACACCCAGAACTGCTCCCCAGATAATCGCTACTACAAGAAGCAGAGCATCACCATATAATCTGCTTTTTTCCAAATTCTTCATTACGCAAGTCGTCCCTTAACAGCCTATAAAGCCGCCTCCTGCAGCGATACTCTAACAGCGCCGTTTCTTACATATTGTGTTCCTACTTCTCTGAAACCCATGGCCTCATGGAACTTAAGGCTCGGGCCGTTATAAGGAATCGTGTCAATCTCAGCAGTTACGAAAGATACTCCATTCGCCCTTGCATAATCAAACACATATCTGTATATCTCTCTCCCGATTCCGCGACCTCTGAATCCCTCCGCAATAACAATCCTGTCAATGTAGAGGAACTTCTCGTATTTGTCGCAGAACCATCTGTAGTTCTCGCTATCATACAGCGAGCAGCCCTCTCTAAGTGCAATTAGAAAAGCCGCTTTCTCTCCTTCTTCCTCTATTACCAGAAGCATATCTGCCATCTTCTCTGCAAAAAGCTTCAATTTATCCATATCCATTGGTGCCAGGACTTCCACGTTTTTCTCGTTTACATCGAGGATCCAGTCATAGTCTGCAGGAACTGCCTGTCTTATTTCAAGTCTCTCCATTAATTCTCCTAGTTGACTACATTCAGCATCTCGCCTCGAAGGAACGCCTCAATGTTCGCACATGTTGTATCCATCATCAGCTGTCTCGCCTCATCACTAAGCCATCCGATGTGCGGTGTAATGATGCAGTTAGGCGCTTCGAGAAGCGGGTTATCTCCATCAATCGGTTCTTTTGAGGCAACATCTACCGCCGCAGCTCTGACTTTACCAGACTCAAGCGCTGCTCTAAGATCTTCTTCAATCACAAGCTGTCCGCGGGCAGTATTTATGATTATTACTCCGTCTTTCATTCTGGAGATATTCTCTTTGCAGATGATTCCTGCTGTCTCAGGAGTCATTGGGCAGCAGAGAAAAATCACATCTGCTTCCTCGATTATTCTCTCTGTATCGCACTGGGTTACTGTGTCTTCAGGGATGTCCTTCCTGTGGTTTGAACTTCCCAGGACCTTCATGCCGAGTGCCTTGAGTATCTTAGCTGTTGCCTGACCGATGCTTCCAAGGCCGATGATTCCGGCAGTCATTCCACCAAGTGCAATTACAGGGTAATCCCAGTAGCAGAAGTCAGGACAAGCCGTCCATCTTCCCTCGTGAACGCCGCGGGAATGCTCTCCAACATGAGAACAGATTTCAAGAAGAAGAGCAATGTTAAGCTGTGCAACATTTGCTGTGGCATAGCCCGGCACGTTGCACACAGGGATTCCCCTCTCCGCTGCCGCCACAGTATCGACCACATTGTAGCCGGTAGCAATGACAGCAATAATCTGCACATTCGGGCACTTCTCAAGTGTTGCTCTGGATATTGGTGTCTTGTTTGTTATTACAATCTCCGCATCGCCGATGCGCTCTGCTATGAGCGGACTCTCAACATTTGATGTGCGCTCGTATATTGTAAGCGGAGCGATTGCCTCAAGACGATCCCAGGAGATGTCTCCCGGATTCGCAACACATGAATCAAGAAAAACTGTCTTCATCTCCTGACTCCCTACAGATTGAAATCTGAGTCGAGGAAACCCTCGCTCGCAAGCTTTGTTTTTATTACATCGAGATCTACCTGCGTCATCAGGTTATCATTCTCATTGAGCCCTTCATCCAGGTTATAAAAAGCCTCTGTACATGTGACCAGAGTACTTGTAATCTTCGCCTTTGTCTCATCGGTGAACATGTCACTCTTAAGCTTCTCAATAAGGCTGAGTGCTGTTGGTACATAGTCGGTTCTCATCTTAACAACCATCTTGTCTTCTTCAAGCTCAGGCTTCTCAACGAGTGTATTCTCAACGCGTTTAATAGAATCTTCAAGATTACGCAGAACCTCAACTGTCTCCTTGTCATCGATGACTGCTATAGCTGCTCTGATCTTCTTAACTGCTTCACTCTGATTCTTCAGTTCCTCGCGGCGGGCAGCAGCCCTCTTCTGACGCTTGATTTCGTCTGCTACAGAAACCATAGCCTCATCATTCTTAGTTATAACAAGCATTCCTACTGTCATGTCGACATATGCATTCTTGCCGTCTCGAGTCTTGAAAAAGCCCATATTAACCATCTTCTGAAGTTCCTCAACAACCCAGTCCTCTTTCTTATTGAGCTGTGCTGCGATATCTCTTATGTAGGTGTTGCCCACATTATTGACACAAGCTTCAAGTCTGTCCCACTTCTTGGATTTTCTAATGCTTATTATCAGGATAATCAGTCCAGGAAGTGCCAAGATGAGTCCGTCAGTTACAATATCGAAAAGTGTCTGCTCGTGGCCAACATCTGTCAGATAATATGGCAGCGCAAACATGAGAACTATGCCCCAGAATTTACCAGCTATGCATTTCCTTCTGCTTCTGATTCTTAAAAATTCCATTAGTCCCTCCGAATTAATAGCAAAGTTTGACAAGGTGTGAGGCCTCGCCACACAAAGAAATTTTACCACAAAAGGCGGAAGCCTTGCGCAAAAAGTGTACTGAAGGGGAATGAAAAAAATTGTAAGATAGTTGACTCAAAGAAAGGAGATTAGACAATGGCATACGTAGACGTTATTGAAAAGCGAAAGCACGACTTGACAGCCCGGGCACATCAACTGAAGTCCCAGATCGCACAGCTTCCCAAGGGTTCGCTGACATGTTCTAACAACAGAGGTTATGTGCAGTGGTATCATTGCACGAAAAACAACGGTCGCAAATACATTCCTCGCTCAAAGGAGGAGCTTGCTGAACAATTAGCGCTCAAGACCTATCTGGAGAGTCAGCTTAAAGATGTTCTTGCTGAACTGAGAATTATTGATGATTTCATCACAAAGCACAATAAGCTGCAAGCCTGCCCCGGCGATAAGTTTTATCTTAAGAACAAAGAATTCCAGCGCTTGCTAACCAACCACCTTAACAATGACGACCGGGTAATTCGGTCATTTTTATCACAAGAGTATGAAAAAGCGCCCTATCAGGAGGAGCGAACTTTTGAAACCAGCTCTGGGTTAATGGTCAGAAGCAAATCAGAAGGCGGCATTGCGAACGCACTCGATTACTATCGCCTGCCTTTTCTGTACGAGTATCCATATTATTACAGCAAGAATAATTTCCCGTTGGCAATCTGGCTGGACTTCACGATTATGAACCCTTTCACCTACCAGAAAGTCGGATGGACTCATATGGGCATGATGGATGACCCCACATATATTAAGAGAAACGCTACGCACATCGCCGACCTGACTCGCTTCGGCTTTATCCCCGGGGATAACCTGATTGTAACCTTTGAAGGCGGCGCGCACCGTTTAACATCAGCAGAAATCGAAGAGACCATTACTAGATTCTTTCCTGGAATTGAGTCCTGGCGTGATTTGTGCTTATAAGCGCTCTATTGGCGATTCTGTCTGTAAAAATGTGCGTATTTAGCGCTGCTTGGCCACTTTGTCCGCACAAAGTGCGCCTGGAAATTTTCGTGTCATCCGAAAAAGCGTTTAATTGTGTCAATTTGTAACAACTCAGACAAATTGAGCACAAAACCTCGCCTTTTTCCCAACTAATTGTCGCCTAATTGTCGATACCAATCTGTAAAGATCTGTAAATTGTGTCAATTTGGTTGTTGCCTGGCTGAATTGACACAATTTTACAGATTTTCTAAGAGAAAAAGCCCCGATACGCACAATCTGATTTACAAACAAATAAAGGGTGTGCCCACGGCACACCCTTCTATCTTTATAATACTTCCCGAATATATTTCTCCGCGTTCCTCCAGCACACTGCCTCTACAGACGCCGCGCTTAATCCCGCACCTGACAGTGCCTCGCACAGCCTCCACATATCCTGGCAGCCTCCAAGCTCCAGCTCGCAGTCAATTCCATCGAAATCAGAGCCCAAAGCGAGAACCTCTGAACCGCCCACATTGATAATGTGCTTAGCGTGGGCAACCAGATCACTCAGTCGAGTCATCTCAGCGCCTCTACTTACGAACTGACTGTAAAAATTCAGTCCCACCACTCCGCCATTCTCCGCAATTGCACGAATCATCTCATCGGTGAGATTCCGCCGGTGGTCACATAGGCTACGTGCATTTGAGTGGGATGCCATCCAGGGACGGCGAGCAATTGACGCCACATCCCAGAAGCCTTTGTCAGAAAGATGTGAAACATCAACAATTATTCCCAAGTCGTTCATTCGCTCAACGGCCTCGAAACCAAATCTTTTAAGTCCATCGAAGGAGCCGTTAGGCGCTCCGATGCAGTTGTCGTAATTCCATGTAAGTGTAATAAGGCGAACGCCCTCCGAGTATAGTTCTTCCAGTCGCTCAATATCTCCTTCGAGAACGCCACCCTCCTCAACGGTCAGAAAACCCGAAACCTTTCCGGCCTCGCGATTTGCACATAAGTCGCTGTAGCTTCCCGCCCACGCGAAGTCAGGTCCTTCGGCAGCTCGGAGAATCGAACACATTCCGAGCACATCCTCGTAGTGTGTCAGTCTGGCAGGTTCGCCCACATCTACATGACACGCGAAAAACTGCGCATCATACCCCGCCATCCTGTCAATCGCCAGGTGTCCCGAGTTGTGCGCAAGGCAGTTCGCCGAATCCTCGTAGTCGCCGTAATACAGCTTGTGTAATGTGTCGCAGTGTAAATCTATGTATCTCATGTCACCATTATACTCCACCCTAATGCAAAAACAAGGTCGTCCGAAGACGACCTTGCGTTTTTTTGAAGATAGAGAACTATGCCTCGTAGAGCTCCTTGAGCTTCATAAGGTGATCGTAGCGAGCCTTTGCTGCAGCCTCTGACTGAGCGAAGAGCTCCTCAGCTCTCTCTGGGAATGTTCTTGTCAGCTGTGAGTAACGAGCTTCGTTCATGAGGAACTCCTTATATCCGCCAGCTGGCTCCTTGCAATCCAGTGTGAATGGGTTCTTGCCCTCTGCCTTGAGTGCAGGGTTGTATCTGTAGATATTCCAGTATCCGCACTCTACAGCCTTCTTCATCTCAGCCTGGCAGTTAGTCATGCCACCCTTGATTGAGTGCATCTCACATGGTGAGTAACCGATGATGATTGAAGGTCCCTTGTAAGCCTCAGCCTCTTCCATTGCCTTGATTGTCTGTGCTGGGTTAGCTCCCATAGCAACCTGTGCAACGTATACATAGCCATAGCTCATAGCGATTTCTGCCAGTGACTTCTTAGCTACCGCCTTACCTGCTGCTGCGAACTGAGCAACCTGTCCGATGTTTGAAGCCTTTGAAGCCTGTCCGCCAGTATTTGAATATACCTCTGTATCGTATACGAAGATATTTACATCCTCACCTGATGCGAGTACGTGATCAACTCCACCAAATCCGATATCATAAGCCCATCCGTCTCCTCCGAAGATCCAGATCGACTTCTTTGCAAGGAACTGCTTCTCAGCAAGAATCTTTGGAGCTGTTGGGCAACCGTGATCTGCTGCGAACTGAATCTCAGGAATCAGAGCCTCAACTGCTGCCGCATTCTTCTCGCCATCATCGTATGTCTCAAAGTATGCATCTGCTGCAGCCTTGAATTCTGGAGTTCTGTGAACAGTGTCAGCATACATCTCCTCAACAAGTCCGCGGAGTCTGTCTCTTACAGCCTTCTGTCCAAGCATCATGCCGAGACCGTGCTCAGCATTATCCTCGAAAAGTGAGTTAGCCCATGCCGGACCGTGTCCTTCCTTATTAAATGTATAAGGTGCGTTAGTAGCAGGACCTCCCCAGATTGATGAGCATCCTGTTGCATTTGAAATGTAGGCTCTGTCTCCGAAGAGCTGTGTTACGAGACGAGCATATGATGTCTCTGCACATCCTGCACATGAGCCTGAGAACTCGAGAAGTGGAGTTCTGAACTGGCTGCCCTTGACTGTGAAGTCCTGCATATCCTTTTTCTCGGATACCTCTGCAACCATGTAATCCCATACTGCCTGCTGTGCAGTCTCCTGCTCCTGTGGAACCATCTCCAGCGCGCCAAGTCTGCATACGCCGACACAAACGCCGCATCCCATGCAGTCAAGTGGTGAAACAGCCATTGTGTACTTATATACATCCTTGCCCTTACCAGCCTTAACAGGAACGATTTTGGCTGCCTCTGGTGCTGCAGCTGCCTCTTCATCTGTCATAGCGAAAGGTCTGATAGTTGCGTGCGGACAAACATATGCACACTGGTTACACTGAGCACACTTTGTTGCGTCCCATGCTGGAACTGTAACTGCGATTCCTCTCTTCTCGTAAGCTGAAGCGCCCAGCTCGAATGTACCATCAACATAATCCATAAATGCTGATACAGGGAGGCTGTCTCCGTCCATGTGAGCTACAGGCTCCATGAGGCTCTTAACCATCTTAACAACCTCTGGCTTACCTGCCAGTGGAGTCTCAACTACCTCGTCAACAGCATCAGCCCACTCAGCAGGAACATTGATCTTAACAAAGGCTGAAGCTCCAAGGTCGATAGCCTTGTGGTTCATGTCTACAATATCCTGACCCTTCTTCATGTAGGACTTTGTAGCAGCATCCTTCATATGCTGGATAGCCTCTTCCTGTGGCATTACTTTTGCAAGAGCAAAGAATGCTGACTGGAGGATCGTATTTGTTCTCTTGCCCATTCCGATCTCAATAGCAAGATCGATAGCATTGATTGTGTAGAGCTGAATGTTGTTCTTAGCAATATATCTCTTTGCCTCAGAGTTCAGCTTCTCTGCAAGTTCCTCTTCTGACCACTGGCAGTTGATGAGGAATGCACCACCCGGCTTAACATCGTTAACCATCTTGAAGCCCTTGAGAACATATGAAGGGTTGTGGCATGCAACGAAATCAGCCTTGTTTACATAGTATGGGCTCTTGATCTGATGATCTCCGAAACGCAGGTGTGAGATTGTAACTCCACCAGTCTTCTTTGAGTCGTACTGGAAATAAGCCTGTACATACTTGTCTGTATTATCTCCGATAATCTTGATTGAGTTCTTGTTAGCTCCAACAGTTCCGTCTCCGCCGAGACCCCAGAACTTGCACTCGATTGTGCCTTCTGCAGCTGTGTTAGGGGATGGAACCTCTGGGAGTGAAAGCTCAGTTACATCGTCTACGATACCGATTGTGAACTGTCTCTTAGGAGCATCCTTCTTGAGCTCCTCGTATACTGCGAAAACGCTTGAAGGCGGTGTATCTTTTGAACCGAGTCCGTAACGTCCGCCGATTACCTTCTTGTCGAGACCTGCATCTGCAATTGCTGCAAGCACATCGAGATAGAGCGGCTCACCGAATGCGCCAGGCTCCTTAGTTCTATCGAGTACTGCAATCTTCTTTGCTGTCTCAGGGATTGCAGCGATAAGCTTGTCAGCTCTGAAAGGTCTGTAAAGTCTAACCTTAACAAGACCAACCTTCTCGCCGTTAGCATTGAGATAATCAATTACCTCCTCTGCAACATCACAGATTGAACCCATTGCTACGATAACTCTGTCAGCATCTGGAGCACCATAGTAGTTAAAGAGCTGGTAATCAGTTCCAAGCTTCTCATTAACCTTGCCCATGTACTCCTCAACGATCTCTGGAAGAGCATCATAGTACTTGTTGCACGCCTCTCTGTGCTGGAAGAAAATGTCTCCATTCTCATTTGAGCCGCGCATCTGTGGGCTCTCAGGATTAAGAGCATGCTTTCTGAATTCATTAACAGCATCGAAATCGCACATGTCTGCAAGATCATCGTAATCCCATACCTGAATCTTCTGCAGCTCGTGTGATGTTCTGAATCCATCGAAGAAGTTGAGGAAAGGAACTCTTCCCTTGATAGCTGCAAGATGAGCTACGGCTGAAAGGTCCATAACCTCCTGTACATTGCCCTCAGCCAGCATTGCAAAGCCAGTCTGTCTGCAGGCATATACATCGGAATGATCGCCGAAAATATTAAGTGCGTGTGATGTTACTGTTCTAGCTGTAACATGGAAAACAGCCGGCAGAAGTTCTCCGGCAATATGATACATGTTAGGAATCATCAGCAGGAGTCCCTGTGATGCTGTGTAGGTTGTTGTGAGAGCACCAGTCGCCAGTGATCCGTGTACTGTACCGGAAGCACCCGCCTCAGACTGCATCTCCTGAACCTTGACAGTAGAACCGAAAATATTCTTTCTTCCCTGTGCTGACCACTGATCTACATAATCAGCCATAGGGCTGGACGGTGTGATAGGGTAGATTCCTGCTACCTCAGTGAACGCGTACGAAACATGCGCCGCAGCATTGTTTCCGTCCATGGTCTTTAGTTGTCTTGCCATAACCAAAAATCTCCTTATAACTATTCACTTTCTTAAGCGACTAATACCACAATTACGCCAATGATTCATTGTACCATCATTTTTGATGATATTGCAACAAATTATATATGTCATTTTTGTGGATTTATACGAAAATACAATTTCTTTTTTGTTGCTACTATAACCTTAGCCTCTTAAGATTGTAACACTTTACAGCCACTTTGCAATTTGAAAAAGCCTTTTGTCTTGAAAAAGTATCATCTCCGTTGTAAATTAGTAATGCGAAACTTTTTTTCTAGAGAGGGCTTGAAATGAAAGCTAACGGATTATTGAAGAACAACAAGCTGACAGAGAAGATTTTTCTTACAATTGTAGGAAATCTCATCTACGCAGCCGGTAACAACGTATGCATTACACCTCTCCACCTCTACAGCGGTGGATTCACAGGAGTAACACAGCTTATAAGAATATTTTTACTGCAGGTTCTGCATCTGCAGGAGAACGGATTCAGCTACACTGGTATAATTTATTTCTGCATCAATGCGCCGTTCTTTATCATCGCATATAAGGTAATGGGCAAGAAGTTCCTTGCAACAACTGTCGTTTCAATTGTTATGTCATCGGCTTTCCTGTCCCTCATACCGATTCCAGTAGTTCCTATCATTGAGGATCCGATGCTGGCATCAATAATAGGCGGTCTCGGTTCAGGTATCGGTGCCGGAATGGTTCTTAGAGCAGGAAGCTCACAGGGCGGACAGGATCTCCTCGGAGTATGTCTTGCCAAGACTCACCCAGACTTCAAGGTAGGAACAATCGGCATCATTATCAGCATCTGCATCTACACAATCTGCCTTGTAGTTTATGACGTGCAGACGGTTCTCTATTCAATGATTTTTGCTGTAGTGACAGGCCTTGCCATTGATAAGGTCCACATTCAGAACATCAAGCTTGAGGCCCTCATTATTACAAAGAATGAAGGCATTGCAGCCGCAATCATGGAAGAGTTGAGAAGAGGCGTTACATACTGGGAAGGTACTGGTGCTTACACTAAGCAGGATGCTAACATTCTGGTAACAGTTATTTCCAAGTACGAGGAGCCGCTGCTCAAAGAAATTGTCGGCAGAGTTGACCCCAATGCATTCGTGGTAATTACAGATAACGCAAGAGTAATAGGTAACTTTGAGAAGAGATTTACCGAGTAGTGTAATACTTCATGAATAACTAAACGACAAAAGGACAGCCGGCTGGCTGTCCTTCTTTATTCGATATAATCGCTAACCGATTAACGCTGTTACTGCTTTGCTGCTTATTACTCCACTTCCGCCTATTACTATCAGCTTCCTGACTTGTGCGTTATCTATGAAGTCTCGTTGTTTTCCCCCCTGTCCTATACTTATACCATACACGCAAAGGGTTCACATCTTTTGTCGCATAACATCAACAAAACAAACAGCCCGAGCAAGGCTGTTTGTCTGATTTAACATATTATACCTGATTCTCTATTCTAGGCTTCCGCTCCGTATCAAGCAGATATCTCTTCCTGTATTCAAGATGGACGTATTTCATGACTCTGTTGTAATACAGCGGATTGGTAATGCCTCCCACAACGCCAACGACGGGTATGCTCTGAATGAACTTTGTTACAAGCATGTCAGTAGCAAAAGCCTTTGCTGTCAGCTCAACCTGATCCTCAACATCTGCTTCATTAGGGATTACGCTTAGCGTATCAACCATCCCCAGTTCAATCTCAGCATTGAGCCTATCGAACTGCTCGCCCGTGTACATTGATGCTTCCAGGAGCTTCAGTATAAAAATCCGCTCTGTTGTACTCTCGTACTCGTAGCCGTAACGGCTTGCTGTCTCGTACACGCCCTTGAGAACCATGCCTGTCCAGAGCACAATGTCAGGAATTCCAATTCCAAGAGTTCCAAGTGCAACACCCTCTGCTGTTGTCCAGACCATGTTGAGAGAATTGTTAATACCTGCACTGCGCTTTGTTGCGCTATACAGCTCACCCTCTGTCTCAAAGTCGGAAGGTTTGATAGCATCCTTGTCAATCATTTTGTCAAGAAGGGCTGAGCCTCTGTTGAATACAGTGCGAAAAGCAATGGAAAATGCCCTGTCCAGGCTGTCCATCAGCCTGTCAGGAATCCTCTCTTCGATAGGAGCCTTCCACTCGAGCTTCTCTCGAAGTTCTCCCCGCTGTCTGAATCTTTCTTCGGCCTTGCGGATCTTCTTCAGTTCTTTAACTGTTCTGCTGTCCATTATTTCTTGAAAGTAACTTCTACAGTGTACTTAGGGTGAATCATTCCGAAGAGTTCCTTGATAGTCTCAACAGCTCTCTCGTCTGCCTTCGCATACTGATCCTCTTCCTTCATTCTCTGCTTTGCAACCTTCTTGATGCTCTTTCTGATCTTATCGTCATCTTCAATCTTAACGCCGTTGAAGAGTCCGTTCTGATTTGTAACAATCTCCCAGCTGTCCTCGTCCAGCTCCTGACTCATAATCTGGCTGTGAGGAATTACAACACTGATCACCTTTGCCTCTTTATCAAGTGAAATGTCGGCCTCATCGAGGCATACTCCCATCTTTGTAACAACCTTGCACTGCGCTGTAAGCGTCTTCTCTGTGAAAGGAATGCTGTACTTCTGCATGAACTTCTTACTGTTCTGAATAGTTCCCTGCTCAGTAGAAACAACCTCATGTACTGAATACTCTGAGATTTCCTTAACCTCTTCTGACAGAACATCTACACTGATGTCGTCCTTGTCTCCGCCGAAGCTGATAAGTCCAGCCGCACCTACATACAGACCACCGCAGAATGCGATGATGAGAAGCAGAATAAATGCCAGAAATTTCTTCATATCTTAACCCTCTATTTTAATTCCCATACTATAAAATGCTGTCTTTCGACAGCATTATTATAAATTATTTATTTGAATTTGAATAGTGATATCTTGATTTATACTTCTGAAGCAGAATCAGCGTCAGAACTGTAGTCATCAGACTTGATACAGGTCCCGACCACCAGATTCCATCTACAGACATGATTAACGGCAGCACAATTACCGCCGAAAGCTGGAACACTATAGTTCTCATGAAAGCAATCACCGCCGAAACAATTCCATTGCCAAGAGCCGTAAAGAATCCTGAGCCGAAGACCCCAACGCCCATAAAAATGAATGTTATTGACATTATCTTCATAGAGTGAACAGTCAATGCCAGAAGCTCCGTATCATAGCCAACAAAGAGCCTTGACATAGCAGGTGCCAGAATGAATGAAATGCTGCAAAGTATTACTCCTGCAGACCAGGCAAGTGTTGTAGATTTTCTGTACAGGTTCTGCAGTTCTTCATAGTTTCCTGCCGCGTAGTGATATGAATAGAGAGGTGAGCTTCCAATCATATAACCAAAGAATACTGCAGTGAAAATAAACGTAACATACATTACAACACCATAAGCCGCAACTCCGTTCTCCCCTGCAAGTCTCATAAGCTGCAGATTGTATGCAATGCTGACAACAGAGCCTGCTATATTTGTCATTAACTCAGACACGCCATTTGTGCATGCCTTCAGCACGTGATGCCAGTTAATAACAGGCTTAACAAGCTGAAGAAGGCTGTCATTCTTTCTGAGGAAGTAAATTACCGGAAGCAGACCACCTACATATTCCGATGCAACAGTTGCAATAGCCGCTCCTGCAATTCCCCATCTGAGCATACCAACAAGCACCAGATCGAGAACCATATTAGTCACACCTGCGCCAACTGTTACAACAAGACCCAGCTTAGGCTTCTCTGCAGTAACAAGAAAACTCTGGAACGAATTCTGCAGCATGAACATCGGCATAGAAACCATTGATATTCTTCCATAGAGAACTGCATCATCAAGAAGCTGTCCTTTATCTGCTCCAAGAATTCCGCATATCTGCGGCATAAAAATCGCAGATATTACTGAAATGACAATCGCGCCTGCAAAAAGCACCCAGACAAGCATGGAGAAGGTCCTTTTTGCAAGATTGTTTTTCTGCTCACCGAGCTGCATAGCAACGAGAGCACTTCCTCCTGTGCCGATCATAAATCCGAGCGCCGATATCATCATCATATACGGCATGTCCAGATTAACGGCAGCAAAGGCTGTCTTTCCCACGAAATTAGACACGAAAAGTCCATCTACGATTCCGTAGATGGACGTGAATAACATCATAACGATTGACGGCAATACAAATCTTCCTAATCGACTGTAGGTGAAATGGTCGCCCAGCTTAATTCTGCTCATTCATCAGATCCTCAGCTGTAACAGCAGGGTTATGATATCTTTCTCTCTTAAGTGTGAGGCCTCCCATGCTGATTGCCTCCTGTGGACAATACTGCAGACAACCAAGACAGTTAATGCAGTGGTCACCAAAGAATACTGAATTATCCTCAACGACAATATTATCCCTTGGACAAAGATTTGCGCACTGACCGCAACCGATGCACTTGTCAGGGTCGGCCTGAAGCTTCGCACCCTTCTTGTACTGAAGACCCTTAAGCCATGCCATGCTTTCAATCTTGTTAGGAAGCATCTTAGGTGCAGTCTTCTTGTACTTGCGACCTACGATATCCTTTGCAAAAGTCTTTGCCTTTTCTTTGTTTCTCTCCTGCGCTTCCTCGATGCTCTGCATAGGCATTGTCATAAAGTGCGGGAAAAGCCAGATACAGCTGCAGTGATGAGATACTCCGCCCCAGTAATCGAGTCTGTGAATCTTGTTGATGTCATTAAGACCGCAACCCATATAAGCTGCATAAGAAACTATACCGAAAGTGTAAGCATCCTGTCTTATTCTGATTCTGCTGATTGTCTCTGCCACTCCACCAGGAAGTCCGCCAGCATAGCAAGGGAAAACGAAACCTACTCTGTCTGCATCTGTAGCATCCAGCTTAACAGGTTCTTTTCTCATCATAATAATCTCAGTCTCGCCGCCGCCAAGAGCGACAATCTCTTCTTTAATCTCTCTCGCAAGATTAAGACAGTTACCTGTTCCCGAAAAACAATAAATTACATTCTTCATACTGTTCCTTCTTTCTATAACCCCTGAAGCCTCGGCTTCTGTTCTCTTTGAGTATTATTATACTCTAATTCTTGAAGCTGTGAATAGGTGCCGGAATTCTTCCTCCTCTGTTGATGAAATCGTCGCATGCATATGGGTTAACAGGCATTACCGGCGCATATCCGAAGAGGCCGCCATACTGAACAGAATCTCCAATGCTTTTTCCATATGCCGGAATAAGTCTTACTGCAGTTGTTTTCTGATTGATCATTCCTATAGCTGCCTCGTCGGCAATAATTCCGGAAAGTGTTGCAGCTGTTGTTGAACCAGGCACAGCAATCATATCAAGGCCAACTGAGCATACGCAGGTCATAGCCTCGAGCTTCTCAAGAGTGAGTGCGTTCCTGTTAACAGCGTCAATCATGCCCTGATCCTCACTTACAGGAATGAAAGCTCCGCTCAAGCCACCAACATAAGACGACGCCATAACACCGCCCTTTTTGACTTGATCATTAAGTAAAGCCAGCGCGGCAGTAGTTCCTGGGGCACCGACACTCTCAAGTCCGATTTCCTCAAGAATCTCAGCAACAGAATCTCCAATTGCAGGCGTAGGTGCAAGTGAAAGGTCTACGATTCCGAAAGGAATTCCAAGCCTCTCAGAGGCCTCCTGTGCAACAAGCTGACCAACTCTTGTAACCTTGAAAGCAGTTCTCTTTATTGTCTCACAAAGCACCTCGAAGTTCTCTCCTCTGACCTTCTCGAGGGCACGTTTTACAACTCCCGGGCCGCTGACTCCAACATTAATAATTGCATCTGCCTCAGTAACGCCATGGAAAGCTCCTGCCATAAAAGGATTGTCATCAGGTGCATTGCAGAATACTACAAGCTTGCTGCAGGCAACCGATTCCTCATCTCTTGTGAGATATGCGCACTCCTTGATAATCTCTCCCATAAGCTTGACTGCGTCCATGTTGATTCCTGTCTTTGTTGAACCTACATTTACTGAGCTGCATACTCGTTCTGTAGAAGAAAGTGCAACAGGAATCGAGCGGATGAGAAGCTCCTCTGCAGGTGTCATTCCCTTTGATACAAGCGCTGAATATCCTCCGATAAAATTAACGCCTACGGCTTTTGCCGCTTTATCGAGTGTCTTTGCTATTGATACAAAATCTTCTTCGTTCCTGCAGGCAGCTCCGCCTACAAGAGCTACTGGCGTAACTGATATCCTCTTGTTAACAATAGGAACTCCGTACTTAGCCTCAATCTCTTCGCCTGTCTTAACAAGGTCCTTTGCGCAGGTTGTAATCTTGTTGTAAATCTTCTCGTTTACTATATTAATATCTGAATCGATGCAATCCAGGAGGCTGATGCCCATTGTGATTGTGCGGACATCAAGTCTCGCCTCATCGATCATCTTATTTGTTTCAATTACTTCATATGTACTTATCATTGTTCGCTCTCCTATCAGCACTAGATTCTGTGCATCATATTGAAAATCTCCTCGTGCTGGCAGCGAATTGAAAGTCCCATCTCATCGCCTAATGCTGCCATCTCTTCAGCTACTTCGCTCAGAGGCATTGTACATTCTGTTGCATCTACAATCATCATCATGTTGAAATATCCCTGAAGAATAGTCTGTGAGATATCCATAATATTGATGTTCTTCTCAGCAAGATAAGTACATACCTTTGCGATGATACCTACTGTGTCTTTGCCGACTACTGTGATAATTGTCTTAGTCATTGTTTTTCTCCTATTATACATTTCTACTCTTCTATGAAACGCCTCAGTATCCTTGCTGTGAGACCCCATATTCCATATCCGTTATACTCCCAGTAAAGGGTTACATAGTTAAGATTAGGATAATTCTTAAGATACTTGCCAAGCGCTTCAGGTGGCACATCCTTCTCAAGATTATATTCTCTTGCAGGTGTCTTCCTGAACCATTCTAATGGTGCAAGGAATATCTCCTTAACCTCTCTTCCGGACAGAACAAGGCCATCAAGTGCCGCAGGGTCTATCTCTGCAAGAATCGGTTGAATCGTCTTTCCCGCCAGAGTAATATCTGTCTCATATTCTCTTATTATTCGAATATGCTCCTGACCGATTCCCAGCTCTTCAAAGGTCTCTCTTACTGCAGCCTGCTCTGCTGTCTCCCCCGCCTCAACTCGTCCTCCGGGAAAACATATCTCCCCCGGCTGTGACACGTTATCTGTCCTGACCTCAAAGAGAATCATCGTTCCTTCATCAGTCCTTATTGTCGGTATGAGAACTGCTGATCCCATGTGATCCTCCTCTTACTGGAACAGCCTTGCCAGCTTACTTGCTGTCTCCTCTATTCCTGTATTGTTAATACTTACATCACTCCACTTCTCGTAGAGTTTGAATCTCCTGTTATAAATGCTCTGAACGCCATCCTTCTGAGATACAGGACGACCATCTGTCGGAAGGTCTTCAAGAGCTCTCTTCAGGTGAATTACATACCCGTTCTCTCTGATTGTATCATAATTCTTTACTCTCTCGACTACACCGCCGCCCATTGCAATTACATATCCTTTGTTTTTCATGAGCTCCCCGGCATATCCGATTTCAAGCTGTCTGAAGGATTCCATTCCATCTGTATTGATGATATCTACAGTTGTTCTTCCCTCCTGCAGCTGCAGGTACTCATCTGCATCGATGAATTCCTTGTCGAGTAGCTCCGCAAGCTTCCTGCCTACTGAGGTCTTGCCGGCTCCAGGCATTCCGATTATTACGATATTGCCGTTATCTGATTCCAGTTTCCTTGTTACTGCCTCAATCTCGGCCTCCGAAATCTGTCTGCC
>JAGHUT010000079.1 GCA_018064645.1 Candidatus Crickella merdequi | reverse complement strand
CCTTCATTCTTGCCTCCACCTCTCTCATGTCCTTAGTTCCTACATATGAGAAAACTCCGGCATCTCTCTTGAGGTGGCTTCTGAGTTCTTTCTTGTCTATTCCGCCCTCATAGCAGAGCTCGATAACCTGAACGAGTGGAAGTCCGCCAGGTCTGTCCATTGAGAATGGTCCGTCCTCACTGCAGTCAGTGATGTCAACGCATTTTCCGTGCTCGTGTGCAGCGATTGATGTACCGCCGCCGAGGTGAACTCCGATCAGGTTCAGCTCCTCGTAAGGCTTTCCGATCTCAGCAGCGCACTGTCTTGCAACAGCCTTCTGGTTGAGTGCGTGGAAACGGCTTACTCTCTTCATTGGAGCGTAGCCTGTAACCTTAGCAAGCTCTGTCATCTCGTCAGTTGAAACTGGGTCGCAGAAGTATGCAGGAATGCCGTACTCCTTTGAGATGCTGTCAGCGATGAGAAGTGCAAGTCCGTGTGGCTGCATGCCGCCGTACTCGAAATCCTTCGCATCAGCAACGCACTGCTCGTTGATGAGATATGTGCCTGACTCAACATTTCTGATAACGCCGGCTCTTGAGCATACAGCGTCAAAATCTTTAACCTCAAGTCCATTCTCCTCGAGTGCTGCGAAAATGTCCGCACGGCGAACGTCGTACTGCTCGATAGGAATCTTGTGCTCCTTCAGGAACTCCTGGTCGTGGTTGATTGTCTTTGAGAAAACCTCAGTTGTATCGTCATATACTGCAACCTTGGATGAAGTTGATCCAAAGTTAAAAACAAGAATTTTCATAGTCCCTCCTACAAAATGCCAAAAGGGGCATACGGCCTTGCGAGCCGCCTACCCCCTTCGATAAACAATTTTTAAGTTTTTAGCTGACGCTGAGCGCCACGCTTATGTCATTAGCCGAAGTACTTCTTTCCGAGGTTAGCGAATGACTCAGCTGATCTGTTGATTGTCTCGTTTGAGATACAGAATGAAGCTCTTACCCAACCTGGGCAGCAGAATGCGCTACCAGGAACGATGAGGATTCTCTCATCCTTAGCAGCAGCGATGAACTCTTTCTCATCCTCAACTGGTGACTTAATCCAGAGGTAGAATGCTCCCTTAGGATACAGTGCCTCGAAACCAGCCTCTGTTACGATCTTGTAGAGATCTGCAGCGTTTCTCTTGTAGTAATCCAGGTCTGATCTAGCCTTGATACATCTCTCAACGATGAGCTGCATGATTGTTGGAGCGTTTGTATCTCCTGATACTCTGTTAGCTACGATAGCAGCTGCGATGAACTCCTCAGCCTCGTCTGACTTAGGTGCTACAGCAACATATCCGATTCTGTCTCCTGGCATTGAGAGTGACTTTGACCATGAGTAAGCGATGATTGTGTTGTCGTAGAAGTCAGGGATGAATGGTACTACATCGTCTGTGTATACGAGCTCTCTGTAAGGCTCATCAGCGATGATGTAGATTGGGTGACCATACTCCTTCTCAGCTTCCTTGAGAACGTCGCAAAGAGCCTTGATTGTCTCTGCTGAGTAGATTGTTCCTGTTGGGTTGTTAGGGTTGTTGATGATAACTACCTTAACCTCTGGGCAAAGAGCTGCCTTGAGTCCCTCTACTGAAGGCTGGAAATCTGTCTCTGGGCTTGCAGGAACAACGATTGTCTCTGCGCCATAGTTGCTTGCCCAGTTACCATACTCTACGAAGTATGGAGCGAAAACGGTCTGCTTGTCGCCTGGGTCGAAGATTGTCTTCATGATAACGTTGATAGCTGAACCAGCTCCAACTGTCATGATGATGTGATCTGGTGTGTAGTCGCTTCCGAATCTCTCGTTAAGATCGTCAGCTACAGCCTTTCTTGTTGACTCATATCCTGAGTTTGATGGATAGCTGTGAACCAGGTGTGGATCCATCTCGTGGTTGATGTAGTCGATAGCATCGAAAACTTCCTGTGGTGGGTTAAGTCCAGGATTTCCTACTGAGAAATCATATACGTTCTCCTCACCATAAACCTTTGCCATCTTCTTTCCCTCTTCGAACATAGCTCTGATTACTGAGCTTCCTTCGAGGAAAGGCTTCATACTTTTAGCAATCATTATATTTCCTCCATTTCATTTACCTTGGCGTATACGCCAATTTCGCTGTTTAAATTTTAACATAACAAATGTGAAGTAACAACTGAAGTTTTTTACGAAAAACAAAAATAGACAAGATGACCCCTTTGTGATTTACACTTGCAAAAGCAACACTAATAACGGATAATATAAAGAGTTGAAATTAATTAGATAATTCCAAGGAGGAAATATAAATGACTTACGATTGGGGTAAATTCGGTTTCCACATTCCTGAGATGATGCTCCCTGCCGAGGGAACAGATTATAGTAAGTGGGCTGTAGTTGCTTGCGACCAGTACACATCAGAGCCTGAGTATTGGGCTGCTGCTGAGGAGATCGTTGGTGACGCACCTTCAACACTCAGACTTATGCTCCCTGAGATCTATCTCGATAAGCCGGGCGAGGCTGAGAAGATCGTTGCTATCCGTGAGGCAATGGACAAGTACATTGCTGACGGAACACTCCGCAAGATGCCTGCAGGCTGCATGCTTCTCAGCAGAACTGCTGAGGGAAGAACTCGTGCAGGACTTGTACTTGCTACAGACCTTGAAGCTTATGATTTCAGTGTTGGTTCAACATCACTGACAAGAGCTACTGAGGGAACTGTTGTTGAGAGAATCCCACCTCGTCTCAGAATCAGAGAGGGCGCTCCTATTGAGATGCCTCACATCATCATCCTTATTGATGACCCTGAGAAGACAGTTATCGAGCCACTTGTTAATGCTCCTCAGACAAAGGTTTATGATACAGACCTTATGCTCGAGGGCGGACACATTACAGGTTCATTCATCGAGGAGAAGGATCTTGAGGGCGCTAAGGAAGCACTTTCAGTTCTTTTCGACAAGGCAGCTGAGAAGTACGGCGACGGCAACATTATTTTCCAGGCAATGGGAGATGGTAACCACTCACTGGCTACAGCTAAGACTATGTGGGAGAATCTTAAGAAGACTCTTACACCTGAAGAGGCAGAGAATCACCCTGCAAGATATGCACTTTGCGAGATTGAGAACATCCACGATGAGGGTATCGTATTCGAGCCTATCCACAGAGTTCTTTTTGCTAAGAACGGCCAGAGCGGAATGGATATCGTTGAAGAGGCTGTTGCTCTCATGAACGAGCAGAATGGCAAGGCTTACATCGCTGAGGAAGGTGCTGAGGTTCCAGCAGGAGCATTCACAATCCCTTACCTTGCCGGCGGCAAGAGAGGTATCGTAGTAGTTGAGGATCCAGCTAACAAGCTGGAGGTTGGTGCTCTTCAGAACGCTCTTGACGTAATGGTTAAGGAAAGAAAGACTTGTGACATCGACTATATCCACGGAACAAAGGCTATCGAGACACTTTCCGCACAGGATGGTAACGCAGGCTTCACTCTTCCTGCAATGGATAAGTTTATGCTCTTCCCTGCAGTAGCTGCAGATGGTGCACTTCCAAGAAAGACTTTCTCAATGGGAGAGGCTAACGAGAAGAGATACTATATCGAGACAAGATACATCGGTAAGTAATTGATATGACAAACAAACACCTGTATTATCATCTGATTGATAATACAGGTGTTTTACTAAAGATTATTCATGTGTACGGGAGAATATTTATGGCAAATGTAAGACTTGGCAGAACAGAACTTGTTTCTCCGAAGAACGGCTTCGGAGGCTTACCAATTCAGAGGCTATCTATGGATGAGGCCTACAGGCTGGTTCGTAAGGCTTTTGACAATGGTATTGTTTTTTACGATACCGCCAATTCGTATAGCGACAGTGAAGAGAAACTTGGTTATGCGCTCCGTGATATCCGCGATCAGGTTATCATCGCTACAAAGACAAAAGCTGCTACTGTAGAAGCGTTCTGGAAAGACCTGGAGCGTTCTCTGGAATTGTTTAACACGGATCACATCGATTTGTATCAGTTCCACAACCCGGCAGTTATTCCTATGCCTGGTGATGGTACAGGTATGTATGAGGCAATGCTTGAGGCTAAGGCCCAGGGAAAAATAGATCATATCGGAATTTCGGCTCACAAGATTCATGTTGCTTATGATGCTGTAAACTCCGGACTCTATGAGGCAATTCAGTACCCGTTCTCATATCTGGCCGACGAGGAAGAGTTCAAGCTTGTGGAACTTTGCAAACAGAAAGATGTAGGTTTCATTGCCATGAAGGGTATGGCAGGTGGACTTTTGAACAACGGTCGTATCGCCTATGCTTTCATGGAGCAGTTTGACAATGTGCTCCCTATCTGGGGCATTCAGAAAGATGCTGAGCTGGATGAATTTCTAAGCTGCATCGATAATCTGCCTGCTTTTGACGATGAAGCAAAAGCTATTATTGCTAAGGATCAGGCGGAACTTACAGGTGATTTCTGCAGAGGTTGCGGCTACTGCAAGCCTTGTCCAATGGGAATCGAAATCAATAACTGCGCACGTGTAGGTCTTCAGATTCGTCGTACAAAAGAGGCTGGATATTTCACACAGGCATATCAGGAAAAAATGGAAAAAGTTAAAGATTGTATCAAATGCGGTCAGTGCATGAGCCGCTGCCCATACGGATTGAATATTCCTGAGCTTCTTGAGAAGCACTATGCCGAGTATCAGGGCTATCTTGCTAAACACCTGGCAGAACTTTAATTGTAGAGATTATTCAAAAAAACACCAGCTTAGCTGGTGGTTTTTTGCGTCCAGTTGGTGGCGGGACAGTGCTTTCTTCCCAATACTGCTTCTGCCCTGCAAATTACATCCATTCACCTCTTAAACAGCTGCACAAAATGGATGTAAACTTGCGACATATCTATCTATAGGGAAAATCGCTGTCCCCACGCCAACAAACAACAAAAACAGCTCACCTTCCGGCGAGCTGTTTTTTTACAATGAAAAGTTAATTATTAAATTGCCTGGTCAGTCACTGATGCCTTCTTAAGATTCTTCCATGCAACTACATAGAGAATAATCATGAAGAGGTAGAATGCGCCAACTGACAGGTATGTTCCCTCACTGAGACAGAAATCATAGAATCCGTGAATGAGAGTTGGAATGAGTACAGCTCTCCAGAGCGCAGCTCTCATTGCCGCATTGTTTCCATTCTTCTGATGAACCTTTGCAATACCATAGCTGATTCCCATAAAGAGACCGAACATTGCATGTCCAGGAACTGAAAGCACAGCTCTCATTAACGCAACCTGAATTCCGCCTTCCCATACATAGAAGCAGTTCTCAAGCATAGCAAAACCAAGGGCCGCAGCAACTGCATATACAATAGCATCGAAACGGTAATCGAAAGCCCTGTTTCTCCATGTGCAGAATCTTGTTACAAGATACTTGCCGCCCTCCTCAATAAGGGCAACGCACAGGAAGTTGTCAATGAGATTATAAAAAGTACCTCTTGGAACCGTCACATTCAGAATGCCGGCAAGTGCGCTTTCAACCCATGCAACAGGGAAGCACACCACTGCACCCAGCGCAAGAAGCAGAAGCAGAAGGCCAATCGGTTCTTTCTCGATCTTGTCCATTGTATATACTTTTGCAATTATTACCAGACCCGGCAGGATAGCAAGAGCAGTTAGAATATCCATTATGTTCTCTCCTATTTAATCTTAAGTGTTCTCAAATATGACTTCTGCTGGTCGCTTACTCTGTAGCTCTCGCAGGCTTTCTGAATAGCCTTGTTGTGCGTCCATTTATCTAGTCTCATACCCTCAATAAACGGGAGAGTTGCATCGTATTGCTTCGCCAGAGCAGTTGCAAAAAACCAGGCAGTCATCATATTTACATAATATTCTTCACTTCTTATTGTAGCAACTTCTTCAAGATACTCAACCCTAAAATCACTATCGAGGAAGAATGTCATTAGCATTTCTTCTCCGAACCTGATGGTGTATGTCTCGTCAGATGACATCCAGCGTCTGATATCCTCTATGAGCCTGTCGTGTTGTCTGTCAAAAGCCTTCGGCCTCATCAGGTCGCAGGTGGCCCAGTTGTCGACATAAGGAAGCAGTCTGTCGATCTCCTCTACAACCTGATCGTAGTCCTTCATCTGACAGATAATGAATCCGTGCAGGTTGTTCTCATCGTAGTATTTGTGCGGAAGCTCGTTAAGGAACTCCCGGTAGTCACCGCTTTTGTACAGTTCCTTAGCGTATGCCCTGAGCTTTGGAGTCCTCACTCCGATTACGCTGTCCAGGTCGATGCCTGGAATGAGCTTGCACTGGAACTCCTTGTATTTCAGATCCTGCATTTCAAACAATCTATCAACAATAGCCTGCATAATTCCCCCTCTTTACTTTCTGTAGTATAATATATATGAATATAACCGAAAGGAGCACGCAATGGAAGTAGGTATCAAGGGATTAACAACAAGCGTTGTAGAGAAGCACATGACTGCAGCTGCAATGGGCAGCGGCACACTGGAAGTTCTTTCAACTCCATACATGATTGCCATTATGGAGGGTACATGTCAGGGATCTGTTAAGGAGTATCTAGAGGAAGGACAGGCGACAGTTGGAACTAAGGTCTGCGTAAGCCACCTGGCTGCAGTTGGTCTTGGCAAAGAAGTAACCTGCGAGTCTGAGATTGTCGAGATTGACAGACGTAAGCTGGTGTTCAGCGTTAAGGTGATGCACGAGGATAAACTCATCGGAGAAGGAACACACGAGAGATTCATCATCGATACAACAAAGTTTATGTCGAAGGCATAGACAACTATCAATAACGTCAAAAGAGACTGCAGCTGCAGTCTCTTTTTTTTAACCTATTCCGGATCAACTTCTCCGCAAAGACTTCTGTTCATCATTTTTCTCATCTTATCGGCCGAACATTTCTTGCTGAAAAGATAATGAAGTTTTGCAATTGTCGCCTCTGTTGTCATATTGTATCCACTTAGTGCACCAGTCCTGGCCAGAGCTGAGCTTGTCTCGTATGCTCCAAGCTGAACTGTTCCATGTGCACACTGAGTACAGACTACTACCATTGTTCCGTTGTCGATTGCCTTGGCAATTAGACCTGGAAGCTCAGCATCATAATTAGGTATGTTGCCTGTTCCAAATGTCTCCAGAACAAGCCCCTGCAGCTTCTCTGTCACGATCGGTTCGAAAAGCTTGAAGTGAATTCCAGGGAAAAGCTTAATTACACCTATTGAGCTTTCGTCGATGTAGCACACATTGAATACCCCTTCAGGCTTAGGTCTTATAATGCTTTTGTGATAGTCAATATCTATACCCGCTTCCGCAAGCGGTGGATAATTTGGTGAGGCAAAAGCGATAAGGCCATCTGCAGAATTCTTTGTGCTGCGGTTGCCTCGAAGCAGTTTTGTTCCAAAGAACAGACACACCTCATTAACAACACCCTCTGCAGCAATGATTATTGAAGTGATGATATTGTCTTTGCCATCGCTTCTAAGCTCGCACAGGGGAATCTGTGAGCCGGTGAGTATAACTGGCTTGCTGAGATTCTCAAGCATGAATGAAAGAGCTGATGCTGTGTAGGCCATAGTATCTGTACCATGAAGAACTACAAAGCCATCATAATCATCATAGTTGTCATCTATTGCTCTCGCAATCTGGTTCCACTCTCTGTAGGTGATGTTTGATGAATCGAGGAGCTCCTCAAACTCGAGAAGATCCCACGCCGGCATGCCTGAATCGTGCATGTCCGAAATCATATCAAGTTCACTCTTAAGATAGCCCTTCTCAGGTGCATAGCCATCCGGAGTCCTTGTCATTCCAATGGTTCCACCAGTATATATTATTAATATTCTTTTGTCTGTCATTATTAAACCGCACCCCTTTCTGTCTACTGTAAACTATAAAGGATGCGGTTATTACAGTCAATATTTCAGACCGGTTATGCCTTAAATCTCACTGAAAAGCATGTCTATATATGTTGGGTACGGCCAAGCACTCTTATCGATCCTGAGTTCCAGCTGATCAGCATATCCTCTTGCCCTACCCATAGAAGGAACAACAACATCGTGACAGTAATGTGCAACCAGACTTTCATCTGCAGGAATCTCCGCCATAAGCTTCTTAAGGGTCTTTGTTTCTGCATGAAGAGCATCTGTTAATTCCGCAATCTCAGCTGCAGTTTCAGACTCGTATGAACAGGAAAGGCCCACTCTTTTTTTTGCTTCAATTCTTGCACCAAGCTCTGCTGCATATGCTGATACTGCAGGAAGAATATCCTTGCACAGCATGTCAGTCATTGTTCTGGCCTCTATGCTGATCGATGTAATGTAGTTCTCAATCTTAATTTTTCCACGAGCTATAATCTCATCACGACCGTAAACGCCCTGTCGAACATAAAGGTCTATATTCTTTTCATCCTCGAAGGCTGCCAGAGCATCTGCTGTTGACTTGAGGTTGGAAAGACCTCTTTTTTCGGCCTCCTCAACCCAGGCATCATCATAGCCATTTCCGTTGAAAATGATTCTCTTATGATCCGTCAGGATTCTTCTGAGCATTCCATATACTGTTTTTTCAAATTCTTTCTTTGTAGCAGCTTTTCCGTCTTCACCTGCTGCCGCAAGTGACTCCTCAAGCTCATCAGCAAACTGTCTTAGTTCTTCAGCCATCATAGTATTTAGCATTGTATTTGGGCCTGAGATAGACTGTGATGATCCAAGCGATCTGAACTCAAACTTGTTACCGGTAAACGCCATTGGAGAAGTCCTGTTCCTGTCAGTGTTATCCTGATGGATTTGCGGAAGAACATCTACGCCTATCTCAAGGCTTCTTTTTGCAGCTGAGCTGTATTCCTTCTCCTCTATTATTGAGTCAACAACTGCGGATAAGGCAGTACCAAGGAAAATAGACATTATAGCCGGCGGTGCTTCCTGTGCACCGAGTCTGTGGTCATTGCCTGGAGAAGCAACTGTTGCACGAAGCATTTCCTGATAGTCGTCAACACCTTTAATAAAAGCCGTAAGGAAAAGCAGGAACCTCAAATTATTCTCCGGAGTTTTGCCCGGCTTAAAAAGATTCTCCCCTTTATCGGTGCTTAAAGACCAGTTATCATGCTTGCCTGAACCGTTAACATATGCAAAAGGCTTTTCATGGAGAAGACACTGAAGCCCATGTCTGTCAGCTACCTTCTGCATCAGTTCCATAGTTAGCTGATTGTGGTCACAGGCCATATTTGCATCGCAATAAATAGGTGCCATTTCATGCTGCGAAGGTGCTACCTCGTTGTGCTTGGTCTTTGCAAGGACTCCAAGTCTCCAGAGTTCCTCGTCAAGGTCCTTCATATACGCTGCTACTCTTGGCTTGATTGCTCCAAAGTAGTGGTCATCAAGCTCCTGTCCGCGAGGCGGCTTTGCACCGAAGAGCGTCCTTCCTGTCATTCTGAGGTCTTCTCTTCTTTTGTATAATTCCTTATCTATCAGAAAATACTCCTGCTCTGGTCCAACCATGGCAGTAACCCGCTTTGTTTCCTGGTCTCCAAAAAGTCTGAGAATTCTTACCGCCTCTTTGCTTACTGCCTCCATTGAGCGGAGAAGCGGTGTTTTTTTGTCCAGCGCCTCACCTGAGTAAGAACAGAAAATCGTAGGAATGCAGAGGGAACCCTCCTTAATAAAAGCAAAGCTTGTTGGATCCCATGAAGTATATCCTCTTGCCTCAAAAGTGCTTCTAAGTCCGCCTGATGGAAATGATGAAGCATCTGGCTCACCTTTAATAAGTTCCTTGCCGGAGAACTCCATTATGACTTTGCCATCAGCAGTCTTCGAAATAAAGCCGTCGTGCTTTTCGGCAGTGACACCTGTCAGCGGCTGGAACCAGTGGGTATAGTGGGTTGCCCCATGGCTGATTGCCCAGTGCTTCATTGCCTCGGCAATTTCGTTGGCAGTTCCAATATCAAGAGGTGTGCCTTCTGTAATGCAGTTCTTCCAGGCAGCAAAAGATGCTGACGAAAGGTGCTCCTTCATTGTCTCCTCACCGAAAACCATTGAACCGAAATAATCTGTAACTTTTGCAGATACCATTATGCTTCCTCCTTTCTATTCCTTACTTACCACTCTCGCCGTAGTTGGACAGCACTCTTGCGGAAGGATCGTCTACATCGCAGCCTTCCCACTCCCTGTTAGGCATCCAGTAATCCTTAATCATTTCTGCCTGTCCCGGATAGAAGGATTCGAATATCTCTCTGTACAGCAGACTCTCTTTAGTAAAAGGTTTGCAGTACTGATATTTGTCGCAGGCCTCCATGAATTCCTCATCTGTGTATTGTGCTTCCGCATATGCTTTAAGGTCATCTACCATCGAGTGACCAACAGCGTCCGAGAAGGCTGCCTTCTGGCGCCACAGAATCTCATCTGGAAGAATCTGATCTTTTTCAAAAGCATGTCTCAGAAGGTATTTACCCATATCATAGCTGTTGCGCTTGATTGAAGGGTCAATGCTCATTACATACTTGACGAATTCTGTATCACCGAAAGGTACTCGTCCCTCGAGACTGTTTACAGCAATGCATCTGTCTGCTCTCAGCACATCGTACATATAGAGCTCGTCTATTCTCTTTTTTGACTCCGCCTGGAAAGCCTCATCACTTGGTGCAAAATCAGTGTACTTATATCCGAAGAGTTCATCAGAAATCTCTCCTGTCATCAGAACCCTGATGTCTGTCTGCTCATGTATCTGCTTGCAGCAGAGGTACATACCCATGCTCGCTCTTATTGTTGTAATATCCCATGTTCCAAGCAGTTTGATAACATCTGGAAGCGCTGCGATTACATCATCCTTTGTCATGTAGAACTCTGTGTGGTCAGCTCCGATGTAGTCTGCCGCCTGTCTTGCATATTTAAGGTCTATGGCATCTGTGTCCATGCCGATGGCAAAGGTTCTTATCTTGCGACCGAGGAGCTTTGCACTGATTGCACATACAAGGCTTGAATCAAGTCCACCTGACAGAAGGAATCCAAGAGGTGCATCTGCATCAAGTCTTTCCTCTACGGAATGAATGAGCAGCTCTCTTATTCTGCTGCATGCAGTCTCAAGATCATCCTTCGAATACTCTTCAACCGTTGTAATATCAATGTATCTTGTGAATTCTCCATCCTTGTAGTAGTGTCCCGGTGGGAATGGTCTTACTGTCTCGCACAGGCCCACAAGGTTCTTTGCTTCACTTGCGAAGCAAATGTCTCCGCCTCTGTCGTATCCGTAGAATAAAGGTCTTATTCCAATAGGGTCTCTTGCTGCTATAAGTGTATCCAGTTTGTGGTCATATATTATCATTGCAAATTCTGAACCTAGCATAGGGAACATGGCAATGCCAAGATCATGGTAAAGAGGAAGCAGTATTTCGCAATCGCTTTCACTTACAAAAGTATACTTCTCCGAAAGTTTCTCTTTGATTGGTCTGAAGCCGTAAATCTCACCGTTGCAGACAAGAATGTCTCCGTCAAGTTCAAATGGCTGCATGCCCTCTTCATGAAGACCCATTATAGCCAGCCTGTGGAAACCAAGATAACCAGATGGAGTCTCAATCAGTCTGCTGTCATCCGGACCTCTTGAAACAGTCTCATCGAAGTGAGGCCAGATCTCATCAGGTGATAAACTTTTACCCATAAAACCAATAATTGAACACATTTTGCACCTCCGCGAAAAAAATAATAATTAAAAAGGCAGCTATCTCCTAATTGCTTAGGACGAATAGCTGCTATCCGCGGTGCCACCTAACTTACCGATAAATTCAAATAATCAAATAACTCGAATATTACCGATCCCTTTCAAAGCTCTACAAGCCCGCATGATGTAACGATCATGACTCGCCGCACCTACTAACCATCAGGCTTTCAGGTTGGGGCTCCGAAGTGTTCTTCGCTTGAATTCTTCGCGCGGGATTCTCATCATCGCCCACTCTCTGTAGCTGAACGTTCAAGGTACTTTTCTTCATCAATGCCTTTGTGTATTAAATTATATTGGTAATATACTCTTGTTTTTATGCAAAGTCAACAAAGAATTTAATATTCGTTGTTATTTTTCACAATTTAACCAATTAATGCTACTCTTTTGGTAAAAACCAATAAGAATGGAATCCGCTTAGAAACACCTTTGCGCCGTGAGGAACCTGAGTCAATGCATTGAAAACATTGTAATAATCTCCTGCTCCTGCTCCGATTGCCAGAGCACCCATGAAGAGAAGTGCCACCAGCCCCGGATTAATAAGACCAATGATAAAGGGTATGAAACCAAAGATAATATTCGGAAGCATGCTCATAAAGATAAATCTTCCTTTGCTCATTGTTTCTGTTCCAATAACAAACAACATACCCTGCTTAAGGTTAGTGTACAGATACACATCCTCCCTGAAGCAGATTCCATGAATCAGCTCGTGTGGAAACATTGCCAGGAGCATCGCCACAGATCCAATGAACAGCTGTATCGGCTTATTTGCAATTTCCTGCCTTGCTGCAACAAATGCGATTATTAAGCATGCTATCGTCAGTACAATGGCAATACCATTTGCAATTATAGCAAGTTCTTTGGTGTTGCTCGCCTCCCTGAACATAATTGCATCAGGAATATCATCGCGATGTGGAAGCGATTTCTCATCAAGGTCAAATCTGCCCATGTAATGGAGTTTCACTATCTTTCCTCCAGAATTCTGTATAGTTCGTCTGCTGTTCTGGCAAATTCTGTCACGCCCTCGCCTTTGAGGAACTCTTCACTTCTGAATCCCCAGTTAACGCAGATACAGTCAACACCAGCATTTGCAGCTGTTCTCACATCAATCTCTGTATCGCCGACGAGAACAGTCTCCTCCGGCTTAACACTGAATTCATCCATAATCTTAAAGAGTATATCAGGATGCGGCTTTCTTCTTATTGTCTCATCAACACCAATTGCTCTCTCGAACAGTTCTCCGAAGTAAAGCTTCGTGAGATCCTGAACTGCAGAGTTTATCTTGTTTGATGCTACAGCGAGTCTGCAGCCTTCATCGCTAAGTCTCTTAATAAGCTCAGGTATTCCCGGGAATGGTGCCGTTCTGATTGCACTGTGGTCAGGATAGTAAGCCGCAAACCCCTTCTCCAGCTTCTCTACAGCCTGAGGAGTAACCTCCTTCGGCAGCTTTCCTTCAGGTGTTCCAATGAGTGCCAGCTCGTCATCAGTTAAGCCAAAGCCTTTGGCAATTGCCCTCTGACAGGCTACTGTTACACCGCTGCCGAAGAATTTGCCGGCATCCTCAACAGTGTAGTCATTAGGATATCCAAGTTCACCAAGAACGTGGTACAGCGAGTCAGCAAGATCGCTCATTGTGTCAAGAACTGTACCATCCATATCAAAAATTACAGCTTTGTATTTCAATTTATTTCTCCTTTTTGACCATATATCTGTAAGCAATTACTTTCTCGAAGCCATAGAAAACAGGCACGAAATAGATAAAGAAAGAATATATAAGAGATGAATTG
>JAGHUT010000042.1 GCA_018064645.1 Candidatus Crickella merdequi | reverse complement strand
TTGATGTTAAGGTTATTTTCTCAAAAGACGGCGAAGAGTTCTCAACAAAGGATTACACTGTTGAGAAGGGTGATACTCTGACATACAACTATCCTGAGATTGAGGGTTACGACCCACCGGACGGCAAGTATAGCGAAACAACCGGCCCTATCAATGTAGATACTACAATTATTAGAGATTATTCTAAAAAGCAGTACTCTGTAATTGTTCACTACGTTGATGAGGATGGTAATACCCTCGCACCTGATTATGAGTGCCAGGTTGAATACATGGGAGACATTCAGATCGACAATCCTAAAATCAAAGGCTATAAAACCGACGCTGACGGTATAAGCATTTGCGATGTAATTGAAAACATGGATGTCAACTTTGTATATACAAAAATAAAGGACAAGGATAGCGACAAAGATAAAGACAAGGATAAGGACAAGAACCCTGAAACAGGAGATAACGTTCCGCTCATGCAGCTGGCAGCACTGCTTATGGCATCTGCTGGAGGTGCAGGATTCCTCGCAATCAGAAGAAGAAAGGAAGAGTCCGGTAAATAAGGTCTTTTGACAAGTGAATTAAATATCAGAGAGATGGGCACAGCACCTGGCAGTGCCCGTCTTTTTTATTCTTGAATTTACAATCTAATTGCAACAAATGAAAATGACTCATACATTCTTGTATAATGGTGTTTGCGAAGACAACCAAATACAAGGAGAATGATATGAGTCATCACAAACATCTTACACTATTAGAACGAGAAATGATATTCCTATTCTTCAATTTAGGATTTTCAATTTCATTAATTGCCAGTTTAATGATGCGTAATAAATCGACAATCAGTCGTGAACTGAAACGCAACTCTGAAAATGGGCGGTATATTCCGTCTGTTGCAGAAAACAAGTATCACAACAGACGACGTAACTGCAAGCCAAAATACAAGTTAGACGATCCTGAATTGTTTGAGCTAGTAAGAGATAAATTCCTAAACCATCAATGGTCACCGGAAGAGATTGCCGGACGACTTAAAATGGAAGAATCGAAATTCAGCATCAGTCACAACACAATCTATCGCGGCATATACGCTGGAATGTTTGATGCCCCAGAACAGCGACGCTCTCATGGCAACAAAGGTGCGCGCAGAAAACTTCGCCATCGCGGCAAATCGCGCCATACCAAGGACTATGTTGAAAGACGAGGCAAAATCAGAATCAGTAACCACATTGCGGATCGCCCTGAGGAAGCAAATAACAGAACCCGCATAGGCGATTGGGAAGCTGATACCGTATCCTGTAAAGAAGGAAAAGCTTGCCTTGTTACACTAACTGATAGGTTAAGTAGATTCCTTATATGTGAAAAGGTCCCAAGCAAGAAAGCTTCATACGTCAGTGTTGCAATAATTAAGGCATTACATAATCAACCTGTATACTCAATTACTCCTGATAGAGGTAAGGAGTTCGCTTGGCATGCAGATGTAACTGCAGCATTAGGTGATGTTCCATTCTATTTCCCTCTTCCACATCATCCATGGCAAAGAGGGACTAACGAGAACACAAATGGTTTATTAAGAGAATACTTCCCAAGAGGCATTGATATTACTGACATGCCTGATGAGGTATTTTCAAAATACATACACGAGCTAAACTGTAGACCAAGGAAGTGCCTTGGATACCAAACACCATACGAGGTGTATCATTCAACGTTGTTGCAATTGATTTGACAATTCAAGACAAAAAAATATTGACTTATAATGAACATATGATAATATATTCATATGAACAAGCATTCATTTGAAGAAGAGGAGGAAGAGCTAATGCATTATGACAATGTAGATGTTCTGATTGGAGATATCGGTGAGGAGGAGCTGCTTGATCTGGCTGAGCTTTTCAAGATGTTCTCTGATTCAACAAGAATTAAGATTCTATATGCACTTTTCGATGGCGAGAAGAATGTATCCGAAATCTGTGACGAGATTCAGATGAATCAGTCGGCAGTTTCACACCAGCTCAAACTTCTCAAGTCATCTAAACTCATTGGCAGCAGAAGAGACGGCAAGGCCGTTATATATTCGCTGGCTGATGATCACGTTAAAACTATTATAGCTATGGGCAAAGAGCACATAGAGCATGATTAAGGAGGATATTATGAAGAAGAAATTTAAGCTTGAGAATCTCGATTGCGCACATTGCGCTCAGAAGATGGAGGATGCTATCAACAAGCTTCCTGATGTTGAAGAATGTTCAATCAGTTTTGTAGCATCAAAGATGACAATTATCGCAGATGAGGAAAAAATGGATGCAGTTGTTGAGGCTGCAATCAAGGAGATTGCAAAGGTTGAGCCAGACTGTACTGTAGTCCTCTAGTTAACGATATGAATAGAAAGCTTACAACTAAACAGAAAAAAGAACTTCGGGAGATAATTATAGCCTTTGTTCTTCTGGTTCTGCTTTTCGCAAACGAGCATCTCAATCTCGTTCCGGTGCTTAATGATATTATATGGTTGCGCCTTGTCACATATCTTGTACCATACTTCCTTGCTGGAAGAGATGTTGTAAGAAGGTGCTTTCTGGGAATTAAGAATGGTCAGATATTTGATGAAAAATTCCTTATGACCATTGCAACTATAGGTGCTTTTGCTACAGAAGAGTTCTGTGAGGCAGTTGCAGTAATGCTGTTTTATCAGGTGGGAGAGTTCTTCCAGGGCTATGCTGTAGGTAAATCAAGAGAATCTATTCAGAGTCTCCTTGAGATTGCACCTGAATACGCAAATGTTCAGAGAGAAGATGGAAGTATTGAAGTAGTTGATCCTGACGATGTTGAGATTGGTGATATTCTAGTTATCAAGCCTGGTGAGAAGATTCCTGTTGATGGAACTGTTATCGAAGGTTTTGGGCTTATTAATACATCGGCCCTTACTGGAGAATCAATGCCAAGAGAAGTAAAGACAGGAGACTCTATTATTTCCGGCTGTGTTAACGGTGAGAATCTTCTAAAGGTCAAGGCAGATAAGGAATACGATGATTCAACTGTAGCACAGATTCTTGAACTTGTTGAAAGTGCGGCTTCAAAGAAGTCACAGACGGAGGCTTTTATTACAAGATTTGCCCGTTATTACACCCCGATTGTTGTAATTGGCGCTGCAATGCTGGCTTTCATTCCACCGTTTTTTGTCGGCAATTTTACAGAATGGATGCTTAGAGCGTGCACCTTCCTTGTAATATCCTGTCCATGTGCACTTGTAATATCTGTTCCGCTGGCCTTCTTTGGTGGAATCGGAGCAGCATCTAAAGTGGGTGTACTTGTCAAAGGTTCAAACTACCTGGAAATGATGGCTCACCTGGATACAATTGTATCAGACAAAACAGGAACACTTACTGAAGGAGTTTTCAGTGTAAGTGCAATTCATCCAGCTGAAGGATTTAATGAAGATTATCTCCTCAGAATGGCTGCACACGCAGAGAGCACTTCAACTCATCCAATTGCTGTATCTGTTGTAAAAGCATACGATGGAACAATAGATCCAGCAGATGTGAAAGATGTTGAGAATGTTGCAGGAAAGGGCCTTAAAGTTGCTGTTGCTGGCAAAGTCGTTCTTGCAGGTAACGTGAGACTTATGAATGATGCCGGCATTGTACTCGAAGACAAGGATATTATAGCTTCTGGAACCTGTATCTATATAGCCATTGATGGCAAATTTGCTGGTTCAATTGAGGTGGCAGATTCTCCTAAGGAAGAAGCTGTAAGAGCAATTGCAGAGATTAAGAGGGAGAAGGTATCCAATGTGGTAATGCTCACTGGAGATTCAAAGGAGACTGCTGCAAAAGTTGCCGCAGAGCTTGGTATAACTGACTTCAGAGCTGAGCTGCTTCCACAGGATAAAGTTGCAGTATTAGAAGAGATTCTAAGCTCCGTTAGTAATAAGGAAAAGGAAAGAGTTGCATTTATAGGTGATGGAATAAATGATGCACCTGTGCTTTCAAGAGCTGATGTTGGTATCGCAATGGGCTCTCTCGGTTCGGATGCTGCAATTGAAGCTTCTGATATTGTAATCATGGATGATAATCTTGAGAGAATTCCGGCAGTAATAAGAATAGCTCGAAAGACTATTGCTATATCAAAGACAAACATTGCGTTCGCACTTACTGTTAAGATTGCATGCCTTATTCTGGGCGCACTTGGTATTGCCAACATGTGGGTAGCAGTGTTTGCTGATGTAGGAGTTGCATTCATATGCATCCTCAATGCCATGAGAATGCTAAAGAGTAATTCTTAGAAACCCTATTAAATCAAGGTTTAGGGCTTGCAAAAGTCGCTTGAAAATGCTATATTACCAATATACGTTAATTCACGGAAGAGTGGGGCAACCCACTCTTTCACTTATGTTTAGACTTTTTTATCGGAGGAAGTATGGCAAAGGAAGACGTTTGCTCAAGAGTTACTTCAATTCTTGAGGAATACCTTACAGACAAGGAACTCGAGACATATGCAGTTCAGTATAAGAAGGAAGGACCTGACTGGAAGCTTAAGGTTTTCCTGGATAAGCCAGAAGGCGCTGAGACTGAGTATGTCAATATCAATGAGTGTGAGGAAGTAACAAGATACTTAAGTGATAAACTCGATGAACTGGACTTCATCGACAAGAGTTATGTGCTTGAGGTTTCATCACCTGGACTCGACAGAGAACTAATCAAGGATAAGGACTTTGTAAGATTCAGCGGCAGACTCGTAGAGGCCAGACTCTACGAGGCAATAAACGGATCAAAGAACATCGAAGGTGAGCTCATCGGTAAAGAAGAAGGAATCGTGAAGATTGCTGTTGGAAACGAAGAACTCGAAATACCTGAGAAGAAGATTTCTAAGATAAATCTAGCAATTGTTTTCTAAGGAGGAAGAAATGAATAAGGAATTTCTTGATGCATTAGCAGATCTTGAGCGTGAGAAGAACATTTCCAAAGAGGAAATCATTCAGGCAATTGAAGATGCTGTAGAGAATGCTTATAAGAAGAATTACGGAGCTTCAAATGTAAGAGTAATCGTAGATAGAGAGAACGGCGAAGTAATGGTACTCATGGGCAAAGAAGTTGTTGAAGAAGTATTCGATGACATGACAGAGGTATCACTTGAGGAAGCTCGCTCATACGATGAAAGATATGAGATCGGTGATATCATCGAGTATCAGGTAGACCCTAAAGACTTCGGAAGAATCGCAGCTCAGGGAGCTAAGCAGGTTGTTGTTCAGAAGCTTAGGGAGGCTGAGAGAGCTAACTCATATAATGAGTATATCGACAAGAAGGGTCAGATCATCACAGGTAAGGTTGAGAGAATCAACAACGGAACAATGCTCGTATCATTTGGAAATACTGAGGGTATCATTCCTACATCAGAGCAGGTAAGAGGTGAGAGCTTCAAGGTTGGAGACAGAATCAAGGTTTACGTTATGGATGTTAAGAAGGAGAGCAAGGGACCGCAGGTATTCCTCTCAAGATCACATCCAGGCCTTGTAAGAGGACTTTTCGACCTTGAGATTCCTGAGATTGCTGACGGAACAGTTGAGATCAAGGGAATAGCAAGAGAAGCAGGTTCAAGAACAAAGATTGCCGTTTACTCACATGATGAGAATGTAGATCCAGTTGGAGCATGCGTTGGTAACAGAGGTGCAAGAGTACAGAATATTGCAGATGAACTCTTTGGTGAGAAGATCGATATCATCGTATGGGATGAGGATCCAGCTGTTCTTATCAGCAACGTACTTAGACCTGCTGTAGTTGAGGGTGTATACGTTAATGAGGACGAGAAGATGGCAACTGCAGTTGTACCTGAGCAGCAGCTTTCACTGGCAATCGGTAGAGAGGGTCAGAATGTAAGACTTGCTGCAAGAGTATGCGGCTGGAAGATTGATATCAAGAGCAAGTCACAGCTTGAGGAAAGCGGCTTCAATTTCGATGAGTACGATGACGAAGAGGAGCTTGCAGATGAGTTTGGTACAGAAGAAGCCGATGCGTAGATGTGTTGTCTGCATGACATCATATCCTCAGGAGCAGCTTACAAGACTTACACTTCATGGTGACATAATAGTGGTCGATGAGAGTGGAAGAGCAAGCGGAAGAGGAATGTATATCTGCAGGAACACGGAATGTATCGATGGAATGATAAAGAAAAAAGCTTTTAACCGTGCATGCAAGAGTAATCTTGATGCGGAGATGCTTAAAGCACTCCAGGTTGAATTGCTTAACAGGTTAAAGGAGGAAAAGAATGTCAAAGAAAGTTAGCGAACTTACGAAAGAGCTTGGCATTTCATATCAGGAACTTAAAGAGTATGCGGATAAGCTTGGTATAGCTGTCAGCAGCGCAAGAGGAAGCGTTGATGATAAGGACCTTGGCAGACTCACAAGTACAATCGAGATGCTTAAGGGTAAGTCAAGCCTCTCATCTGGAAGCGCAAACAAGCCTAAGATTAAGGCTGTTCCAATTATAAATAGAGATGCACCTAAGAAGGCACCTGTAGGTCAGCCGGTTATTCCTAAGAACTTCGAGGACAGACCTCACAAAGAGGAAGCAACTGAGACGGCTGAGGAACCAAAGGTAGAGCCAGTTAAGGCTGAGGAGCCAAAGGCAGAACCAGTTAAGATTGAGGAGCCAAAGGTAGAGCCAGTCAAGGCTGAGGAACCAAAGGCAGAGCCAGTTAAGGCTGAGGAGCCAAAGGCAGCGCCTGTATCTGAAGCTGTGCCTGAGAAGAAAGAAGAGGAGTATGTAAATGCTCCTAACAAGCCAATGCGTTTCAAGAAGATTATCGATGCAAACGAGGTAAAGAAAGAAGAGGAAGCAAGGGCTAAGAAGGCACAGGCTGAGCGTAAGGCAAACGAGGACAAAAAGGGCGATAAGAGCTCTCGCGATAACAGAAACAGAAACAAGGACGGTCAGGACAGAAGAAATGACAGATCCGGCAACAGAAACGATAGAAATGATAGAAATAACAGAAATAATAAGGACAACAGAGACCGTCAGGCACCTAGAGGCAAGGATGATGATGAAAAGAGAACATCACGTCCTGCTCAGAAGAGAAACAGCTCAAGCGGTGCAGCTGCAGCACCTGTAGAGACAAAGAGCAAGGGAAAGAGCAAGAAGTTCTTTGACAACAAGGACAGAGATAAGGACAGACAGGGCCGTAACGACAGAAGAGAAGACGGTAATTTTAGCCGTAATAACAGAAACAACAACAACCCTTACGACGAGAGATCTCTTGAGAAGCAGGAGAGACGTAAGAGAAAGAATAAGCCAAAGGATGAGCCAGAGGTAACAATCGAGGAGCTTCTCCCAGAGGGAACAATCGCTGTTACAGTTCCTATCACGGTAGCTGGTCTCGCAGAGCTTGCAGAGATTTCTGTAACAACAATCATCATGGCTATGATGAAGATGGGTGTAATGGCAACAATCAACCAGACTCTTGATAAGGATGCTGTTGAGATGCTTGCTATCGACCTTGGAATCGACCTTGTAGTAACTGAGGAAGAGGAAGAAATCGTAGAAGAGGGTATTGATGATCACGAGGACAACGAGAAGGATCTCAAGCCACGTCCACCAATCATCACAGTTATGGGTCACGTAGACCATGGTAAGACATCACTTCTT
>JAGHUT010000049.1 GCA_018064645.1 Candidatus Crickella merdequi | reverse complement strand
TGCACATCGATGCGGTTGATATTTCCCAGCACCTCGATGTTCTCCTTGATATCCATCGGCAGTTTCACGTCGAGCGTGAAAGCTCCCGACCTGGTAAGCAGCGGGTTCTCGCGCGTCACCTTCAGAGACTGCGAATCGTCGAAGTAAACCCTTTTCTTATTAAGATAAAGTTCCGTCATTACTTGTTAGATATTAAACGTTCATACTGCTTGGTACGGTTATATGATCCGTTAGGACCATCAATAACCGAATACGCCTCTATACCCTCATTAAGGCAGGCCACCAGATTGCCGACAGCCTCATTCATACCATGGATGGCTTCGTTCAGTTCCTGGTTATCACTGGTGACATTGACAATAGGCGCTACGACAGTACCGCCTCCACCGATGGCACCCGTAATATCCGACTGCTTCAGAGAGCCGACGGTATTACGTTTCTGGGCAAAATCAATCAGGTTGAGCACAGGAGAGATGGCAGGATTGTTGACAGCCTTATGGTTGGCCACAAACTCCCCTTCATGCACGACACCAGCCTCTCGTCGGTAGTTCGTGCCGCCGGTATAACCACCCGAATAATATCCAGCAGCCTCTGCCTGATGCTGTTTTTGAATGGTAGCTATCTGGAGAGCACCTGCAGCAACTGCAGCAGCTGCTGCAATAGGAGCCAGGATATAACCAATCATCGGCACTTCTGCCGCTGAAGAATAAGCATTGATCGCGCCCATGGCCGTTGATGCAATAGCCTGGGCAATCTCAATCTTCATCGCCTTCTTGTTGTACTTCGATTTGATTTTCGCCACCTCCTTAGCCTTTTTATCCTCAAGGTCTTTCGACTTCTTCGAGTTCTTTCCGGCTGCCTTAATCATATCGTCATACTTCTTCTCCGTCTGTGCGACCTCCAACTCACACGATGCACTGTAGTACGATGACATCTGCTGCATCCCCGATAGAATAGTAATCATAGCCGACTCGCCAACAGCTGCATAATCCGTCCAAGACACGCTGCCATCCTTTATTCTTTTGCTGAGCTCGGCGAAAGCCTCTCCCAGTTTCAAAACCTCAGATGCCAAGCCATCGATGCCAGAACCATAATCCTTTAACATGCCGTTGGCATCATCTTTTGATGCATATTTCTTCTTGATAGCCTCGATGGCCTTCTGATACAACTCTTCAGACAAGAGGCCCTTATCATGCAGCTGCTTGGCGAAATCAAGCTCCATTTCCATACGCTCCTGTTCTGTCATCTTCAAGTACTCATCTTTGAACTCGCTGACTTTCTTAGCATAGATTTCAGCGAGACGCAGCTTGTTTTGCTCATCCTTCTCAGCCATTTCAGCAGAGATATCGGCATATTCCTGAGATGATTCAGCATACAGTTCACGCCGTTTTTTCAGCGTATTATAGGTGTTTTCGAAGAGAGCCTGGTCCAATGCTTCCTGATTATTGAAGATTTTAGATTTAGGATCATTGTAAGCACGTTTAAGTGTATTCTCAATGTTTTTTGCCTCGTTCTCGATATCCTCTTCCTGCAAAGCAGTAGCAGCGCGGAATTGCTCAGAAAGAGTTTTCTGCCACTCTGCAAGCGTGATCTTATAATCATCGGTACCTTTTTCATAGATAGCAAGCTCACGTTCCAGTTCTTCCATGGTAATCTCATATTTGCGCTGCTCATAGTCGGCCTTCAGTTTGATTCCTTGTGCATACTCTGCCTCATTGATTGCATTAAGTTGCTTGGCAATAGACCTGCTTTGCTCAATTGCCTTCTTGTTAGGATCCTCTTTTGAGGTAGCACTACCAGAACCACCAGAGCCAGCTGAACCAGTACCAGAAGAACCATTACCGCCACCGGAATTTGTTGATGTAGAAGTTATCTCCGATGCTTGTGTGCTGACAGTCGCAATCTTCTTCATAAGCGAGTTAATCTTGCCGTCAACCTCCCCCAGAGCATTCTCTGTATTGTCAAGAGCTTGCTTTAATTTCGACTCTTCTTCAACACCCAATGCACGTGAAATCTTCGCAATAACACCATTTCTGTTGTAACCCTGCAGAGTGTTTGTCTGTCTTGTGTCCCAATATTTCTTTGACTGCTCGTTTTTAGTTTCATTAAGCTCATCCTGTTTGGCGTAAAGTTCCTGCAACTTGTCTTGATACGCCTTCAGTTTTATCTGTTTTTCCAGCGAGATAAGATAATTTTCAATTGCATCTCTATTATCTCTAGTAAGCCTACCTTCCTCGCTTAGAAGAGCGTTATAGCCTGGAATAATCTGTTTAAGTTTATCCAAGGCCTCCCTACGCTTATCAATCGAAATTGTCTCATCATGAAGAATTTTGTCAAGAGCTTTTATTTCTGCAGCCTCTTTAGAATAAGTCTTAAGGGCTTCCAGTTCCACTCTATTCAATTCTTCTGCCTCTTCCTTTGCAGCCCTGACTTTTTTTCTGTATTCAAGTAATGCCGCAGTAGCCAAAGACACGAGGGTAATAAGAACACCCCATGGATTGTTTGCCAAAACTGTCCATAAACCCTTTATTGCATTTGTAGACATCTTGACACCTTTAGCGAAAGTACTCCATATAGCTTCCGCTTTCATTACAGCATAATATGAAGTTAAAGCCGCAGTGACTGCTATTATGTAGGTTTTGTAATCGTATAGGAGTTTTATAATTATCGATAAACTCCTGATAAGCAAAGAACTTCCAGAAATCGTATATTTTACGACAGGTAGAAGTTTCTCACCAAGTTCGATTGATAATTCTTTGAATTTTTTCTTTGCCTTATCAACCTCTGCCTGTACAGTATTATTCTGCACATTGAATTCATCCAACACCGATGTTCCTTTAGAAAAAGCATCCGACGCAATTTTCTGCTGTCGGCGCACCTCATCAAGGTTTGTAGCGAGAGTTGATAGAACACCTACACAGCGAACACCTGACAGTCCCATTTCATCGAACATAGGTGCCAGGGAATCAAAGCCGCCCTTGCTGCGCATAGACTCGAGAAATGTCAGCAGCGCCTCATTGGCATCTTCTTTCAGCAAACGTGTGAAATCTTCGATTGACTTGCCTGCAAGCTGAGCGAACTTCTGAGGTTCCGTGTACATTTTCGTCATTAACTGCGCCAGAGCCGTTGATGATGTCTCCTCTTGCTGCATGTTCTGGTCAAGAACAGCAGCGAGACCCATGATGTCCGTCTGAACCATATGCGCCTGATTACCAAGACCAGCAAAACGAGCTTCGAAGTTAACGATGTACCCAGCAGCCGCAGATGACGAACCAGCAAGCTGATTTACTGCTGAACCAGTTGCAAGCATTGCCGCACGCAGTCCCATCTTGTCAGAATCTCCGAATGTCTCAGCCAATTTTCCTATATTCTTTACTGCATCCTGGCCGAGATCATCCCCCAGTGCCACCTCTATTTTATCAGCGGCATCAATAAATTCCATGATATTTTTTGCGCCCTGGATTCCCAATCGTCCAGCATCACCAGCAAGAGCATTAAGTTTCTCTCGAGATGTACGAGTATCGATTTTCTTGAATTCCTCATTCATCCTATGCACTTCTTCGGATGTCTGGCCTGTATATTTTTGAACGTTAGCCATTGCCTCCTCCATTTCTGCATATTCACCTGTTGTATGGCGAATAGCCACAGACAAACCCGTTATAGAACCAAGGATTTGTGTAAATGCTCCCCAGTTCTTATTAAGAAAATCGAAGCTACGTGTCAAAATGTTCCCTGTTGCTGCGCTCTCTTCTCTTATCTCAGCAAGACGTGCTTTTACCTTCTTTAACTCTTTCTGCTTATCAGCGAACTCCTGCGTATCCGCAGCAAGATTCCTCATCTGCCCATTTAGAGACTTTGCAGCTTTATTCAGCTGATTTATTGAAGCTGATGACAAGTTATTCAGAATCTCATCAACCTGCATTGTCTCCAACTTGAATGCATTCAGTTCTTTCCGAACTTTGCTGAGTTCTTTTTTTGTACGCTGAATAGCCTTATCATCTCCTGAAGACAGAGCTTTGCCATACTCTGCCTTAACTTCTTTTTCCTTACGGACAAGTTCATCAAGTCTTGCCTTGGCTTCCTCCGTATTTAGTTTAACGGTCGTTATATAAATTTGTTCTTTAGTCATCTTTGCTAATATTTTTCGCAAAGATACTACTTAACTAACACCAAAAAAAATACGGAAAACAGTAGAGTCTTCCGTATTATATCAATTCACCAAGTTTGCGATCTATTATTTTCACGACTTCCCATACTCTTGAAAAGCAATATGCAACAGATGTAGCCCCAGCAACAGCTAGTCCACAACACATAATTATAAGACCTATAGTAATAGCAATAACAACAATTGCTGCAAGTACGGAGAAGATCATAACCAAATATTTTAATATTTTCACCGCAAAGTTACACAAAATTCACCACATCACCAAATATTTTACTTGACATTTTCAAATAAACCGCAAAAATCAATGCAAAACAGTGATATAATCGTTATACGTTATCCTCGAATGAGGATTGTGCGACACAACGGTAACGCGATATCCGCGTTTTCCCCATCTCCACCACAGGAACCTGTGCTTATAATCAGTGGTGACGATAGTCGTCAGCGAGTCCCTGACCTCATACGAGAGAAGAGAATCGCTGACATCTATCGTCACCCAACTGTCCCTATAACTGAATGTTCCGCAGAGACTATCGCCGACAAAGATAGTGTCACGGATTGAACTCTCTGAGGTACTCAGTGACTCCACATCCGTGACTCTATCTCCGGCGTCCTTTATCAGGGAGGTGCTTGTGCGGCAAGTTCTTCCCTGTAAAGTTTCTGCGCAACAGTCTTCGATGCGTGCAAGGTGTCTCGTAC
>JAGHUT010000040.1 GCA_018064645.1 Candidatus Crickella merdequi | reverse complement strand
AATTCTAAGATTCTCACCTTTCTTGGCAGCCAGATTGACAAGCACGCCAACGATGTATGACATTGTTCCAGAGATAAAAGGATATGATTTCGCCTTGCTTGCGGTGATTGCAGCGTTGCCGTCGAAACCGATATTGATTCCGTTAACGATATACTTCTCAACGGTCTCACCATTCTCGATATATGACATCTTAAGAAGATCAGCCTTAATCATCTCGCCGTTAATCTGTCTGTCAAGGTCGAGGAACTTCTGTCCTTCATCAAGGCCGCCTCCAAGAGTTCTTACGAAATCATTGCCGCTTCCAACAGGCACTACACCCAGAACAGCATTGTCATTACCTACTATTCCGTTGGCAACCTCCTGAATCGTTCCATCGCCTCCACAAGCGAAAATCACAACCTGCTCGTCACCAGCTTCTCTGGCAATGGCATCAGCAAGAACTGTCGCATCCTTCTCACCTGCAGTATAGTAGACCTTAATATCCTTTGAACTTGACTCAACAAGCTCGTTTAACTGCGCAACAAGATCTTTCTTCTTGCCCTGACCAGATGCAGGATTGACAATAAATGCGTATTTCATTTCTTCAGCCCTTTCTCCTAATTATTATCCTTCTCTATATCATATATCAATTTCGGCTTTGCTCCAAGATAATCCATGGAAACAAGTTTATATTCAACCCCTCTAAAAACGCCCTTTGGGCCGCTTCTATATGCTACAGGCCCGTGAAGGTGTCCGTAGATGCACTGGTTCACGCCATACTTCTCAAGCAGTCTGGTGAATTCAGTCTCTCTGCAGTTTGAATCGCTTGGCGGATAATGAAGCGCTGCGATAAGATAAGCCCCGGGCGCAGCCTTTACTGCCGACTCAAGTCCCATCTCCAGTCTCAGAAGCTCTCTTCTGTAAATCTTCTCATCATGCTGCGAATACTCCTCCGAACCCGGATAAGGCCAGCCTCTTGTACCACAAATAACAGCGCCGAGTTCCTCCACATAATATGCATCATTCTGCATGAAATGAACATCATCATATAAGGAATTCAAATAATTGATTCTGCTCCACCAGAGATCATGGTTACCTTTGGTAATAAGCTTGATACCCGGCAGCTTATGAATCCACTCAATATCAGGCAATGCCTCTTCTAGCTTAAGGCCCCATGAAATATCGCCGGGAATGATAACAATATCATCGCAGGCAACAGCCTCAATCCAGGCAGTCTTAAGACGCTCGGCATGATTCTCCCATCCGAGGCCAAAGACATCCATTGGCTTATTAACATCTTCATGAAATGAAAGGTGTGGATCACCAATCGCCCAAATCTTCACTAATACCCTCCGTAGTACTAATCGTCCAGTTTCTTTCTGGCCGCATCCTCAGACAGCGCCACCACATTCTTCAGCTTACGCTGAATCTGTCTCGTTCTTGTTCCGACCAGCTTATCAATCTCTGTGTTAGCCTGATTTATCCTGTTCTGTGCTGATAAGAGCACATCGTTAAAAGTTTCAAATTCCGTCTTTACTGCACCGAGAAGCTCCCATACCTCGCTTGATTTCTTTTCGATTGCAAGAGTATTGAAGCCCATCTGTAAGCTGTTGAGAAGAGCTGACATAGTAGTAGGTCCTGCTATTGTGACCTTAAACTTCCTCTGCAGCATCTCTACCATACCGCTGTTGACAGCCTCCGCATAAAGACCTTCAAAAGGAAGGAACATAATTGCGAAATCTGTTGTATAAGGCGGACTTATGTATTTGTCTCTTATATCCCTGGCTTCATTTGCCATAGTGACAAAAAGCTTCTTCTTGTGAACATCAACGGTAACCTTGTCGCCCGTCTCATATGCATCCATAAGTGCACCATATGCATCTCCCGGGAATTTGGAATCGATTGGAAGGTACACATAATTATCTCCATCGCCCGGCAGTCTTATTGCGAACTCAACCCTGTTACTGCTCCCCGGCACTGTTGCAACATTTACATCATACTGCTCTGTTGTCAGAATCTGATCCAGAATCGCAGCCAGCTGAACCTCTCCAAGAATGCCTCTTGTCTTGACATTGGTCAGAATCTTCTTGAGATCGCCAACATTAGCAGCAACACTTTTCATCTCTCCAATGCCCTTATACACCTCATCGAGCCTGCTGTCTACAGTCCTTCTCATTCCCTCAAGCTGTGCACTGTTATCGTTTCTCAAACGACTCATGCTCTCCTCGAGAGCTCTAAGCCTTATATCCTGCTGTTCGCTCATAGCCTTCTGATTGCCAGCAACAAGCTCAGCATAAGACCTGAAATACGAATCCATTCTCGCTTCGTTTGCCTGCCCCTTCATAAGTGACATTACTGACACAACGAGAGTTCCAACAAGGAGTAGGGCAAGGACTATTATAATTATCAATAAAGTAGTATCCATCACCGACTCCCTTATTCTATACCTGCAAGCTTCCTTACAACATAGCCTCCGAGAACCAGTCCGCACGCTGCCGGTACGTAGCTGATTGAGCCAAGCTCGCCATTACGCGGAATAGGCTTCTCAAGTGAATATACAACAGGAAGATGCTCTATACCTTCCTGTCTCAATCTTTTTCTCATTACCTTGGCAAGCGGACATGTTCCAGTCTTTGCAAGGTCCTCAATGCGAAAATCTGTCCCGAGCTTGCCTGCAGCTCCCATGGAGGAGATTACAGGCACTCCCTGCTCTACGCACTTCTTAATAAGAAGCACTTTTGCATCTACATCATCTATGGCATCAACAACGTAATCAAATGCTGTAACATCAATCTCTTCTCCAGTCTTATAGAACTGCGCAACTGCTGTTACCTCTGCATCCGGGTTGATATCTCGAAGTCTTGCCGCCTCAACCTCTGCCTTCTTAAGACCTACTGTTGAGGTCAGGGCAACAAGCTGTCTGTTGATATTACTCTCGGCTACTTCATCGCCGTCCATAACAGTGATTTTGCCAACACCACTTCTGCCTATAGCCTCCGCCGCATATGATCCGACACCACCATTGCCGACAATAAGAACACTGGAATTCAGCAGTCTTTCAAGACCGCTCTCCCCTATTATCTTTACCGTTCTGTTGTGTCTCTCCATGTTCTCATCTCCGACATTACTCTGTATATATCATCAGCACGAAAGCCTCTGCTCTCCAGCTTCCTTGCGACTCTCGCAATCATCCTGTCATCTGGAGCAATACCCTTAAGTTCTACTTCCTTCCGGGCAAGTTCGAGAGCTTCCTCATATTCATCAACTTTGCTCTCATAGATATAGTCCTCATAAGCAAGTGCAATTGTCTCTGAAGGAATTCCTTTATCTGAAAGTTCCCTCTCTGCTCTTCTTGCGCCATGATGCTTACTGCTGCTGTACTGGAAATATCTAAAGGCATATTCATAATCATCCAGGTACTTGAGACTCTTGAGCTGTTCTATTGCTTCATCAATCTCATCATCGCTATAGCCCTTGTCCTTAAGCTTCTTAATCACTTCAGCACAAGTTCTCATGCGATAAGAAAGGTAATCCGCCGCAGCATCAAGAGCACTTTTTTTCTTGCTAGTCTTCTTATCTTCCATGTAAAAATCAACCTACAATCTAAAATAGTGAATCGCTTTAGGCTCTTCGCGCGTACACATTGCGCCGTAAGGTATCTCAGCGGCGCCAAGAAGTTCAACCTCTGAGAGCCAGTACTCGACTCCATCAATTACTACCGATTCACCGGTCACATCTGGAACGCTGCTTACAACAGTTGCCCCAACAGCCTTGATTGCTGCTTCTCTTCTGGTCCATATCTTCCAGAATGCTTCTTCACCCTCTTCAGCAATCATTTGCTGTTCTTCTTCTGTGTAATACTTCTCACTTATGCGGTCCATGTTCCTGCAAGGCTTCGGGAACTGAATATCAAGACCGCAGTCCTCCGTTGCAATAAGAACGGCCCATGCATTACCAGTATGCGATACAGAAAAGCTTAAGAAATCTTCAATATATGGCTTGCCATGTTCACCTGTCTCAATGAGCTGGACAAGTTGTCTTCCTGTAATACCAAGCTGAGCAGTCTCAGGTGTAGCGAAATCATTCATGCAGTGGTCAAAAGCCTTCGCCAGAAGTGCTCTGCTCATATCACGGCTTCCATCGAAATCATAGCTACTGTAAATATACATCCGTTACTCTCCTAAGTTATCCAAATAATTCCCTGTCTATTTGAGCGCCTTGACAGCCTGTGTCAGACAGTCATCACCTGTTGCCCAGATGTCAGGCGTTATGCCTACCTTGTTGACCTTGCTTCCGTCAGCAGCAACGTATTCTCCTGTGGTATATTTGAAAGCACTGCCGTCTTCAAATTCATGGAGCTTCTGAATAAGACCTTTGCCATAAGTCTTTGTGCCGATAATAACTCCCGCTTTGTTGGCCTTTACCGCCGAAACTACTATCTCTGAGCTGCTGGCGGTTTTTTCATTTACAAGAATTACATAATCCATTCCAATTGAGGACTGATCTGACTTGTGAACCTTCTCAGTACCTTTGTTATTGGTTTCAGAAATGATTACACATGATGGAAGCAGATAATCTGCCAGGTCAAGGCCCTCTGCTTCAAGACCGCCTGTATTGTCTCTAAGATCCACGATAAGCTTCCTGCAGCCCTGATTCTTCAGGTCTTTCACCGCCAGCTTAAAGTCTTTCGTTGTACCTTTTGAGAAGGATGTGACCTTAATATATCCAATTCCAGCAGCCTTGTCATAGACTTTGTAATCAACCGTATCGGCCGCAATCTCTGCTCTGTCTACGCTTACGGTCTTTGATTTGCCATCTCTCTCCAGGACAATTACAACAGTTGTTCCTGCATCGCCACCGATCAGATCACTGACTTCATTATGTGATGCCGGCTTCTTGCCATCAATTGAGACGATTACATCACCCTCCTCAATGCCTGCTTCAGCCGCCGGGCTGTTGTCGATAACAGAAGATACCAGATATTTACCGCCTTCTTCTCTTGTTGTTATTCCGATTCCTACATATGTCACATATCTGTGCTTAAACTGCTTGAAAGATCTTGCCGGATAATATTGGGCATACTCATCATTCTTCATTCCCGCCATTACACTTGCTGCCATGTAATCATCCAGATTATCAGTCTCATATGTAAATAAGCCATTCTCCTCCACAAGTGTCTCCATCTTGTAGAACTTGCCGTAGGTGTCATCCATACCCTTATAGTATTCATACTGGTCATGTGTCAGGAGCACCCCGCCCTGGAAAACTTTCGTATATATCAAAAGTGCAAGGAATGCTGCGATGAATCCAATAATGAAAAACACTATCTCCACTCGCCTCAAATCCTTGACTTTGACTGTTCTTGCTCTTGTTTTGTTGTTATTATCCATCTGGTTAGTCCTCTGCAGGCAGCACCCACTTGACAATCATCTGAGCCTTCCTGCTGTCTCTCCAGTTATTTATCTCAATTGTGCCGACAACATCAACAGTGCTGTTATCAGCTATGACATCGGCATACTTCTCTGCATCTCTGAAAAGCATGCAGTCAATCATTCTTCCTCCATCGGCTTCTACCTGGAACTTCGCGTATTTATGGTCGTTCTTCAGATATCTCCAGCCGACAGGTACAACATTAGCCATCTTAAACAGCGGCGTCGCGTTATCCTTGCCGCAGGGTTCGAGAAGCTGTACATCCTCTGCAAGCTCCAGATTAAATTCCAGTGGAGCAACAGTTGCATCGCAGTGATAATCAATATCGAAAAGTGTCTCGTCTGCTGCATACATCTCAGACAGATCGATGTTAAGTCTTTTTCTCAGTGGTTCAATCTTATCTTCTGCAATGGTAAAACCGCATGCTGCCGCATGTCCGCCAAAACTTATGAAGTCGTCGCGATACTTGTCCAGCATTTCGAAAAGGTCAACTTTATCGATGGAACGACCTGTTCCCTTATAATTGTCCCCACTCTGAGTTACGATGATGCAAGGCCTGTTGACGGTCTCGCGAATCTTGCCGGCAACAATTCCGAGAACTCCCTCATGAGCATTGTTGACTTCAAGGACAAGAAAGTCATCCTCTGCATGAGCAGACCTGGCAATTTCCATACTCCTTCCGTATGCATCATCCTGAAGCGCTCTTCTCTCGCGGTTAGTCTCAATAAGAGTATTGCAGCATCTCTCAATCTCATCATCATTCTCTGCAAGGAAAAGTCTTACGCCGAGTGTTGCATCTCCAAGTCTTCCTGCAGCATTGATTCTTGGTGCAATACCGAAGGATACATCTGTAGGACGAAGCTTTGAATAGTCAAGTCCTGACAAGTCAATAAGCCTTCTCAGGCCCTTGTTGTAACAGCCAAGGTGAATGAATCTCATTCCGCATTTGATGATCGTTCTGTTCTCATCAAGCATCGGCATAATATCTGCAATTGTACCGATTGTTGCAAGCTCGAGAATCTCAGCCATGACCTTCTTAGGCACTTCACGCTCTCTGGAGATGGCAAGTGCGAACTTGTATGCTACACCAACTCCCGCAAGACCCTTGAATGGATAATTATCTTCCGGAAGCATCGGATTGATAATGATTCCATCTGCTCTTACCGTTGAGATATTGTGATGGTCAGTAACGATTGTCTTAATGCCAAGTGAGTGAGCATACTCTGTCTCTGCCTTGGAAACTGAACCGCAGTCTACAGTAATCAGCAATTCACAACCATCCTCGTGAATTCTGTCAATCGACTCTTTGTGAAGGCCATATCCCTCATCAAGTCTTGATGGAATGTAGTATGATACATTGTCGGTCAGAGTAGAAAGAACTTTCATCATAAGAGAGGTGGATGTAATGCCGTCTACATCGTAATCGCCATAGATTACGATTCTTCGGCCTTCATCTACCGCTTCAAGCAGCAAATCCACTCCCTCACGCATGTTCTCAAGAAGGAATGGATCATATGTCAGCTTAGGTCTCGGTGAGAAGAACTCTTCTCTCATCTCCTCACCGATTCCTCTTGATTCAAGAATTCTTATGATAGCATTATGCACTATGCCGACTCTCCCTGATTAGAAATTAATAAAGTGACTGAGGATTAATTGTTGATCCGTTCTTATATACAGTAAAGTGCAGGTGTGGACCTGTTGAGTTACCAGTACTTCCCATGTATCCGATAAGCTGTCCCTTAGATACACTCTGTCCTTTGCTTACTACATACTTCTGCAGATGTCCATAAAGTGACATCATATTGCCTCCGTGGTTGATTGTAACGCAGTTACCATATCCGCCGTACCAGGATGCAAGACTTACTGTACCGCTTGTAATGGCATATACAGGTGTGCCCTGTGGTGATCTTGCAATATCAATCCCGTTGTGGAACTCCTGTCCATGGAACGGACAGATTCTGTATCCATACTTTGAAGTGATTATTCCCTGTGTTGGCCATACATAGTTGCCGCTTCCAGCTGCAGGTGCTGAAGATGGTGTGTTAGATGGCTGTGATGCAATCATCTGTGCATAAAGAGCTGCCGCCTCATTCTCAAGCTGTCTCTGCATTGCCCTATCCTTGTCAGCCTCAGCCTTCTTCTCAGCAATATACTTGTTAAGTTCAGCCATCTGAGAATCAAGGTCAGCCTTCTCCTTCTCAAGCTTAGCCTTAAGCTCCTGAAGCTCCTTGAGATCATCCTGCATCTTCTCAAGGATGTCCTGGTCATTCTTGAGAATCTTCTGTACAAGACCAACATTCATAAGAAGGTCTGCTATACTGTCAGAACTGAGAACTACATCTACAAAGCCTACAGTTCCCGTCTTATACATTACATTCAGTCTCTCGTTGAGTGCAGCAGTCTGAGCATCAATCTCCTTCTGCTTCGCATCAACCTTGCCCTGTGTCTCAGCAATCTCACTCTTCTTTGCAGCAATTGAATCCTGCATGATTGCAGCCTTCTCCTCGGCATCCTTTGTAAGCTTGAGTGCATTCTGGTACTTCTGTCCCCATGCTGCAGCCTCCTGCTGCTTCTGTGAATAAGAAGCAGCGTAAGCCCCTGCGATTGATGCCAGTACCAGAGACAAGCAGACCACCATTACTATTATTATGTCAAATTTCTTTTTTCTCATTATCTGACCTCCTTACTTCTGTAAGAATCTTCTAATCGAAATGATACTTCCTACTACTCCAATACCAACACCCAGTGATGCGAAAATTATAAGCAGATTTATAATCAGATAGTTGGCAGGAACCAGTGTTACAGAAAGAATTCTGGCAATGTCTCCGCCAAGAATATCTACAAGCTTCTCATATATCAGATATACAAGGCCTGAAGCAACAGCTGATGAGAACAGTCCAATGAATACACCACCCAGGATGAATGGTCCTCTGATGAACCAGTCAGTGGCTCCCAGATACTTCATAATGCTGATCTCCTTCTCACGATTCATTACCGTAAGCTTAATTGTATTAGCAACAATTACAATGGAAATGATAATCAGGAAAATCATTGTCACCAGAGATGCTACCTCTATGAATCTGCTGATCTTAGCCAGCTTATCGATTGTCTCCTGATAATAGGTGATATCGTTTACACCTTTGATTGTTACTACATTCTTTGCAAATGCAGCCGCCGCAGCTTCATCAGTTACATAAACGCTGTATGAATCCGGCAGCGGATTCTCCTGAAGATTGTCAAGGAGGTACGCATTATCTCCCCATCTCTTCTTGAGAGTCTGGAGAGCTTCCTCGCTTGTTACCATTTCAACATTATCAACACCGTCCATAGCCTTAATCTGCTTGCCGATCTCCTCGGTCAGCTTGTCCGTGTTGTCGTTCTCCATATATACCTGAACCACGTTGTAGTTCTGCTGGATTGTCTTTGCGAAAAGGTCAACATTAACAAAAGCTACAAAGAAAAGTCCGAGAATAAGCATCATCGCTGTAATAGCAAGAACTGATGTGAAGTACATTCCTTTGTTTCTTCCCATCTGGGAGAAGGACTGCTTGATTGAATATCCCAGTCTAGAAAACATATGGGTCAACCTCCTCTCCGCTGAAGTAATATGGATTTACTGTTTCGAATCCATATTTACCTTCCTCATCTCTTACAATCTGACCATGCTCAATGGCAACAACCCTCTTGTGCATCTGGTCAACGATATCCTTGGCATGAGTAACCATGAGGATTGTAGTTCCTCTAACATTGATCTTCTCAAGAAGTGCCATAATCTCCATTGCAGTTACAGGGTCAAGGTTACCTGTAGGCTCATCAGCAATGAGAACTCTAGGTCTGTTGACAATAGCTCTTGCAATTCCTACTCTCTGCTGCTCACCAGCCGAAAGCTCATGTGGATATCTGTCAGCCTTGTCTGCAATGTCAACCAGGTCAAGCACGTACGGTACTCTCTCTCTGATTTCCTTCTTGCTTCTGTGAAGTACCTCCATGGCAAAAGCGACATTCTCGTAAACAGTCTTCTTCTCAATAAGTCTGAAGTCCTGGAAAACCATTCCAATCTTCTGTCTGAGCTCCGGAATCTCCCTTCTTGAAAGATTTGTTATATCCTTGCCGGCAACAGAAATACTTCCGCTGTCAGGCTCAATCTCCTTAAGAATAAGTCTAATAAAAGTTGTCTTACCAGCGCCACTTGGTCCAACAAGGAATACGAAATCGCCCTTGTTGATATGAACAGATGCTCTGTTCAGGCCTGTGTTGCCGCCATAGTTCTTTGTTACATTTTTAAAAACTATCATATCTCCTCCTAAACGCAGTAATACATAATGATTATACTCCTTTTATTCCTGTCGTTAAAGGTTTAGGACAGTATTTTCACAAAAGCAACACCACATAATGTAGTTATTTTTCGATACTAATCGTATATTTAGTTCTCGAAAAAAACAAAAAAGGCGCCCGCATCTGCGAGCGCCATATTTTCCCGATACTAAATCAGCACCTTCGAAAGGAAATCCTGTGTTCTTGCTTCCTGCGGATTGCCGATTACATCCTGTGGAGCACCCTGCTCTACAATGTATCCGCCATCCATAAAGATAACCTTATCAGCTACCTCTTTAGCAAAACCCATCTCGTGAGTAACAACAATCATCGCCATACCCTCTCTGGCAAGTGACTTCATTACGTCAAGTACCTCTCCTACCATCTCAGGGTCAAGTGCTGATGTCGGCTCATCGAAAAGCATAATCTCAGGGTCCATTGCAAGAGCTCTTGCAATGGCAACTCTCTGCTGCTGTCCACCGGAAAGTGAACGAGGGAACTCGTTAACCTTCTCAGCAAGGCCAACTCTTTCGAGAAGCGCCTTAGCCTTTTCTTCTGCCTCTGCCTTAGACACACCTTTAACATTGATAGGTGCACAAGTCAGATTATCAAGAACTGACATGTGAGGGAAAAGATTGAACTGCTGGAATACCATGCCCATCTTCGTTCTTACTCTGTCAATGTTCTCCTCTGTTACAAGCTCCCCGTCAATGTAAATCTCACCTGAACTTGGCTCTTCAAGATGATTGATGCAGCGAAGCATTGTCGATTTGCCTGAACCTGATGGTCCGATAATGCACAGTACCTCGTGCTGTTCTACACTCTGATCTATTCCTTTGAGTACCTCGTTGCTGCCAAAGCTTTTCTTGAGGTCTTTAATCTCTATCATTGCCATGATTCTATGCCTCCTTACTAGCTCTCTTCTTCTCATATCTGCCAATGATCTTAGTCAGAGGAATTGTGAGAATCATATATGCAATAGCTACTCCAATATACGCCGGGAATGTCTCAAAGGACTGTGAATTCCACAGAGCACCGCGACGAGTGATTTCGATAACTCCAACGAAGCTGAGTACTGATGTCTCCTTGATGAGTGTTACGAACTCGTTGCAGAACGCCGGCAGGATAATACGAATTGCCTGAGGAATGATGATCAGCTTCATAGCCATCTTCTTTGGCATACCAAGTGATCGTGCCGCCTCCATCTGGCCCTTATCTACAGCTTGAAGTCCGCTTCGAACGACCTCTGCCATGTATGCAGATGAATTAAGGGCACACACAAGCATAGCAGGAATTACCAGCTCAGGCCACTTGAAAGGAACTCCGTTTGACTGAAGAAGCTGTGGCACGCCGTATGCCATAATCAGCGCCTGAACTACCATCGGTGTTCCTCTGACAATATCAACATATACAGAGCTTACGCCCTTAAGAAGCTTGCTTCTGCTCTGTCTTGCAAGAGCAAGCAGAAGACCAAGCGCAGCGCCAAGGATAATAGCAAACAAAGATACACCAACAGTCGCCGGAATACCCTTACAAGCTATGAGAAAACCTTTTAAATACAATTCCATTTACATACTCCCTTTAAGCCACAATACGGAACTGCCGTTATACGACAGTTCCGTTCGTGCAAGTCAATATTAATTATTAAGCGAATGATTTAGAACCACTTAGCTACAAGCTCGTCGTATGTTCCATTCTCGATCATGTTCTTAAGACCTGTGTTGATCTTCTCAAGAAGCTCCTCATTGCCCTTCTGAACTGCGAATGCATAGCTCTCAAGCTCACCGATTGGGCTTCCAACGATCTTAGCGATACCAGGCTGCTTAGCGATGTATGACTCTGTAACAGGCTTGTCAAGAATGATTGCATCGATATCTCCATTCTGGAGCTGAAGCATTGCATCACTTACCTTGTCAAGAATAACTGCCTTTGCGATCTTTCCATCCTTCTCAAGAGCATTTGCCTCATCAGCACCTGTTGTACCGATCTGTCCTGCAACCTTCATGTCTGGCTTAAGATCTGCAACACTGTTGATTGTTGTATTGCTGTCAGCAACTACAAGTACAAGCTGGCTGTCAAAGTATGGTGTTGAGAAGTCAACCTTTGCCTGACGCTCTGGGTCAAGTGAGTTCATTCCAGCTGCGATGATATCAGCCTCATCTGCCTCAAGAGCAGGAATGAGTGAATCAAAACCGATGTCCTTGTACTCTACCTTGAAGCCCTGGTCCTCAGCGATTGCATTCATGAGATCCATATCGAAACCTGCGATGTTGCCATCGTCATCGATTGTATCAAATGGAGGGAAAGTAGCCTCTGTTACTACGAGAAGTGTGTCGTCGCTGCCGCATGATGTAAGAGCAAGCATCATTACAAGAACTGATGCGAGAGCAGCAAACTTCATAAGTGTCTTTTTCATTGCTTTTGTTCTCCTTATCTTCTATCTTGTCACATACTAAAGATATTATTTTCGAGAATAAATGTAACATTTTTTCAGTTTATAATCAAGGCTTTTATGCATAATTGTGTATTTTTATTCATTCTTTATAATTAATCCTCGTTTCGAGGTTAAAAAAAAGCATCATCTGTCGATGATGCTTTTGGGGTATAATAGTTACTTTACACTTTTAACTGCAGCTACGATATCTGCAGGAGTCATTCCATACTTCTTCAGAAGATCTGCCGGCTTGCCTGACTCGCCAAAGCAGTCCTTCTGTCCTACCATAGCAACCTTAACAGGGCAGTTCTGAACAACAACCTCTGCAACTGCACTTCCAAGGCCACCGATAACTGAATGTTCTTCCGCTGTTACGATTGCACCAGTCTCCTGCGCAGCCTTGATGATTGCTTCCTCATCAAGAGGCTTGATTGTATGCATGTCGATAACTCTTGCACTGATACCCTCAGCTTCCAGAGTCTCTGCCGCTGCTATTGCATCGGCAACCATGATTCCAGTAGCGATGATTGTAACGTTGCTTCCTTCCTTAACAGTCTTAGCCTTACCGATTTCGAAAATCTCGTTCTCATCATATATTACAGGAACATTGGCACGTCCGAGTCTTACATATGAAGGGCCATCTGCTGCAACGGTCTCTGCAAGAAGCGCCTTTGCACTTACTGCATCTGCAGGATTGAGAACTACCATACCAGGAATCTCTCTCATGAGAGCAATGTCCTCGAAAGTCTGGTGGCTGGCACCATCCTCACCTACTGTGATTCCGCCGTGTGTAGCGCATATCTTAACATTAGCACCTGTATATGCAATTGAATTTCTGATAATCTCGTAAGCTCTTCCGGCAGCAAACATAGCAAAAGTACTTGCGCATACCACCTTGCCTGAAAGAGCAAGTCCTGCAGCTTCTGCATACATATCCTGCTCTGAGATACCTGACTCGATGAATCTCTCTGGATAAGCCTTCTCGAAACCGTCTGTCTTGTTTGAACCTGAAAGGTCAGCACTCATAGCAACGAGGTTAGGTCTCTTTGCTCCCTCTTCTACGAGGAATTCTCCGTATGCCGCTCTTGTAGCGATTTTCTTTACGTCTGCCATTACATCTCACCTCCGAGTTCTTTCATTGCCTGCTCAAACTGCTCAGCGTTAGGAGCCTTGCCGGGCCATCCAGCCTGGTCTGTCATGAATGAAACGCCCTGTCCCTTGTGTGTCTTTGCAACGATAACAGTTGGCTTGCCTGTTCCCTTATTAGCCTTTGCCTGGTCGATTGCGCCAAGGAGGCTCTCGAAGTCGTGGCCGTCAGCCATGATTGTGTTGAATCCGAAGCTTGCGAATTTCTCATCGATAGGTGCAACCTTCTTAACAACATCAACATTTCCATCAATCTGAAGACCGTTCCAGTCTACGATAGCGATGAAGTTGTCCAGCTGATACTTTGCAGCACTGAGAGCCGCTTCCCAGATGATTCCCTCCTGAAGCTCTCCGTCACCAGTTACTGCGTATACGAAATTGTCCTTCTTATCCATCTTGCTTGCGATGGCCATACCTACAGCTACTGAAAAGCCCTGACCCAGTGAACCAGTTGACATCTCGATGCCTGGACACTTGTTCATGTTAGGATGTCCCTGGAAGTGGCTGTCAACCTGACGTAGTGTCATCATCTCCTCTACATCAAAAAATCCTCTCTCACCGAGTGTAGCGTAAAGAGCCGGTACTGCATGTCCCTTTGATAGAACCAGCTTGTCTCTGTCTTCCATCTTCGGGTTCTTTGGGTCGATGTTCATCTCATCAAAGTACAGTGCAACCAGAATGTCTGTTACTGAGAATGATCCACCTGGATGTCCTGAATTAGCCGCATAAATTGCTCTCAGAGCATTCATTCTGACCTTACGAGCTACTGCCTGAAGCTCCTCGTAGTTTCTTTCCTTCACTTTGTCCTCCTCGCCGTTAGGCTTAGTTATAATTTAGGCTATGCCTTTGTTAACATTGTTAGTTCCATTATGAGCATATTTCGTGTGCGATTTCAACCTGTTCCTGTTTATATACAATTAAATGTGCAGGAAGAGACCCGCCATTGCGAAGTATGTCAGCAGCGAAATCATATCTGTAATTGAAGCCATCATAGGACCTGACATGAGAGCAGGGTCGAGGCCGATTTTTTTGGCCAGCATCGGCAGAAGTGAGCCGATGAGCTTGGCAACAATTACAATAAGTACCATTGCACAGCAAACTGTAAGTGCAATCATTGGCGTCTCATGATCAAGATATACGATTCTCGCATAGTTGATAGCACTTAAGCAGATTCCTACAACGATACCGATTCTGATCTCTTTCCATGCAACCTTGATAAAATCTTCAAGTTCCAGCTCTCCGGTTGCCATTCCACGAATAACAAGTGTCGATGCCTGGGTTCCTGAGTTACCACCTGTACCCATCAGCATAGGCATATATGTTACGAGAACGATTACAGCTGAGAGTGCCTCCTCGAAGCTTGCTATAATTCCACCTGTAACAAAGTATGAGCACATGAGAAGAAGCAGCCACGGGAGTCTCGCCTTAACATGGCCAAACACTGTCATATCAAGGTAATCCTTATCATCTGTGTCGATGACACCTCCCATACGCTCCATATCCTCAGTAGTCTCTTCTTCGATTACATCCAGGATATCGTCGACAGTAACAATACCGACAAGTCGGCCCTCATTATCTACAACAGGAATTGCCAGATAACCGTACTTCTTGAACAGATCTGAAATCTCCTCCTGGTCATCGTCAACATGAGCCCATACATAATCCTCTCTCATGAGGTCTGACACCTTCATGTTGTCATCTGCAATTACAAGGGCTCTCAGGGAGACGATTCCAATCAGCTTTCGACCGCTGTCCAGAACGTAGCATGTATAGATTGTCTCTGAATCCATGCCGACTTCTTTGATGTGGGCCATAGCCTCTGCAACCGTCCAGTTCTTCTGAAGATTAATATAATCCGGAGTCATAAGTGATCCGGCGGTATCATCCTTGTACTTGAGGAATGTATTGATAAGTCTTCTCTCAGCCTTTGGTGTCTTGTCAAGAATCTTGTCTACAAGATTGGCTGGAAGCTCCTCAAGGACGTCGATCATATCGTCGAAGTCAAGCTCGTCAATGATGTATCTAATCTCGGGATCAGTGATAATGTTGATAATCTCTACCTGATCATCAACATCAAGGTATGCAAAAACATCTACTGATATATCCTTAGGTAGTGTTCTGAAGAGGATGACTGCTTTCTGCATATCATATTCTTCTATTACGCACTCAAGGAGTTCCGCAATATCTACTGCATTGTGCTTGAGAAGTTCGTCTCTGCACTGGAAATACTTCTTCTCTTCGATGAGCTGATAGATTTTCTCTTCAGACTCTTCGAAAACCTCATCAAAATCAATGTTGTAATTCTCCATAGGCTAGTCCCCCTTTCTTTCCATATTGAGCATCTCTATTATCTCGGCCTCGTCAATAATGGCAACGCCCAGTTCTCTCGCCGCCTTGTTCTTAGATGAACCGGAAGACGGATTGTTTGTAATAAGATAGTCGGTTGCAGAAGATACACTTCCTGCCACCTTTCCACCCTGAGCCTCGATATCTGCTTTAAGCTCCTTGCGGTTGCCATAATGCTCGAGGCTTCCTGTTATTACGAAAACCTTGCCGGCAAGAGCAGTTCCTGCCTCCTCAAAGTTCTCATCCAGCTCTACTCTGTCAAGAAGAGCTCTAATCATCTGCTTATTATCATCGTCAGACATGAAACTGATAATATCACTGGCAATAACGCTTCCAATCTTATCGATTGTCATCAGTTCGTCAGCAGTAAGAGACTCGATTGCCGCCCAGCTGTTGCGGCATGCTCTTGCGATGATATTTGCTGTATTAACACCAACTCCTGTGATTCCAAGACTGTAAAGAAGTCTCGCAGGAGTGGTTTGTCTCGATTTGTTGATAGACTTCACAAGATTGTCGAAAGATTTTACCCCAAAACCTTCCATAGTAACAATCTCATCTCTGTGTTCCTCGATGTCGTAAATATCCGGAAGTGACTTCAGTATTCCTTTACCTATGAACTTGAGAAGCCCTGCCTCAGAGAGGCCCTCTATGTTCATGGCATCTCTTGTTACGAAGTGGGAAAAACTCTTCACATGCTTCGCAAGACACTCAGGATTTGTGCACACAAGTGTCTTCGTGCCTGTCTCTTCTTTAATCTCTGTGGCTCCGCTGCACACTGGGCACAACGGCGGAATCTCAATGTGATTACTTCGCGTCAGGTTGTCACTGATCTGCGGAATAATCATATTGGCCTTGTATACAGTAATGGTATCTCCGATTCCAAGCTGGAGATCCTCCATGATGTTGATGTTGTGAACTGATGCTCTGCTTACAGTTGTTCCTTCCAGCTCAACCGGGTCGAATACTGCTACAGGGTTGAGAAGACCTGTTCTTGACGGGCTCCACTCGATCTCCCTTAGGACAGTCTCCGCCTGCTGATCTCTCCATTTGAAAGCAAGAGAATCCTTAGGGAACTTGGCTGTTGTTCCGAGGCTTGCAGCATAAGCAAGATCCTCAAGAGTAAGAACGAGTCCATCAGAAGGAATATCGAAATCAGGAATCTGCTTCTCATATGAATCGATTGCATCGAGCAGACTGTTCTCATCCACAGGCACATATGCTACAGTATCGAAGCCCTGATTCTTCATCCATTCCATCTGCTCTGAACGAAGTGTCAGATCAAGTTCTGCGGAGCTGAGTGTAAAAGCATAGAACTCTACATTTCTCTCCGCTGTAATTCTGCTGTCAAGCTGACGTACGCTTCCGCTGCAGAGGTTGCGAGGGTTCTTGTACTTGGCATCCGCCTCTGCTATAGCATCATTAATCTTGTTAAATGTTGAATATCTAATTACAGCCTCACCTCTCACAACGGCTCTGCCCTTATAAGGAATTGTGTAAGGCACATTCTTAAATGCTCTGGCGTTGTCTGTTACCAGCTCTCCAATTGTTCCGTTGCCTCTTGTGACAGCCTGCACAAGAACTCCTTCTGCATAAGTCAGCACGACAGTGAGACCGTCAAGCTTCCACGAAAGGAGGCCTTTCTGATTGCCGAGCCATGCTCTGAGCTCGTCCCTGTCTTTTGTCTTATCAAGAGACAGCATCTTCTTCTCATGCTGAACCTTCGGAAGCTCTGAACGAACGGTGTAACCTACATTGACAGTTGGACTGTTGGCCATGACAATACCAGTCTCTTTCTCAAGAGACTCAAGTTCATCATACATTCTGTCATATTCATAATTAGTCATTATCTCGCTGGCATCATCGTAGTACGCCTTTGATGCTTCGTTAAGAATGTTAATGAGTTCCTGTATTCTCTCTACGGCCTTGTCTCTTGTCATGTCTTATCCCTATCCTATCTTCTCTATCTTAACATAACCCTTGCCAATCTTCTTCTGTCCAGCAGAATCGAACATAATGGTCATGGTCTTATCATCCTGCGCGATGAGGAGTCCCTCACCGAACTTCGGATGCTTTAGAGTATCTCCAATCTCAAAATTCTGCGAAAGATGAGCTTTGCTCTCAGTCTCCCTGGCGGAAGCACTAAGCGAATCGAAAGGTCTGCTCTTCGGCTGGCCACTGTAACCATCTGCGGTTCCAAGGGTTCTTCCTCCGAAGAAATACTCTCCGAGAAGGCCTCCCTCATCCCGCAGACCACCGCCTGCAGTTCTTCTCTCGCTGTTAAGCTTGTCTCCATCCATCAGTGACCAGTCCATCTCCTCAAGGAATGGCGATTCCATCTGGTAGTCGGTACGTCCGTACATCATTCTCGTTGATGCGGAAGTGATGTAAAGTTTCTTCTTTGCTCTTGTGATTCCAACGTAGCAGAGTCTTCTCTCCTCCTCCATCTTGGCTGCATCATCAATAACTGATGCGCCAGGAAAAACTCCCGCCTCCAGTCCAGGCATAAATACCACTGGAAACTCGAGGCCCTTAGCTCCATGAAGTGTCATCAGAACTACTGCATTCTCGTTGGCGTCATGGTTGTCAACCTCAGCCATTAGGGTGATTCTCTCGAGAAAAGTCACCAGTGCCGAAGGCTCCTCAGCTCTGAAGCCTTCTCCGAGAAGCGCTCTACGCTCCTCTTCGAACTCTTCCAGCATCTCGTCGATTGTTCCATCATCGAGACCTTTTTCGAACGCTCCGATTACTGACTTAAATTCCATGATGTTCTCGATTCTTCCATCCGCCTCAATGGTGTTGGCTTTCTCGAGAGCATTCAGATATCCCGATCTGTTGAGCATGTTATCGTACAGATCTCCGAGTGTGAGGTTCTCCTTCTCTCTTCTGAGATCTGCTATCATCTCCAGAAAATTCTCTACTTCCGCCTTGCTCTTCTTAGTTAGAGTGGCTCTTACTTCTTCCTCGCATAGCGCAGCATACATACTCATGTTATATGCCTTCGCATACTGCGTGATATTAGACAAGGACTTTGCTCCAACGCCACGCTTAGGCTCGTTGATTACTCTGAGCATAGCAACATCGTCATCTGGATTCTCAAGGAGTCTCAGGTATGACATTACATCCTTGACCTCCTTGCGATCATAGAATCTTAAGCCTGCGAGAACCCTGTAAGGTATGCCGCAGAATGAGAGTTTCTCTTCAAAAGGACGAGAGAGCGCATTTTTTCTGTAAAGAATAGCGAAGTCCTTGTAATCAAGGCCTTTGCTTCTCCACTCCTCAATCTCCCTTGTCACATACCAGGCTTCCAGCTTCTCGTCGTCGCACCTCTTGTATGTTACAGGCTCGCCGGCTTCTCTGTCAGTCCAGAGAGACTTGCTCTTTCGGCCTTTGTTGTTCCTGATTACTGAGTTGGCAAGACCGAGGATATTACCGTCAGAGCGGTAGTTCTGCTCAAGTCTGATGGTAACTGTATCAGGATAGTCATTCTCAAAATCAAGGATGTTCCTGATGTCTGCACCTCTCCACTCGTAAATGCACTGATCATCATCTCCAACCACGCACAGATTGCCATGGGCTGATGCAAGCATTCTGATGAGCTTGTACTGCAGATAGTTGGTATCCTGGTACTCGTCGACCATAACATATTTGAAACGTTCACTGTAATATCTGAGGACATTAGGATTATTCTCGAGGAGCTTCACGCCGTTCCAGAGAAGGTCATCGAAATCCATGGCGTTATTCGCCATCAGTTCCTCCTGATATCTTTCGTACACCGCTTGAACCACTTTGTCATCATGCCATCCGCTGCTCTGCATGAGGAATTCTTCAGGGTCGATCTCCTGTTCTTTGCTCTTGCTGATTCTTCCTATTGTCGAAGCAAGGGGATATTCCTTCTCTGAATAATCCAGATCCTTGTAAATTCTCTTGATGAGTGCCTTCTTATCTGTCTCGTCGTAGACTGTGAAGCCTTCTTTGTATCCAAGGAGTTCGCAGTGGAATCTGAGCATTCTAAGGCACAGCGCGTGGAAAGTCATTATCCACATGCCTCTGATTCCCGGAGTAAGTACTGATACTCTGCTTCTCATCTCGCCTGCAGCTTTGTTTGTAAAAGTTACAGCAAGAATACTGCGGGGATCTTCTCCCTGCTCGATGATATGCGCAATTCGATGTGTCATGGTTGCTGTCTTACCAGAACCTGCGCCTGCAAGAATAAGAACAGGACCTTCAGTCTGCATTACAGCCTTCAATTGTTCACTGTTAAGATTGCTATAATCCATCAGCCTCCTCCTTTCGACAAAAATGACATTTTATTTTACCACAAAACGCCTCGGATTTGAATTGCTCATCGAACTTTCATAAAGTATCTAAACAATACAATTCTTATATGGAGAGAGGTTGACTTTTATTTAACAAGTGTTAAAATTTGTATGGTAGTGTGAGTTGTCACGCTAACAGAAATAAAGTGTTTTTTTATTAAGGAGAAAAAATATCATGGCAAATTATGTTGAGAGAGTCATCGAGCTCTGCAAGCAGAAGAACCCAGGTGAGGTTGAGTTCCACCAGACAGTAGAAGAGGTTCTTACATCACTTGCTCCTGTAATGGATGCACACCCAGAGTATGAGGCATGCGCTCTTCTTGAGAGACTTACAGAGCCTGAGAGAGGTGTTACTTTCAGAGTAGTATGGGTAGATGACGAGGGTAAGGTACAGGTTAACAAGGGTTACAGATACCAGTTCAACAGTGCTATCGGACCTTACAAGGGCGGTCTGAGATTCGCACCTAACGTATACCCAGGAATCATCAAGTTCCTCGGATTCGAGCAGATTTTCAAGAACTCACTTACAGGACTTCCTATCGGCGGTGGTAAGGGTGGTTCAGACTTCGATCCTAACGGAAAGTCAGACGCTGAAGTTATGAGATTCTGCCAGGCATTCATGACAGAGCTCTACAGACACATCGGCCCTTACACAGACGTTCCTGCTGGTGACCTCGGTGTAGGCGGAAGAGAGATCGGATATCTCTTCGGACAGTACAAGAGAATCGTTGACAGATTCGACGGCGGAGTTCTCACAGGTAAGGGACTCGAGTACGGCGGATGCCTTGGAAGAACAGAGGCTACTGGATTCGGTATCGTATGGTATGCTGAGGAGATGCTCAAGGCTAACGGCGAGGAGATCGAGGGCAAGAACGTTGCTATCTCAGGTTTCGGAAACGTTGCTTGGGGAACAGCTTGGAAGCTCATGCAGCTCGGCGCTAAGTGCATCACAATTTCAGGACCAGACGGATACATCTATGATCCAGACGGAATCAGCACACAGGAGAAGGTTGATTACCTCCTCGAGCTCAGATCATCAGGAAAGAACATCTGCGCACCTTACGCAGAGAAGTTCCCTAATGCTCAGTTCTTCGCTGGCAAGAAGCCTTGGGGCGTAGCTCAGGATACAGGATGCAAGGTTGACCTCTTCATCCCATGCGCTATGCAGAACGACGTTCACATGGAGCACGCTCAGCAGATCGTAGAGTCAGGCGCTAAGTTCTACTGCGAGGGAGCTAACATGCCTACAACAAACGATGCTCTTGCATACCTCATGGAGAACATGACAGCAGTTGGTCCAGCTAAGGCTGCTAACGCTGGTGGTGTTGCTACATCATGCATCGAGATGGGTCAGAACTCAGGACACACTGTATTCCAGCACCAGGCTGTATATGATCAGCTTCACCAGATCATGAAGAACATCTACGCAGCTTGCGCTAACGCTGGTGAGAAGTACTTCGGAGACAAGAACGCTCTCGTACAGGGTGCTAACATCGCTGGATTCGAGAAGGTTGCTAAGGCTATGATGCAGCAGGGTCTTGTATAAGATTCGCACATCGTTGATAACGACTCTTTAAAGAACCATGGAGGACGAGGCTCACGCCTCGTCCTTTTTCTTTGCAATGAAAACGAGGCGATGTTAATCGCCTCGTTCGTCAATTATTATATTCTGCTGTCATCATTACCGCCATCTTTACCGCCAACCTTCTTTGCAAAAGACTTCTTCCTAAGGGCACTTGTCGCCTTTCCACCCTTTAGATTGTACTCAATAAGTGATGGGGAACTAAAGCCTTTCATCTTTGTTCTTCTGAACTCTGGATCAAGCACCTGGATATGTACATCCAGCAACCCGTGAACAGAGAAAGGGTTCTCCTCTCCATCAAGCCAGAGGTCATTACCTTCAGCATAGTTGAAACTTGAGCCATTAATGACATCATTTAAAGTTCCCTTTGGATTGAGAATGTACAGGAATCTTCCATCTGAATCAAGGATGAACTCCGAATGGAAGTCACCGCACACCAGTTTGATGTTAGGATATCTTCCGCCAAGAGTCTCTTTTGAATCAACAATCATCTTGTTGTGAAGCCTGTCAGATTCCTTTAGCGACCATGCCCCATCAAGTGTAGAGAAATAAGCCGCAAGACTGTCCTCATCAGTTGCCGCAGGATACTTATGTCTTACATACTCCACCTGCTGGGCACTGATAACATACCTCAACTGATGAACCATTCTGGCAAGTTCCCTGTCCTCTGCCTTTGCAAAACCCTTAGGGAATGCTTTTCTTACAAGCATCGACAGCTCACACCATATCTCGTCATCAGGTGATGGTCCCCACTTGTCATATGGATTCTCTGCTGCACCACTTATGTACTCTGCTGCAACAGCATTAAAGGCTTCAATAAGCTTCCTGCTCTCGGCAGGCTTGCCACTGAGATTCATATCAGGAAGATTGCTTAAACCTGCCTTTTCGCAAAGTCTTCCAAGCTTCCCTTTAGCTGCTTCCGACTCATCTTCTTCAATTCGTACTGCTTCATCAGACAAGAAAAGATACAGATATGCTTCCTTAAGATTCTTTCCCGTTCCTGCTCTAAGTGCTTCGCCATATAATTCAATCTGTGGAGCGTATTCCCTCCTGATTCTGGCAACCTCTCTTATATGGCCTATGCCTTTTCTGACAAAACTGCTCTTATAATCAATCAGGACCATCTCTCCGTCCTCTTCAAAGCAGCAGTCAATTACACCCTGCACAAGAACTGACTGTCCGTCCTTGTCGTGAGTCAGGGTAAAAGGTTTTTCTTTTTTCAGTTTGCCCGCTGTACTTGCAGCAATAGCGCGTCTTCCCAGATCAGACCTGAAGAATTCTGCAATATGACCAAGATCTACAGCCTTGTATGCCGCCTCATCAATGGCCCCCTTCTCACATAAAGAATCTGCACAGGCTCTGATATATTCCATATCAGCATCATCGCCTGCCCACACCCTGGTAAAATCGACATATTCCATAATTCTATGATATGCGATTCCAATATCAGCACTGCTGGCTCTCCTCTTCTTAGCGTTGGCATTGCGTACAATTGCAACAACCTCTTCATCGGAAGAACCGTTCTCTGACATCTTTACCTCTTCAGCTATCTCTCTTCTTATTTCGCTAACTGAATATTTAGCCTTGTATTTGAGTCTCTTACCTGGATACACATACTCCAGGCGTCTCGAAACTTCCCTGTATAGTTCGTTGTACTCGCCGATCTGACTCTCAGGTATGGATCTGCTGCAGGCCTCTATAACATCCCTGGCGCGGCTTCTCTTATCCCAGCGGCCTTCTGTCTCAAGCGGCCTTATGTGAAGCCTGCACAATGGAGTGGAGATGTTATGACCTATAACACCGAGATATGTATTCTTGTTATACAGGCCGTTCTTCAGTTTCTCTTCTTCACCTTCATCGATTGTGCCAACAAGAACCAGCTTATTCCTTGCTCTTGTCATTGCAACATACAGGATTCTCAGCTCCTCATTAGCACTATCTCTATCAGACTTATCGAGAACTGCTCTTTGAAGAATCGTAGATCTCCAGTATCTCTTGTCAGGGTCAACATAAGGAAGTCCGACACCCATCTCAGTGTCAAACATAAAGCCCTTGCTGTTAGTATCTTTCTTGAGTCTGCTTCCCATACCGGCAACAATAACAAACGGATACTCAAGGCCCTTGCTCTTATGAATTGTAGAAATTCTAATTACATTATCATCCTTGCTGACCATGCTGGCCTGTCCGCTCTTGATCTTCTTGCTTCTCATTACCTCAAGGTAGGCTATGTAGTCACCAAGAGAGGCTACAGCAAATTCAGTGAACTTTGCCGCCCTGTCTGCAAGAGTTCTAAGATTGGCCTGTCTCCTGCTTCCGCCATACATCGCACCGGCATACATGTAGTAATTTGATTCAGTCAGAAGTCTCCAGATGAAATCCTCCAGAGGCATCATCGATGCAAGTTCCCGCCAGTGCTCCAGCTTTGCAATTGCATTGCCTGTTCTTTCCCTTAATTCATCTATACTTCCATAACTCGCATACCATTTGACTGCTCTCCAGTACGGAATGCCTTTGCGGTCAGGCTGCCTGCTGTCTCTAAGGAACTGCTTATGCTCTGCTCTTATAATTCCAAGTTCATCTGCACCAAAACCGAAAACCTCAGAATGAAGCGTAGCAATAAGAGGGATATCTCTCTTGAAATTATCAATTGCCATAAGCATTGATATAGCTACCTTAATTTCAATCGAATCGAAATACTCTGATTCCTCCTCAATATGAGACTGAAGTTCCAGATTGCGAAGGGCTCTTGCATACAGTTCACCGCGATACTTGGTTCCTCTAAGCAGGATTACAATGTCCCTTGCCTCAACCTTGCGAAGTTCGCCAGCTGCTGTATCAAAGAAATCCGTACCAATAAGGTTATTTATAATACCCGCAACATATTCAGCCTCAGCCTCATCTCTTGACAGTTCTCTAAGTTCACCATCAGCCCCTGTGCCCATAAGTTCATCAGGAACATCCTCCTCATTAGAGCTGTTCTTCTCAGATACAAGAAGATGAAGTTCAGGAATCATATCATACTCATCCGGGCAGTTAGCTACTCCAACATGAAGCTTTGCAGCTTCGTCGTAACCTTCCATTGCATCTTCAAAAATTCTATTAATATATGCGACAGTTCTTCCATTGCATCTGAAATTCTTGTTAAGATCGATAGCCTTAGCCGAAGTATTCTCCTCAGCCTTATAAGACTTGTAGGTTCTTTCAAAAATTGCAGGCTCCGCCTGTCTGAATCTGTAGATGCTCTGCTTAACATCGCCAACCTTGAAGACATTATTGTCTCTCGATACTCTTCCGATAAGCGACTCCTGAATGTTGTTTGTATCCTGATACTCATCTACAAAAATGAATTTAAATCTCTTCCTTAGAGTCTCTGCAACTTCATCATTCTTAAGAATGCGCGCAGCAGTATGCTCCATGTCGCTGAAGTCCATCATGCCCTGTTCTTTCTTGAGGGCTGAATAACGCTCTTCGAAATTCTCTAGAATTCTGATGAAATACTCTGTATATTCATAGCTTGCCTTCATCTCAGCAAGTCTTGTCTCAAAATCAGGACTGAAGAACTTGCCCAACCATTCATTGAAGTTCTTCTTATAGCGGTCTCTTAATGCCTTAACATCTTCCTTAATCAGATTGTAGCTGTCCTTGTACCTGGCAGCCACATTAGAAAGTTTAGCGAACTCCATTCCCTCAATCAGTGACTGAAGCTCAGTTCCCAATGCAGTATCAGCAGAAGCAGAGACAATATCCTCCATACGCTCAAGCTCAGGAAGAAGCTTTGCCTCATAAAGTTCTCCGATCCCTGCATCATAGTACATTCTCCTTACGCTGTACATGTCGCGAAGGACTTCTCCGGTCATTCTCCTGAAACTGTCCATGATACAGCTCTCAAGGGCACTTCCCCTGATGGTGTCAGCATCATTATTCAGAAGTTCTGCAATATTATGGGCCCACTGGAAATAATCCGGCATGGTTCTGAGCTTGCCATACGCCGCAATAATGTCTTCTTTAATTCTGTTCTCGTTCCTGTCATTGCTGTAAAGTCTAAGGAATTGTCTGAAAGAACCGCCTTCAATGAGATCATCCTTCTCAAAGGCTTCTTCAAAAAGACTGTCCACTGCCTGGAGCTGAAGCATTGTTCCCGATACTTCATCACACACCCTGAAATCAGGCTCAATGTCCACTTCGTAGAAGAACTCTCTAATTATTCTTATAGCAAAGCTGTTGAAAGTCGAAATATATGCCCTGTACAGCTTATCAAGCTGCGCAGAAAGCTTAACCTTGTCTGCGCCGTCTTCCTGCATTCTCTTCTTGATTTCTCTTCCAAGCTTCACTCTCATCTCAGCGGCTGCCGCGTTTGTAAAAGTCACAACAAGCATCTCATCAACATCAGCCTCTCCTTTGAGAATGATGTTAATGATTCGCTGAATAAGAACTGCTGTCTTGCCGGAACCTGCCGCGGCTGAGACGAGAATACTTTTATCGAGGGTCTCAATAGCCTCTCGTTGTTCTGTTGTATAATTTACTGCCATATTGCTATTCTACAATACTGTCAGTTCTAATGCCAGTTCTTACATGTTGTGATATAATAACTGGTGGAATAATTCCGCAAATGGAGGAAATGTACGAATGAAACACAGACCAACAATGTTGATGATACTTGACGGTTATGGAATCCGTAATGATGTTCACGGCAATGCAATAGCAAATGCGTGCAAGCCTCAGCTGGACTACATTATGGACAAGTATCCAATGATTACAATAGCAGCAAGCGGTGAGGCCGTAGGTCTCCCTGCAGGACAGATGGGTAACTCCGAAGTAGGTCACCTTAACATCGGGGCAGGAAGCGTTATCTATCAGAACCTTCTTAAGATTACAAGATCAATTGAATCAGGAGCTTTTTTCGAGAATAAGCCTATGCTTTCGGCAATGAAGAATGCTGCGGACGGACATGCCCTTCACATTATGGGCCTCCTTTCTGACGGCGGCGTTCACAGCCATATTGAACACCTCAAAGCAGTAATTGACATGGCCAAGCGTAACAATGTACCTGAGGTCTATGTTCACTGCTTCCTCGACGGTCGTGATGTTCCTCCATCAAGTGCAATGACTTACCTTTCTGATCTTGAGGATTACATGTACAAGATGGAGACCGGATGTGTCGGTGTAATTTCCGGCAGATTCTATGCAATGGATAGAGATTCAAGATGGGAGAGACTTGTCAAGGCTTACGATGCTCTTACTCTTGGAGAGGGCGTTAAGGCACCTTCATCAGCTGCTGCAATAAAGCAGTCTTATGATAAGGGCGAGACAGACGAGTTTGTTCTTCCTACAGTTGTAGGAGGCAAGCCGATTGAGAGTGGAGACTCTGTAATTTTTGTCAACTTCAGACCTGACAGAGCAAGAGAGATTACAAGAGCACTCGTTGACCCGGATTTCAGCGGTTTCGAGAGAAAGAAAATCTGCAGTGACCTTTGTTATGTATGCATGGCTGAGTATGATGCCACTATGCCTAACGTTACTGTTGCCTTCCCTCCTGAGAAGGTTGAGCCAACTCTTGGCGGAACTATTGCAGCTAACGGCCTTAAGCAGCTTAGAATCGCAGAGACAGAGAAGTATGCTCACGTTACATTCTTTTTCAATGGTGGTGTTGAAGAGCCGAATGTCAACGAAGACAGAATTCTCATTCCATCTCCTAAGGTAGAGACTTATGACCTTAAGCCTGAGATGAGTGCGCCTGAAGTGACAGCAAAGGTTATCGAGGAGATTGCAGCAGATAACTACGATGTATATATTCTTAATTTTGCCAACCCTGATATGGTTGGACATACTGGAGTTTTCGATGCCGCAGTAAGCGCAATTGAGACATTGGATGGACTTGTAGGCAGAATTGTTGACGCCGTTCTTGCTAAAGATGGTCAGATTCTTCTTACGGCTGATCACGGTAATGCAGACTATATGCTCGACAGCAGTGACAAGCCTGTTACTAAGCATTCTGTATCTGCAGTTCCCCTTGTCCACATATGCAATGAGCCAATGCCATTTAAGGCTAAGAGTGGCAAACTTGCAGACATTGCGCCTACCCTTCTTACAATGATGGGGATTGAAGTTCCTGAAGGAATGGAAGGAACCGTCCTGGTATAAGGCTATCGCTTTGCAATATCTTTTGTAAGACAGTATAATAATCAGGTATTCTTTAAATCGGAGGTAAATCTCTTGCAGCAGGAAATTGGAAAAAAACTTAAATCACTTCGCAAAAAAAGCGGACTCAGCCTCGCCAGTCTCTCTGAATTAAGTGGAGTCAGCACTGGTCTCCTGAGCCAGATTGAGAGAGGAATGGTTGCACCATCAGTTGTAACCCTTTCACATATAGCAAATGCACTCAAAGTAGACATTGCTTATTTCTTCTCTTCACAGACAACAGCTTATTCCCTCCAGCGTAAGGGAACTCAGCCGATTATTACAACAAACAACGGCCTGGACAAGCACATTATGCTCAATGGGGACTGGGACAACAGGCCTCTTGATTTCCTTCATCTTACGCTTAAGGGCGGAGAGAAATACGAGACAGAAACGATTTCCCACAGAGGCGAAGAGTTTGCATATGTAATCAAGGGAACACTTTCCTTTATAATTGATGGAGAGCATCTGCAGCTCAATGAAGGAGACAGCATTTCCTTCTCAAGTACTCACCCTCACCTGTATTTCAACGAAGGCGAAGAAGATTGCGAATCAATCTGGGCGATTACACCTAAATTCTTCTAAAAACTGTAACCTAACGACTAACAGAAGCGACAGGAATTACTCCTGTCGCTTTTTTATTTTTGTGCATGCGTTCAATTTATTGAAATATTTTTTAATATTCTGCTACAAAAACCTTGCTACTTGCACCAAACAGGAATATACTCGACTTAACAAATATTCAATATATTGAATATTTGCACAATGTTTAAAATATTGAATTCGGAGTGAAGTGATAATGGACAGAGCATGGATTGAACTGGATAAAGAAGCTCTTATCAGCAATATTGAAAGCTACAGAAGGGCGCTCCCTGATAACTGCAAAATAATGGGTGTTGTTAAGGCCAATTCTTATGGTCACGGTGCACTTTCAGTAGCCCCTGTACTTGCAGAGGCAGGTGTTGACTATTTTGCGACTGCTGCTCTTCAGGAGGCAATTGATGTTAGAGAGGCAGGCATCACAGCAGATATTCTTGTCCTCGGTTATACTGATCCGTCGAATTTCCACAAGCTTGTTGAGTACAACATTACTCAGACAGTTACCTGTCCGGAGTACGCAAAGCTTCTCCAGGACTACTGCAGAGAGAATGGTGTTCAGATCAGCGGTCATATTGCTGTTGATTCAGGCATGCACAGAATCGGCTATCTTCCATCACAGATTAAGGATATTGAAAATGCATATAACGGCTCCGGACTCGTGATTACAGGAATTTTTTCTCACCTCTGTGTTGCAGACGATGAGAATGAAGACAATGTTAAGTTCTCAATTGCTCAGGCAGAGTGTTACCACAAGCTTATTGGCGAGCTTGAAAGCAAGGGAATAAACCTCGGCACAACTCACCTTCTGGCAAGTTATGCAGCAATTAACTACAAAGAATTCAACGCTTCCTATGCGCGTCTCGGAATTCTCATGTTCGGCGTAAGAAGCGAATTTGATGACTATCTTATTGCTGATCTTGATCCAAAGCCAGTTCTTTCCCTTAAAGCTCATATCACTTCTGTTCGAACTATTGAACCAGGTGAAACCGTAAGTTATGGACGTAAATTCACTGCAGAAAGAACGACTCGTGTTGCATCTGTTGCAATCGGTTATGCAGATGGTCTTCCAAGGTGTCTCAGCAACAGAATACGTGCAATTGTTAACGGCAAATATGCAGCAGGTATCGGTCGAATCTGCATGGATCAGCTGATGCTCGATGTTACTGATATTGAAGATGTAAAAGTTGGAGACACTGCTGTTTTCATTGGATGTGAAGGCGATTGCACTATCCAAGTCGAAGAGCTTGCAGAGAACGCATCAACAATTACTAACGAAATACTGAGCAGACTTGGCAGCAGAATTGAAGGAAGAATATTCATCTAACCTGCAGAGTCTGTGTACGACAAATTTTAACGAAAGGGGGAAAAGTATGGAGCAAAGCATAGAATGCACCAGCAGAGGGCTTACTCTAAGAGGCGTTCTTCACAAGCCTGACTGCTGCGAATCAAAGATTCCTGCCGTAATAATGTTTCACGGATTCTGTGATGACAGAAACGAAATCAATTTCGTTCACACAGAGTTATCCAGAAAACTTTGCGCTCATGGTATTGCATGCTTCAGGTTTGACTTCGCAGGCAGCGGCGAAAGCGATGGTCTCTTTGAAGATATGACAGTTTCCGGTGAGGTTGAAGATGGAATCGCAATTCTTGATTACGTCAAATCACTTGATTACATCGACCACGACAGAATTGCCCTTCACGGTCTCAGTCTTGGCGGATGCGTTGCATCAATCGTTGCCGGCAAACGCAAAGACGATATATGCGCCCTGAGCATGTGGTGTCCTGCACCTGATGTTGTCTACAACATGAGAAACAAAATGATTTGCGGACAGGATGTATCCGAAATTGAAGAGCGTGGCTGCGCTGATGTTGAAGGTCTCAAACTTGGAGTAAATTTCTATTACGACTCACTTGAGCTTGATCCTTTCGCAATTGCAGCAAATTTCGATAAGAATGTAAATCTCGTCCATGGTGATGCTGATATTACTGCATCGCCTGAGTGTTCTGTTAAATACAAAGAAATCTTTGGTGACAGAGCAAACCTGCTGATTGTTCCAGGTGCTGAACATAGATTCAAGTCCTTTGAATATCGTGCAGCAAGAATGAACTCGGCAGAGCAGTTCCTTACAGCGGAGCTGCTTGGTAACTAACATTGGCTCATATTTTTTACAAAATAAACGGTAATTTGAAAAAAGGAGAATCAAAATGGAAAAGAAACAGAGAATTAAGAAGACTCCATCAGCTGCTTTTGCAGTCGTGTCATTCTTAGTAATCATCGCTGCTCTGGTTATTCTCATCAACCTCGGCGCTGATACAACTATGACAGTATTTGTTGGAGCAATCATTTCTGCAATCATCGCTGCTATCCTTAATGTTCCTTGGTCAGAGACTGAGGCTACACTCAAGAAGGTAGTAGCAGACTGCATCCCAACATTCCTTATCGTAATCCTGGTAGGAATGCTTGTAGGTATCTGGATGGCAGGCGGTACTGTTCCTGCACTCATGTACTACGGACTGAAGCTTATCTCACCTAAGATCCTCGTTCCCCTTGCTTTCGTTCTCTGTGCTCTCACATCAGAGTTCACAGGAACATCATTCGGAAGCATCGCAACAATGGGTCTTGCAATGGTAGGAGTTGCCTCAACAACTAACATCCCTGTTGCTCTCGTAATTGGAGCTGTAGTATGCGGAGCATGGTTCGGTGACAAGATGTCCCCACTCTCAGATACAACTAACCTTGCATCAGGAGTTACAAGAGTTCCACTCTATGACCACATTAGCTCAATGACATACACAACAATCCCTGCTGCTATCGTAGCTCTTATCGCATTCACAATTGCCGGCCTCAAGTACAGCGGCGGAGACATGGATGCTTCAAAGGCTCAGCTCATCATGGATACACTCACAGCTAACTTCAACATCAACATTCTGATGATTATCCCTGCAATTCTGGTTCTGCTCGTATCAGCATTCAGAATTCCATCACTGCTCGGACTTTCACTGACAGTAATCATTTCAATGGTATTCGCTATGGTTGGACAGGGTGTTAACATCGTAGATCTCATGGGCTACGCTGCTAACGGATTCTCAATTGATACAGGCGTATCACTGGTTGACCCAATGCTCAACAGAGGTGGTATCAGCAGTATGACAGGACTTCTTGTTACATTCATGATGGCTTCAGTAATGGGTGGAATCATCACATCAACAGGTATTCTCGAAGTACTTGCCAAAGATGTTCTCATTAAGGTTATCAAGAACAAGACAGTTCTCGTTACAGTTACACTTATCTACAGCTACATCGTAAACTTCCTCACAGCTGGTGGCCAGACTGTTGCTATCATCGTAGGAAGCCAGACATTCGAGGATACATACACAGAGATGAACATCTCCAAGAAGGTCCTCTCAAGAACACTCGAGGATTCAGCTACACTGAGTGCTCCAATCGTTCCTTGGGGAGTTGCACCACTCTTCATCATGTCTGTATACGGATGCGGAACAGAGTTCATCCCTTACTGCTGGTTCATTTTCATCGTTCCTGTATTCTCAATCATCTGTGCTGCTACAGGCTGGGGAATCTGGGATGGCGAGGAGAAGCCAGTAAGAGCAAAGTAATAATTGCTTAGGTCCTAAGAAATTAATTCATAATTAATTTCCCTCTATAAAAAAAGAAAGTCCCGGGTTTGTCCACCCGGGGCTTTCGCTTGTATTAGTCGTTTATCTGCTTTCTTTACTACGCTTTCTCTCTGCGCGCTCGTACTGAGTCCAGTAATCATCAATGACATCATCGAGCTGATATCTTACCTGTTTGATGACCTTATACGCAAATCGCTTTAAATCATATGTATATGAATTCTTGGTTCCGTTCTTATCGAAGGATTCTCCAAAAGTATGTGAATTCGTAATTGTAACATCTGCAATCTTGCGATAAAGACCTACCCTCTCTTTGTACAGCTTCTCAACACCCTCAGCCTGACTGAGCGGTCTGTTTTTCAATGAAAGCAGATTCAGTGGACGTCTGATATATACAACGCAGCTGTTCTCTCTGATAAGGTCTCTATTAATCGGTCTGAGAACGGCACCTCCACCTGTTGCAATAACACAGCCGGTCATGCAGCAGACCTCTTTAAGAGCCTCAGTTTCGAAGCTGCGCATATATGCCTCGCCCTTGTCCGGATCAACCAGAACATCAGCAATCCTTGCGCCCATCTTCTCTTCGATGATCCTGTCTACATCAACGAAAGGTCTGCCAAGCTCCTTTGCAATCATCCTGGCAATTGAAGACTTGCCGCTTCCTGGCATTCCAATGAGAATTACATTAAGCTGTTCCTCAAGAAGCTGTCTCTTGAGATCAATAACAATCTCATCATCATGGGCCTGACTCTCTTCACCGATCCATATCGATTTGGCGAAAAGTGCCTGCCTTATGAGCATATCTATGCCTGATTTAGTAAAAACTCTGCTCTTTCCATAAATATTGTCTCTGATTGTGTTGTGAAAATCAGTGTGGCGCTTACCGTGAATTCTCTCGGTGATATTTGCTGACAATCTCTGGAAGACCATTTTGTTGTCAGTTCCTGAGCATCTTTCCAGATCCTGGAGGAACTTCGTTCTACTAGGGTTATATATGAGATCTATAGCAAGTTCCAGTTTCTTGAAAGATTTCGCACTGATCATCTTGCCATCAAGAGGCGATTCATAGGCGCCGGGTACCATTCCGACAGGTGTCGCGTTTACAAGAATCTTTGCATCCTTGTGAAGTCTTAATTCGTTAAATGACACAATCTCAAATCTGTTACCTAACTTTGCTCTGGCCGCTTCCGGGTTCCTTGATGCAAGAACAATCTCTCCTGCATCCAGTTCCTTAAGTGCCTCTGCCGCCGCAACAGCTCCACAGCCTGTTCCAAGAATTACAGCCTTCCAGCCTTTGACGATTCTCGGAACAAGGAACTCAAATGACCTTATATCAGTATTATATCCCTCCAGTTTGCCATCATTCGTTCGTCTTATTATATTGACTGCACCTGCCCTCTTTGCATAGTCAGACACCCGGTCCACATATGCCATTGATGCAGTCCTGTACGGCGCAGCAACCATAAAACCCTGATATTTACAATCAGACAGCACAAGACGGAGCTCACTCTCATTCTTAACACTGATGAGATCGAACTCGTAATCTGCAATAAGACTATGCAGATGCTTTGCAGGATGTAAATCCACATCACTTCCTATTAATGCATATCTGCCCTTGTGCTCCATACTGGTATCTTTCACTGAACTTCTCTGTATTAAACAAAATGGAAATCAGCATAGATTTCCATTAAGCACTTAATTAACTATCTATATTATTCCTCTACACGATTATAAGTAATCAGGTCGATTGAAATCTCCTTAGCCGCCTGGCTAACTGGTCTCTCGCAGCCTGTATCTGTCAGAATCGGCTTGCCGTCGATGATATCTCTTGCTCTCTTAGCTGTAAGAGTTACAAGTGTGTATTTGGAATCTGTCTTCTCCTGAAGCTTGTTGATTGATGGATATAAAAGCATTATTCTGTCTCCCCTTTCTCTCTCTCGTATCTGCCAATGATTGGCTTAACCTTATCGGGAACCCTTCTTGCTTCCGCATCAATAATTCCCTTAACTGCGCTAACTGCCTCCTCCAGCTCGTCGTTAACCACGTAGTAGTCATACTCGCCGAGGAGTTTAATCTCGTTTAATGTCTCTGCCAGTCTCTTCTCGATCACCTCAGGTGAATCAGTCTGTCTTCCAACAAGTCTCTCTCTTAAGATTGCCAGACTTGGCGGAAGGATAAAAATCAGAATTGCCTCCGGCATAAGCTTCTTAACCTGAAGACCTCCCTGAATATCAATCTCGAGAATAACATTGCGACCTCTCTCAAGCTTGCTGATTACAGCATCTTTAGGAGTACCGTACATGTTCTCATATACGGTAGCATATTCAAGAAGATTGCCCTTTTCGATATTATCAAGGAACTCCTCCTTGGTTGCAAAGAAGTAATCCTTACCGTGAATCTCTCCTGGTCTCGGATTCCTTGTCGTCATCGAAATTGAAAGTTCAATATTATCTTTGCCGGCAATTGCTTTGCAAATCGTGCCCTTGCCTGCTCCGGAAGGTCCCGATATTACATAAAGCTTGCCTCTCTGATGGTTCCTCATCGGTACCCCCTTCAAAAAAACTGCAACAGATATTATATCACAATTATTCGATATTCTGTACCTGTTCTCTAATCTTTTCTATCTCAGCCTTGAGATCAAGCATTCTGCTTGTAATCTCCTTATCATTTGACTTTGAGCCTATAGTGTTCGCCTCACGGTTCATCTCCTGAATCAGGAAGTCCATCTTCTTGCCGATAGCGTTCTCCTCTGTCTTGAGAAAACTTCTCAGCTGATCGATGTGGCTCTGAAGTCTCACCAGTTCCTCTGTAATGTTGGCTTTATCTGCGAAAACCGCTGCTTCCAGCGCGATTCTCTCTTCTGGAACTTCTGCAATTCCGTCGAGGAGTTCTTCGATTCTCGCTTTGAGCTTAGCAGCGTACTCTCTCTCAATCATTGGCGCTCTCTCCTCGATTGCACTTCTGATATCTGAAATGATGTCTGATCTCATGGCGATATCTGCAGCCAGCTTCTCGCCTTCAACCTCTCTCATTCTGCAGATGTCATCAACAGCCTTGACTGTTGCTTCGATGAGGCATCTCTCCATCTCAGCCTCATCCTCCTCTGCAGGTGCATTCTTAATTACATCAGGCATCTTGGCAAGGAGAGAAAGTGTAATTCCATCTGAACTGAGTTCAAAATTGTCGTTAAGCTCCGAAAGTGCATTGTAGTACTTGCCTGCCAAAGCCTTATCAAGTCTGATATCAGTATCTGTTGTACCAAAGGTATCAATTGATACGCCTATCTCAATCTTTCCTCTTGCCAGTTTCTTCTTAACTTCTGCCTTGATCTTCTCTTCTGCAAAAGAGTAGCGTCTTGGCATCTTAACAAAAATATCGCAGTAACGATGGTTGACAGCTCTGATCTCGACAGTAATTGTCTTCTGGCTGTCTGTGTACTGGCCTCTTCCGAAGCCTGTCATACTCTTAATCATATTATGTCTCTTCTTTCCCGAAAGCATCTTGATTTAGTCCCACGCTCTGATCTTTCGTGCCCTTTGAGTTTACCACTTTAACAGTCCATTATGCAACTCCACTTGATACACAGACACTCAAATGATATAGTAATTGCATGGCTTTTGACGGAATTATTACATATGGAATAACACGCGAGCTCAGGGAAAGGATTACCCTCGGAAAGATTGAGAAGGTATATCAGCCGGGCAATGAGGAACTCGTACTGCAGATACATACCAGAGAAGGTAATGTAAGACTTTTTGCGTCCTGTAACAGTCAGTCGGCAAGGCTCTGCCTGACAAATAACAGGTATAAGAATCCGGACCAGCCGCCAACCTTCTGCATGCTTCTTCGCAAGCATCTTCAGGGCGGTCGTATAACTGATGTAAGACAGTATCAGTCCGAAAGAATAATCGAGATCGACATAGAGGCTCAGAATGAGCTTGGTTTTACCGTGAGCAGAAGACTCATTATCGAGATCATGGGTAAGCACTCCAACATCGTTCTCGTCGACATTTCCTCTGGCAAAATCATTGACAGCATCAAGAGAATCTCCATTGATGTGAATCGTTACAGACAGCTTCTGCCAGGAGTAATTTACAAGTATCCTCCGGCACAGGACAAGATCCCGTTCAAGGAGGTTGCGGCAGATACAGAACTGCCTTCTGAAGCTAAGCTCCTTGCAATGGCCGTAGGTGGAATCTCCCCTGCAATTGCACGAGAACTGCTCTTTGATGAGAACATATCACCTTACGTGACTCTTTCAGGAATTCTCCAGTCAATTGAAGAAGGAACATGCAGAGGTCGTGTATATCTGGATGATAACGGAGCGCCTAAAGAGTTTCACCTCACAGACCTTCACGAATACGATGGCGTGGGAATAATGGAATTTGATAACCTTAGCGAATGTGTTGAGTATTACTTCTTCAACAGAGAAAGTTCCAACATGGTTAAGCAGAAGTCTATCCCCCTCCAGAAGACTGTTCAGACGGCCTTAGACAAGGCTCTGCTGAAGAGAAAGAAGCTTGGCGAGGATTTACTTGCCGCAGAGAATTCCGACCGTTACAGGCTGTACGGTGAGCTTCTGACAGCTAACATACATATGGTTCAGGCTGGTGCGAAGTCCGTTTCAGTTCCCAACTACTACGATGGCAATCCAATAACCATTCCACTTGACGAGAAGCTCAGCGCTTCTAAGAATGCCCAGCGCTACTTCAAGAAATATTCCAAGGCCAAGACTGCAATTCACGAGAAGCAGGCGCAGCTTGAGGATAATGACAAGGATATTCTGTACCTTGAATCTGTGCTCCATTCAGTAAATTCATCCAGTACAGAGGAGGAGCTTGAGCTTATAAGAGAGGAACTCCAGGAAACCGGCTACGTGCGTTTCCGTAATAAACCGGGAATGCGAAAGAAGAAGAACAAGCCTACTCCTATTGAGTACAGACTTGCAGATGGTACCCAGGTTCTTGTTGGACGCAATAACAATGAGAACGACTGGCTGACTATGAAGTATGCCTCAAAGGTTGATGTGTGGATGCATACAAAGGATATTCCAGGCTCACATGTTATTCTCCGACTCGATGACGGACGCACAGTAGATGACCTGCCGGCAGATATAATTTATGAAGCCGCATCTATAGCCGCATACCACAGCAAGGCGCAGAATTCATCACAGGTTCCTGTAGACTATGTTCCTGTAAGATATATTAAGAAGCCTAACGGATCAAAGCCTGGCTATGTGATTTTTACCCACAACATGACAGTATATGTAGATCCGAAGCTTCCTGAAGAGAAATAATTAAAGAAGGCCGAAGGCCTTCTTTTTTGCATCTACTCTTCATATTTGAGAATGTCACCCGGTTCGCACTCAAGCGCCTCGCATATGCCCTCAAGTGTGCTGAACCTGATTGCGTTTACTTTGTTGTTCTTGATCTTTGAAAGGTTAACATTTGTTATGCCTACTCTGTCGGCAAGCTCGTTAAGCGATATCTTGCGCTTTGCCATCATGACATCCAGTTCAAGTATTATCTTACCCATTACTCTGCCGCCTTTCTATTATACAAGTCCGTCAACTTCGTTCTGAAGTTCCATTCCATACGCGAAGTACTGTGACAGTGCCAGCACTACGAGACCGGTGAAAATTGAATTGAACTCGACGCTTACTTCGATCATTCCATGTGAGATGATTCCGCAGATGATCTGCATTATTATGCCAACAACAGGCATTGCGATGAGGAAGTATCCAATCTCCTTAACCATTCTGATTACATCAGGCTGGAACGGTGTCTCGCCCTGGGAGAACTTTGTCTTGCCGGCTGCTGTCTTGAAGATGAGATTAATATTCCTGCAGATCATTGCTGTAAGAATGCACATAATCAGGAGTGTAACGAAGAGAATTACATATGCTGATGTGATTGGATGACCACTGGCATCGAGAAGGCCGATGCTGAAACCATTAACTGATGCCTCCGGCTCAGAATTAACACTTGAAATGTAGCTGAGACTGTCGATTTTGCTCATTGCGGCCATTCCCACGCCTACAGCTGAGAAACCGGCTCCGATCCATGCTCCTACCTCTCCGATTTTGGAAATAATTGTTACTGC
>JAGHUT010000014.1 GCA_018064645.1 Candidatus Crickella merdequi | reverse complement strand
AGAGCGGAAGTGATCCTGCGCTTGTTAAACTGCTGCTGGATATACTTCTCGACAGTTTGAAAGCTTGACGACAGAATGGCAAATACTAAGAACAGAACGGGTTCGACCTTGTGGTCGGACCCGCTTTTTTTAGCTCGAGCGTGCCCTTGTTTGAAAGCACTATATATAGTAAAATAGTAAAGTTACAGGAGGTGTATTTATGTTACACGAAAATGCATGGACTTATTATAATGAGAATGATCTCAAGGCGCTCGAGAAGCTGAGCGCTGATTATATTGATTTCCTTAGTGAGGGAAAGACAGAGAGAGAATGTACAGACCTTCTTGTTGCTATGGCAGAAGGTGCAGGATACAGGAATCTGGATGATGTTTTTGCAGCAGGCGAAACGCTTTCTAAAGGCGACAAGATTTATGCTGTAAATATGCATAAGGCAGTAATGATGCTTAACATTGGCGAGGATATCGTCAGGGATGGAATGAATATTCTTGGCGCTCACATCGATTCACCAAGAATGGATATCAAGCAGAATCCGCTCTACGAAGCAGAGGAGCTTGCTTATCTCAATACACATTATTACGGCGGAATCAAGAAGTATCAGTGGGTTACACTGCCTCTTGCTATTCACGGTGTAGTATGCAAGCCAGATGGAACAACAGTTAAGATTGCCATTGGTGAGAAGGATGATGAGCCGGTATTCTTTGTAAGCGATCTTCTTATTCACCTTGCTGATGAGCAGATGAAGAAGGTTGCTGCAAAGGTTGTAGAGGGTGAGGACCTCGACATTATCATCGGAAGCAAGCCTCTTGAGGGAGATGAGAAGGAAGCAGTAAAAGCAAATATGCTTAAGCTTCTCAAGGATTACTATGACATCGAGGAGGATGATTTCTGGTCGGCAGAGCTGGAGGTTGTTCCGGCAGGAAGAGCAAGAGAGGCTGGCTTCGACAGAAGCATGATTCTTTCATACGGACACGATGACAGATGCTGTGCTTACCCATCAGCACTGGCTATGATTGATGTTGAGAATCCAGAGACAACAGCATGTGGACTTTTTGTAGATAAGGAAGAGATTGGAAGCGTTGGAGCAACTGGAATGGAATCACACTTCTTCGAGGATATCATGAGAGAGGTTCTTGACAGAATGGGAATCTACAGCGAACTTAACCTCACAAGAGTTCTCAGAAACAGCAGAATGCTTTCGTCTGATGTAAATGCGGCATATGATCCACTCTATGCCAGCGCATTTGACAAGCAGAACGCATCAAAGTTCGGACACGGACTTGTTTTCTCAAAATTCACAGGTTCAAGAGGTAAGTCAGGCTCAAACGATGCAAATGCAGAATATCTTGCAAGTCTCAGAGCGATGATGGATAAGCATAATGTTGTATATCAGGCAGCTGAACTTGGTAAGGTTGACATCGGTGGCGGCGGCACAATTGCTTATATTCTTTCGCTTTACGGAATGCAGGTTGTTGACAGTGGTATTGCTGTTCTCAGTATGCATGCGCCTTGGGAGGCTATCAGCAAGAGTGACCTCTACGAGGCATACAAGGGATACAAAGCGTTTCTTATCGAGGGATAATTAATGAAAGCAGCGATTACTACTTTTATTATTGCAATGGTGCCTGTTATTGAGCTGAGAGGCGCTATTCCATATGGTGTCATTCAGGGTCTAGGTGTCTGGGAAGCCTTTGGTCTTTCAGTCATTGGCAACCTGGTACCGATTCCGTTTCTCATAATCTTCACCCGTAAGGTTTTTGAGTGGCTTAGAACTAAGAGTGCCTGGCTTGACAGATTTGTAAGCAAGCTTGAGAATAAGGCCGAGGAGAAGAAGGGGATTGTTGAGAAATTCCAGTTCGTCGGACTTGTAATACTTGTAGCGATTCCACTGCCCGGTACTGGTGCATGGACAGGTGCGCTTGTTGCAGCCATGATGGATATGAGACTTAAAAGAGCAATGCCGGCAATTACTGTAGGTGTACTGATTGCAGGAATAATTGTATCAGTTCTTACCTTTGGAGTCGGAGCTCTAATATAAAGGGGTTAATTTATAATGGAATTTATCAGAAATGTAGATAGAGAAGAATATGAGGTCTTTGTAAGCAACCATCCTACGAAATCCCACTTTCTCCAGTCTTATGCGTGGGGAGAGTTCCAGGTTGCTGATGGCGCGTCAAAGGTCTACTATGTCGGAATGAAGGATGATGAGGGAAAACTTTGCGCTACAGCGCTTATCATTGAGAAGAAGCCTTCTGGCTTCAAGCCTTATCTCTATTGTCCGCGCGGATATGTTCTTGATTATTCAGACAGAGAAGTTCTCGCGACATTCACCAGGGAGATAACTGCTTTTGCAAAGTCTGTTGGCGCAATGTTCGTGACAATCGATCCTGATGTTGAGCGCTGGGAGATTGATGAGAAGGGTAAACCTGTAGAGGGTGGATTCGATAACAACTGGCTTATCGAATATCTTGAGTGTCTTGGATACCAGCACTGCGGCTATACAATGCGTTTCGATGGAAGACAGCCTAGATTCACTTTCAGAATAGATCTGAATCGCGAAATAAAGGCCATAGAGAAGTCTTTTACCGGCAACGTGATGAAGAATGTGAAGAAGTCAAATAACTATGCCTCTGAGGTCAGAAAAGGCTCTGCTGAGGACATTAAGATTCTTCATGACATGCTGACGCTTACGGGCGAGAGAGATAATTTTACCGATTTCCCTCTGGACTATTACCAGACACAGTACGACATACTCAGCAAGTATGATATGGCGACTCTTTTTATCGGTTACACTTATCCTGCTGAGACAGTCAGGAAGCTTGAGGCTTCCCTTGAGGAGCTTCTTGCACAGAGAGAGAAGATCAAGAAGCCTGGCCCACTGAAAGAGAACATGGAACGTGAGCCTAAGATAAGAAGAGAAATCGAACTTTTCAAGAATTATGCTGAGAAGTATCCTGATGGAGTAGCGCTCAGCGCACACTTTGTAATTCACTACGGTGACAAGGCATGGGCAGTTCATGCAGGAAGCACACTTGAATTAAGCGAGACCTTCCTGAATAATCGCGTATACCACGATAAGATTATTGCAATGAAGGAGAGGGGTTGCGCAATTCTTGACCAGTTCGGAACAGTTGGTGATTGGGAGAACAGCGATCTTAAGTCACTTCATGAGTTCAAGAAGCAGTTCGGCGGAAGATATGTTGAGTTCATCGGTGAGTTCAATCTTATTACTGACAAAAAAGCATATTTCATGTACAAGACAATTCGTCCTCTTTATCGTAAAGTTCTCAAGGTTGTAAGAACGATTAAGAAATAATATTTTGCAAAAAAAGGATGCTTCCTGCGGTGCAGGTAAGCATCCTTTTTGAGTTTAGTCGATTAGTTATAGTATCTGAAAACACCCTTAACTTTACCAATGATTGTGCAGTCATCAACAATGATTGGATCCATTGTATCGTTCTCAGGCTGAAGTCTTATATGTCCGTTCTCTTTGTAGAATCTCTTGACTGTTGCTTCGCTCTCATACTCTCCATTAATCATTGCTACTACAATCTCGCCATTGTAAGCATTATGGTCCTCCTGAACGATGAGGTAGTCTCCATCGTTGATTCCAACATTAATCATACTGTCACCATGAACTGTAAGTATGAAATTGTTGCCGGGGCCTATAAATCTTGAAGGCATTGGCATTGTATCTTCAATATTTGACTCTGATAGAATAGGTGTTCCTGCGGCAACTCTTCCAATTACAGGAAGTGAAACTGTATTAAAGTCATCTATACGCTCCTGTACTGGTTCTGGTGATGTATTAACACCAACAGGAAGTACAGTACGTGGCTTGCTTGGGTCTTTGTGAACAAGGCCTTTGAGCTCAAGGGCTTTGATATCTGTATGAACCGTTGAAGTAGACTTGACATCCAGAGCCTCACAAATCTCTCTAACAGTAGGAGAGTAGCCTTTCTCTTTGATAGTCTTCTTCATATATTCAAGAATTTCCATTTGACGCTTCTCAGACTTCTTCATGTCAATTGCTCCTTGTATGCGACTTGACGCAATTTGTTATTTGTATTCCAGTAAAGCTAAATCGTTAATGTTAAGTTCCTGACCATATTCGTTCCAGTCGTCATAGATTCTGCCGGTCTGTCTGATGATAATATCTCCAACAACACCATCAACCTTTGCAAAAGGAAGAGTCTTATGGTAAGTAATCTTACTTCCGTCTCTCTCAAATACGAATCCTGTTCTGAATCTTTCTTTCTCTAAGTCATACTTGTAATCTGCAAGTTTACAGATGAGATCGAACAGATCATCATTCTCTGTAAGGAATACATTGTCAAGTGTGAGATTAGAGTAGTTGGCGCGAAGCTGTACCTCGTGACCCTTGAATCTCTCGAGAAAAGCATTGAGCTTCGGCTCAGTTGCAGGATCTGCTGCATCCTCGAAAATAACACAGTTGATTCTATGTCTGAACTTAAGCAGGTCGAAGATTGCATCATCGCATTCTTTAACATAATGCTTAAGATGTCTTGAGACATTCATACAACTGATCTTATCTGCATGCTTGTTGAGAACTGCTGCAACTTCCTCAATAGATGAATTCTCAGGGACAGGAAGGGTAGTGTTGATATACACATGATGACCATCCTCAATGTGAGAGAGAATATCTGACAGAGTATCGAGATCAGCCAGAGGTTCTCCTCCTGTAAGAACGATATCATTATGTGGGAAAATTCTGTTCAGCAGATCGAGTGACTTGTAACACCTCTCGAGGCTGAAACTTGAAGTGTCGCGATACTCCTTCTTATTAACACAGAAAGGGCACGCATTGTTACAATCATATGGGACAAACATTGTGACTGTTGGTCCGGCTTTAACAAAATCTTTCATTATTCTATATCCTACATTTCTTACGGGGGGTGCGACAAAAGCCGCATCATAGTGTGTTCGTATAAAGTATAACATTAGAACAAATGTTTGTAAATAGAATGGGTGTATAGTTATTAATTAAACAAAAGAGGCGGAAGCATATGCCTCCGCCTGTCTGCTTTAATATTCAGTTGTCTTAGAACACCCAGCCTGAGAAGAACAGGATTGTATCTACAAGGAATACAGGAATAAGGTATCTGATTGACCAGAACATATATCCGAAGAAGGATGGCATTCTGATTCCATTCTCCTCAGCAACAGACTTAACCATGAAGTTAGGCGCGTTACCGATATATGTGTTAGCTCCCATAAATACTGCTCCGCATGAGATTGCAAGAAGCATAGTCTGCGGAATAGCAACCGTTCCAATAAGAGTTGTTGTTGCTTTGAGTGAAAGAGCAGTCTCGAAGAATACAAGGTATGTAGGTGTATTGTCAAGGAATGATGAAAGTAATCCAGTCATCCAGAACATCTGCCAGTTCTGATCGATTCCAAGTTCGCTACCTCTTGCAGAGAGGATGAGCAGGGCAGGAATCATTGTAATGAATATTCCGATGAACAGAACAGCAACCTCTTCAATAGCACCCCATGAGAAGTTATTATCAAGTCTTGTCTGCTTGCTTGTTGTCTTGAAGGACAGAAGAGCAGCGAGAAGAATGATAACCATCTCAACGATTGTTGCATATGAGAGAACTACTTCTCCCTCGATTACTACACCGTGGTTAAATACTTCCGCAAAATTACCAAGTGTTCCGCTGAGAATTACAGCACCAACAATGAATCCGATGAAGATGAAATTGTGAGCGCCTTCAATACGAATCTTCTCCTTAGTATCGCCAAGCTCAGGCAGGCATCCATCTGCCAGATCCTTCTTGTATGCTCTTCCTTCTATGAACATATAGATTGCACTGAGAAGGATTACATTGATAAGAAGAACTGGTGCAGTGTGGAATGACCACGCAAACGGTACACCGTGAGTGAATCCCATAAAGAGAGGAGGGTCACCTACTGGTGTGAGACATCCTCCAATGTTTGAAACAAGGAAGATGAAGAATACCATTGAGTGAACTTTTCTTTTTCTCCAGCTGTTGGCTCTGATCATAGGTCTGATAAGAAGCATTGATGCTCCAGTTGTTCCAACCCAGCTGGCAAGTGCTGTACCAATCAGAAGAATAATCATATTAACCTTTGGCGTTCCGGCAAGATCACCTTTGATACAGATGTTACCGGAAACACAGAACAGTCCGAAAAGCAGAACGATAAATGAAATATAATCACCAAGAATAATCTCGGCGAGATGTGCAAATGCTGTTCCTGGACCATATCCGATTGCGAAAGGAATAAGGAAAAGCAGCGACCAAAGGATTACTGCATATCCTCTTTTTTCCTCCCACCATTCCGCATTAATAAGCGGAGCCACTGCGATTGACAGCAGCATTCCAACGAATGGAATACAGTAGAAGAATGATAGTGACTGACCTAAACTTTCCATAATTGTCGGTCCTCCTTCAACTTGTTTTAAATTTAATACCACATTCTTTACTTATACCATATTTTTTTCACAAATATCATATTGTGAAAAAAATATTATGTCGATTTTACACGAGTGTTAAATATTTGTCAATTACATGAAATGGTAAACCGACAACATTTTCGTAATCGCCTTCGATATGATCAATGTGTTTGCCGAAGATTCCCTGAATTGCATAAGCGCCGGCTTTGTCATATGGCTCATCAGTATCAAGGTATGCTTCGATATCTTCATCAGTATAATTGCGGCAGTAGACAGCTGTTACATCATTTACGACTGACTCTTTGCCTGAGTCCACATATATAAAAGCAACTCCTGTAGAAACATAGTGGCAGGTGCCGCGGATTGCATCGAGCATTCTGAAGGCATCCTGACGATCCTCAGGCTTGCCCATAATCTCGTCCTTATATACTATGGTATCTGCGCCAATAATAATGCAGCCGGAGTATTCATCTTTGCCTGAAACGATATCAAAGCATGCGCGAGCTTTTTTTAAAGCTAGAAGGCGTACAGCAGATTCCATATCGATTCCTTCAGGTAATGACTCATCTGCATCCACAGGTAAAACCACTGGTTCATATCCGTGACTTCTCAGTATATCGAGGCGTCTTGGTGATTTGGATGCAAGAATAATAGTTCTTTTCATAAGCGTCCTCTCGTGATATATTTAGTTGCAATAATTATACCACACGGGAGCATGCATAATTAGTTAGGAAACCTAAGTTTTTATAACAAAAAGGCTTGACTTAACTTGCTTCAATCTGTATAATTTCATAGTCAAAGCAGAAGTTATCCGCTTCTCGCCTTATCGCCCGAGGGTAGATGAGTGCCACATACCTGTTGGTTTTGTTGCGGATACTTTTGTATCCGCTTTTTTATTACATAACGGAGGTAGAGTCATTAGCAAGGATACACAGCAGATCAACGAGGAAATCACTGCGAAGGAAGTCAGACTCATTGATGAGAATGGCGAGATGCGCGGGATTATGAGCATTGATGATGCGCTTGCAATCGCAGAGGAAGCTGAACTGGACCTGGTGAATGTTTCACCTAACGCAGAGCCACCTGTGTGCAAGATCCTCGATTACGGTAAGTACCGTTACGAGCTTCAGAAGAAAGATAAGCTCAACAAGAAGAACCAGAAGGTAACAGAAGTTAAGGAAATCAGATTAAGCCCTTCAATTGAGGAGCATGATGTCCAGGTTAAGGCCAAGACAGCAATCAAGTTCCTTAAGGATGGCGACAAGCTTAAGGTAAGCCTTAGATTCAGAGGAAGAGAACGTGATTTCGTAGCGAAGGGTTACGAGGTTATGGAGAAGTTCGCTGAAGCTGTTGCAGATTATGGTGTGATAGAGAAGCAGCCAAAGATGGAGGGCAGAAGAATGAACATGTTCCTCGCCCCTAAGAAGGATAAATAATTAGTCATACAGGAGGTCACGCACTATGGCAAAGAACAAGATGAAGTCCCACAGAGGCGCAATGAAGCGTATGAAGCTTACAGGCTCCGGCAAGGTTAAGAGAAATAAGGCATTCAAGAGCCACATTCTTACTAAGAAGACTGCAAAGAGAAAGAGAGGCCTGAGAAAGGCAACTACACTCACAAGTGCAGATCTGAAGCGTATGCTGAGATCAATGGGTAAGTAATAGGAGGTATTAAGAATGGCAAGAGTTAAGAAGGGCGATAACGCTCACAAGAGACATAAGAAGGTTCTGAAGCAGGCTAAGGGTTTCTACGGAAGAAAGAAGAACACATTCAGAGCTGCTAACACAGCTGTAATGAGAAGCCTTAGATCAGCATATGTTGGTCGTAAGAACAAGAAGAGAGAGTACAGAAGACTCTGGATCGCAAGAATCAGTGCTGGTGCAAGAGCAAACGGAATCAGCTACTCAAGACTTATGGATGGTCTTAAGAAGTCAGGTATCGAGATCAACAGAAAGATGCTCTCAGAGATGGCTATCTACGATGCAGCAGGATTCGCAGCACTCTGCGAGACAGCTAAGGCTGCTGTAAAATAATGGAATATTTTGTTAGCCACATTGGCATCCTTTTCGTAGCGGCATGTGTTGTCGCAGGAATAGCTGTGTCATGGCAGTATCTGCTTGAAACTAATGCAAGGCTGAAGCGCGAAAGAGCTGCAGCACGCAAAAGGGAGCAGGAGAACAAATAGACTACAGAGAAGAGCTTTATAAGCTCTTCTTTTTTCGTTCAAAGACAAGTCATAGTGTGACTTTAGGGCTTAATATCGTTGAAAAACACTACATACTGTGGTAACATCAGTTTAAATTGGAGGAGTATGAATATGCGTAATTCAATGTATAGAAATAAGAGTTTTAAATTATTAACTCTTGGTGTTGCCTGCTTCGGAGCAGTGCTGCTTTCAGGATGCAGTTCTGCTGATGTTCCTGATCTTTATAATTACGATGATCTGACTAAGTATATTGATCTCGGCAAGTATAAGGGCGTTGAGTATGAAGCATCGGACACAAGCGTGACTTCTTCAGAAGTTATGGCATACATTTATGAACAGCTTGCTAATAGTGCAACTGTTCAGCAGGTTGATAAGGGAACTGTTGGCACAGATAGTGTTGCTGTAATTGATTATGAAGGAAGGCTCAATGGCGAAGTTGTTGATGGAGCTGTTGCGGAAGGCGTTGCTGTTGATATGGCAGACAATAATTATGTTGACGGCTTTGCAGAAGGGCTTCTTGGACATAAGGTCGGCGATGAATTTGATATGAATGTTACATTCCCGCAGGACTATACACCTGAACTTGCCGGTAAGACAGTTGTTTTCCACATTGTTATCAATTCTCTTCAGCAGGAGGTGATTCCTGAATATACTGACCAGTATGTTAAGAAGAATACTGAGTACGGAAGCAAGAAAGCATATGAGAAGGCTGTAAGAGAAGAACTGGAGAAAGGCAAGAAGGAAGATGCAGAATCTTCTGAGAAACTTGAAATTTTCAATGCTATTCTGGAAGACAGCAAGGTTAAGAAATACCCTGATAAAGAATTCAAACTAAGATACGAAAGTGTTGTAGATACATATAAGTCTCTTGCGGAAGACAATGACAAGGAGTTCGATGACTATCTTAAGGATGAGATGGGTATAACTGAGAAGGAGTTTGAAGCTCTGGCAAAGAAGAGTGCAGAGCTTGCAGTTAAGCAGGAACTGATTCTGCATCAGATTGCGAAGCTGGAAGGAATAAACATCTCAAAGAAGGATTATAACGATTATCTGGAAGAACTTCTTGAGAATGCTGGATATACAAGATCTTCATATAAGAAAGACAACGGAATATCAATTGAAGAATATGCTGACAGGAATAATCTTTACACATCGCTTCTTTATAATAAGGTGATGGACAGGGTTATAGAAATCAGTGTTTCTAAATAAAAAAAGGTTATTGTATTGCAGTAGAAGCGGAGGAAGAGGATGAAGTGCCCATATTGCAACCATGAAGATACTAAGGTTGTTGATTCAAGACCTGTTGAGGATGGACTTGCTACAAGAAGAAGAAGGGAGTGCGAGAAGTGCCACAAGCGTTTTACCACTTTTGAGAAGATTGAGAATTCACTTCTTGTAGTAGTTAAGAAGGATGGCAAGAGAGAGAGCTTTGATAAGAATAAGATTGTCAATGGTATCATGAAGGCTTGCCAGAAGACAAAGGTGACTTACGAGGATGTTGTCAGAATTGCAGACAATATAGAACGCGGACTTAAGAACACACTTGAGAAGGAAATCAACAGCAAGATGATCGGTGGCCTTATAATGGATGAGCTTAAGAAGCTTGACAAGGTTGCTTATGTGAGATTTGCTTCTGTATATCAGAATTTCCAGGATGTTGATACTTTTATTGAGGAAATCAGCAAACTGCAGGATGAAAAGTAGGGGTATTTATGTTAAGAGTTGCTATTGATGGTCCTGGTGGTGCAGGCAAGAGTACAATTGCTAAGTTTGTTGCCGATAAGTATGGACTGGATTATGTAGATACTGGTGCAATGTATCGTGCTGTTGCACTTAACGCAATCAGAAATAACATTGATCAGGCTGATGAGCCTGCTATCAGCTCGATGCTTGAGAATACTGTAATTGATTTCAATGGAACAAGTATTCTTCTTAACGGTGAGGATGTAAGCGGTTTAATAAGAACGCAGGAAGTGTCAATGGCTGCTTCTAATGTTTCGAAGCTTGGCCCTGTAAGAACTCTTGTAAGCCGGCTCAGCGGAGATATGGCAAAGACAAAGGATCTTGTTATGGATGGAAGAGATATCGGAACCAATGTAATTACAGATGCAGAGGTTAAGATTTTCCTGACTGCAAGTCCTGAAGTAAGAGCCAAGAGACGCTATGACCAGCTTATTGAAGCAGGTAAGGAAGCTGATTACGACACTATTCTTGAGGAAATCGAACAGAGAGACTATCAGGATACTCACAGAGAACTTAATCCGTTAAAGCAGGCAGATGATGCTGTATTACTTGATACTTCTTATATGACAATTGAAGAAGTTGTCAGCAGCATTTCACAGATTATAGATGATAAGGTTAGGGGTTAACTATGAATGTAGGTCAGGGAGAACTTGCGAAGTTTAGAACATATACATATATTCTTTCTATACTTCTTTTTATTAATGTATGGCATCCTTCAATAGCGAATCTCGTACATTTCACAAGAAGCAGAATGCTTTACTCTCTTGTTATGGTAATGGTCACAGTAATTCTGATTATGACTTTCCAGATTATCAAGTTCGCAACAACAGTAAGAGAAGGCAAATATAAGCAGATAATCATCAGCTATGCAGCAAAAATCAGATATTTCTCTATTGTAATTGCACTTCTTTTCGGTGCGCAGGTTGCAATCTGCTATTTCAATGTAGATATATTCTTTGACAGATTCTTTATCTTCAATGAGTTTCTGATGGTTGCTCTTATTCTGAAGTATCTTACAAATCTTCAGAGAGAGAATTATCCGGATTATAATAAGCAGGCAGCTCAGGCTATGGGAAAGAAGAAGAAGGAACCTGTTGCAGAGGAGGATCCTGATAAGCCTAAGAGCAGAGTTGGAGCGAATAAGGCAAACAAGGCTGCCGCAAAGAAGCGCAAGAAGAAATAGAAAGACAACTCGATAATATACGATTTATTGATATCCCTCTTTCCTTGAGAGAGGGGTTTTTCTTTGGTATAATCTCTGTGTGTGCTCCGTGGAAGGAGTGTAAATGAGAATAAAGAATATGCCGGAGGAAGAGCGGCCTCAGGAGAAACTTGTATACAGTTCTCCAGCGGATCTCAGTACATCTGAACTTCTTGCGCTGATTATAAGGACTGGTAATAGGAGTAAATCTGCAGTTCAGCTGGCTGAGGATATACTTGCTTACAGCGAATCATTCGATGGTCTTGGCAATGTTGACATTAAGGAGATGCTTGAGATTGATGGAATAGGTATAAGCAAGGCATGCTCAATTGTTGCAAGTATAGAGCTTGGAAGAAGAGTTCTTCTTAAAGAGCGAGAAAGCCGTCAGCTGGTTGCAGGAGCTTCTGATGCGGCGTTTATTCTGACAAATCAGTTGAAATTTGAGAAGAGAGAACATCTCGTCGAACTGATACTTAATGTAAAGGGGGAAGTGGAAGCCACCCATACAGTATCTATTGGCGAACTGGCGGCAACTTCGGTTCACCCAAGAGAGGTGTTTAATCCTGCAATCAGAAAAGGTGCAGCAGGAATAATTGTTGCTCATAATCATCCCAGTGGAGATCCCACTCCAAGTCAGGAGGATATAGAAGCAACAGAAAGGCTCCTTGATGCATCCAGAATAATAGGTATTACCCTTGTGGATCACATTGTGATAGGACACGACAGTTACGTAAGTATAAGGGCAGAGGGGCTTATAAAGGACTGGTAGGTAAATGGGCAGAAAAATCATGATAGCTTCAGGTAAAGGAGGAACAGGCAAGTCAACTTTTGCTGTTAACCTCGGACTGACTCTTGCTTATGAAGGCAGGAGCGTGCTTTTGATTGACATGAATACAGGTCTTAGAACTCTTGATCTATATCTGGGTCTTGAGAACAGAGCTCTTTTCAATATCAGCGATGTACTGAATAATATATGTGGACTTGAGAGTGCTGTGCTTCAGACTGATTTAAGTGAGCGGCTCATGCTTCTTCCGGGAAGTCAGGTCAACAACTCTTCAGATATTGATGAATCAAATCTTTTGCCACTTATAGAGAGCCTGAGTGAGATATTTGATTATATTATTATGGATTGCGCACCAGGTATTGGTTATAATGTAGAGCTTTGCATGGCCTGTTCAGACGAGGCTATTATAGTGATTAATCCTGATTACGCATCACTGCGAGATGCTGATGCACTGGAAGACCTTCTTCTAAGGAACGGTGTTTTTAACAGGAGCTATGTCCTCAATGGAATTTCACCTGATCTCATAGAGAATAATGCATGCCTGACTATGAATGAAGTTGATGAGAGAATGAAGTGTGCAATGCTTGGAATGATTCTATATGATTTCAATATCAAAGCATCAACAAATGCGGGCGTACCTATTACAGTTAAGAGAGATACATATATCGCTGAGAATTACGCAAGAATTGCCGAAAGACTCATCGAGAAGGAGCTATAGATGACAGAGTATAAATCAATAAGAGAATATATTGCAGCATTGGAAGAGCGTGGAGTTGCTGTTATAAGTGGAACTGACAGTTGCTGTGATATTAAGTTTGTAACATATAATTCCAAGGAGGTAGTACCTGGGACACTTTTCATATGCAAAGGAGCTCACTTTAAGGCGGCATATCTTGCAGAGGCTGTTGAAAAAGGGGCGTGCTGCTATATAAGTGAGAAGGCGTATCCTGATATTGAGTGTGAGTCTATCATCGTTGATGATATAAGGGCTTCCATGCCTGTTCTTGCAGAGTGTCTTTACGGCAGGCTTGCTGAGCAGATTAAGATGACGGGTATTACTGGTACAAAGGGCAAGTCGACTACTACGTATTTCATAAGACAGATTCTGGATGATTATATGGATGCAACAGGCGGCAGGAGAACAGCCGTATGCTCAGGCATCAATAATTATGATGGTGTAATGGATGTTGAGTCACATCTCACAACACCTGAGATTATGGAACTGTACCAGCATATGAGAAATGCTCTGGATTCTGGCATAGAGTACATGACTATGGAGGTTTCAAGCCAGGCACTCAAGTATGGAAGAGTAGATGGAATCAATTATGAGGTGGCTTGTTTCCTTAATATAGGAACAGACCATATCAGTGCAATTGAGCATCCTGATTATGAGGATTATTTCCACTCAAAGCTTCTGATATTCAGACAGTGCCGCAAGGCTTGTATCAATCTTGACTGCGACGGACAGAGCGAGCTTCTTGAGGCGGCAAAGTCATCACCTGAAGTAATAACCTTCAGCCAGATCAACAGAGATGCAAATGTGTATGTACACGATATCGTTTCTGATGAGGGTAGAGTAACTTTTAAAGTGAACTGCAGAGGGGTTAAGGGTTGCGATGATTTCGAAGAAACTATGACACTTGCTGCTTTCGGTACTATCAATGCTGAGAATGCAGCTGCAGCAGTTGCAGTTTCAGTTGCTCTTGGAGTTCCAGTACAGTATATAAAGTCGGGTCTTGCCAAAGCTGTTGCTCCGGGCAGAATGGAGGTGTTCAGAAGCGCTGATGGCAAGAAGATTGTGCTTGTTGATTATGCTCATAACAAGCTAAGTTACCAGGCGCTCTTTGAATCAATCAGAAAAGAATTCCCTACAAGAGATCTTGTCATTCTTTTTGGTACTCCAGGCGGCAAGGCTTTTGCAAGAAGAGAAGAGCTTGGAACACTTGCAGGTAAGTATTGTGTTAAGAGCTATATTACTGAAGAGGATTGCGGTGAAGAAGACTGTCTGTCAATCTGTGAGGAAATCGCTGCACATGTAAAGGCTGCAGGTGGTGAATACGAAATTATCACAGATAGAGTTGATGCTCTTGAGAAGGCAATCAGGGAAGCTGATGAGAATTGTATTGTTATAGCTGCAGGTAAAGGCAGAGAGACAAGACAGAAGAGAGGAATCGAGTATATTGATACACCTTCTGATGATGAAGTCGCAGTAAGAGTTCTCGGAGAATAACGGAATATACTAATCATACCGCCGACGAAAGTTGGCGGTTTTTTCTTGCCTCTTTGTGAATTAATAACAAAAAAACCTTGAATTAAGGGCTCTGTTTTAGTATATTATCACTGTATCACTTTAGCGTGTTAAAGCGACGATGCGAAAATATATTAAGAAGGGACTAAAGATAAATGAGTAAGACAATTGCTTATATTGGAAGCAGCGGTGGCAATCTGTACAAGCAGGGCGGTAATGACATCGTGAAGATGATGAAGGAAATCACAGCTCAGACTCAGGCAGCTGATATGGAGCTGGGTTTCGTTCAGTATGTAATGGCTTCAGGAAGCCTTGATAATGTTGGACCAGAGAGTCCTGCGTCACTTTTCATCTGGAATGGTTCACAGGTTCAGTGCGTATTTGAGGGAACTCTTCAGGAAGTAAATGTTGAGGCAGAGAAATATGACCAGGAACTTGCTGAAAAGATTAAGGCTGGCGAGATTGATGGAATCATGTTCGTAAGTGCTGATCCAAATGGAGCTAATGCTAAAGCTATTGAAGCTGCAGCTGAGGCTGGAACACCGATGGCCGGTACTGGTGGAACTGGTGTAGCCATGATTCAGGCGAAGGGATGCAATGTGCTTTCAGCATCTGGAACAACAGGAACAACCAACAGAACAAGAGCTGTTGCTTTTACAACTGCACTTGCTAAGGAATGGGGTATCAAGTACAGACCTGTAATCGGTAATACAGGAGCTGTAGCTGCTAATAAGATGGACAACAATGTGTGGGAGAGAATCAACTTCCGTGGAATCATGATGACTTCACTTCCTGCATTCATTGCAATGGCACTGCTTCTTGCCTGCAGTAAGATTCCAGGCTGCGATGGTCTCTCTGCAGTATTTGAGACTCTTGTAGGCTATATTCCTGTAGTAATCTGCGCTATTGCAGCTAAGCAGGTTTCGGGAATGGATGAAGTTGGTGTAGTAGCTGGTATTGTAGCTGGTATTCTTTCTAAGGACGGCGGAATCATCGGCGGCATCGTAATCGGTATTTTTGCCGGCATTCTTGTTTACTATATCAGTATGTACTGCTACCGTAAGAACGTTCCAGGAACAACAGTAAACATTGTTGCCGGCGGTATTGGAGGTCTTATAGCAGGTCTTGTTGGAATGTATGCCATTGCGCCAATCACTTTATGGCTTGGTAACGGAATCTGCAGTGTAATTAATGCCTGCATCTCATACAATGCTATTCTTGCAGGAGCAGTTGCCGGACTTCTTATCTGGCCTGCAATCATCGGTGGTGTATATCACGCAGCAATTCTTCCAATTGTACTTCTTGAGATTGAGGCTTCAGGATACAGCTTCCTTGGTGCAATTGATATGACAGGTCTCGTAATGGTATCTGCAGGTATTACTCTTGCCAACATTATCATGCCAAGAGTTAAAGGCGAGAGAGCGGCTGCTGTTTCCGGATTTGTTATTAATGTTGGCTTCGGAACCTTTGTAGAGGCAGCATATCCATATATGTTCTCAAGCAGACTTGTATTTGCAGGAGCACTTATCAGTGGAGCCCTGTCAGGAGCTCTTGTCGGTGCATTCAATGTAATGGGTACAGCTTATGTTCCAAGTATTGTAGCTCCATTTATGGCTCAGGAGGGAAAGGGTATTTACTTCCTCATTGCGATGCTGGTAGCTATGGTTTGCGCTTGCGCAATCACACTTGTTGCTAATAAGAAATACAGAATGGATGAAGCTGCAGCAGAGGCTTCAGAATAACAGTCACAAATAGGCATAAAAAAAGTGGTCAGCTGCTGACCACTTTTTGCGTGCATTCGTTATTTGCCGTATTTCCTGTCATGTCTCATATTGAGAAGTCTGAGAACTGTCAGAGGACCGTTGATGATAAGGGAAATAATTGCGAATATACGGCCGAACCCAAAGAAAATACAGAACCACCACTTGTCAAGAAGGGATGGAACATAGTGAGCGCCAAGCCAGTAGCCGAGGACAATAATGGCTGGAACTATTACATAAAGGGTTAAACTTTTGGGATTTATTGATGAGCGTGGATCTCTGTATTCATTGTTATCCATGACGCAACTC
>JAGHUT010000012.1 GCA_018064645.1 Candidatus Crickella merdequi | reverse complement strand
ACACTATAATGTGTCCGCTTCTGTTATTATATAAATGTATGATTATGACTATTGACGGATTACAGATTGAAGTAACGCGCAAGAAAGTAAAGAGGCTTAACATGAGAGTCCGCAAAGACGGAAGCCTCGCGGTTAGTGCGCCGATTTTTACAAGTAATCTGATGATAATTAATTTCGTAAGAAGTAATCGCGACTGGATAGATAGAGCTCTTGCAAAGTCGCAGTCAAGGAAGCCGATCGACGACTTCACAGAAGCAGACCGCAGGCAGCTCAAGGCGAGAATTGCTGCAAGACTTCCGCAGATTGAGGCAGCCACAGGTCTAAGAAGCAACGGCTGGACTGTGCGCAAGATGACCACACGCTGGGGCAGCTGCAACACAAGGACGCATCATTTGAATTTCAGTCTGATGCTTGCTGACCAGCCTGACGATCTGCTTGATTATGTTATAGTTCACGAGCTGGTCCATACAAAGGTTGCAGACCACGGACCAAGATTCAAGGCATATATGGACAAGCTGATGCCCGACTGGAGGGCAAGGCAGAGACGACTTAGAGGATAACGGAGGATAAATGGGAGTGCCACAACTTATTATTGACCTTGCAATAATGCTGATGACCGCTGCGGTGGTTACATTGGTGTTCAAGAAACTGAGATTGCCGCTCATTCTCGGTTATATTGTTGCGGGTTTTATTATAAGTCCATACTTCCCGATGTTTATGACTGTAGCCAGCCATAACTCCATCGAAACCTGGAGTGAAATTGGCGTTGTAATCATCCTCTTCCACATAGGACTGGAATTCAATCTTCAGAAGATTGCAAATATAGGATCGACAGCTGTTGTCAGCGCGTTCGTCAAAATGGCTGGCGTTATGGTAACTGGCTATTGCCTGGGTCTGCTGCTGGGGCTGTCATCGGTAGACTGCATTTTCCTTGGCGCGATGCTGTCAATCAGTTCAACTGTAGTGATTCAGAAGTGCTTCGAGGAGCAGGGCATCCAGCACGAGAAATTCACTTCTCTGGTAATGGGCTCGCTGGTTATGGAGGATGTGTTCGGAGTATTCATTATGGTTGTGCTCTCCACAATCTCCGTAAGTAAGAATGTGAGCAGCGCTGATATGATGTCGAATCTGGCACTGATGGGATGCTACCTTGTAATCTGGCTTATCCTCGGCATTTACATTGTCCCTACATTGCTTAACAAGGTTACAGATGACCTCACAGATGAGATGATGACGATCCTCTCCATTGGATTCTGCTTCCTTATGGCACTTATTGCCAACAAGCTTGGCTTCTCAATGGAACTGGGAGCGTTTCTCGCAGGTTCGCTTCTGGCAGGAACCAAGCACGTTCACGATATAGAGAGAGTAACGGTAGGGATAAAAGATCTTTTTGGTGCGATTTTCTTCCTCTCTGTAGGTATGATGGTTGATCCGTCGATAATTGTTCTTAGATGGACTTCGATTATTCCTATTGCTATCGTAGCGGTAATCGCAAAGCTGATTTTTGCAACAATTGGAATGGTGCTTTCAGGTCAGGATCTTGAGACTGCTGTTAAAGGAGGAGCGTCTCTTGCACCTATCGGAGAATTCTCTTTCATCATAGCATCTCTTGGAATATCTCTCGGAGTAATGGATGCATACCTGTATCCGGTAATCGTTTCAGCTTCAATCCTTACAATCATGTTCACACCTGGCTTTATCAAAGTATCTGATAAGCTGGTTAACTTCATATACAGAATCATGCCTGACAGAATACTTGACCTGATTGACGAGTACACCTCTGACGACCAGGACGAGGAAGAAAAGGATCAGGACTGGAGCATTGTAATCATGAGTTTTCTGAAGAAGACCTTCCTCTACGGCTCGATGATGCTTGTAGCAGCCATAGGAGGTGTCAGAATTCTTGAACCGGCTCTCCTTACAGCTCTTGAACCTACTGGGGCCAAACTGTTCGCATCGCTTCTTATCTATCTGGTAATGGCGGTCTTCGCAAGACCGATGCTTGACTTCCACAGCGTTAATTTCACTCATCTGTGGCTTGATCGTAAGGCAAACAGACTGCCACTGACTGTGATGGTAATCTTCAAGATAGCAGTGCTGGCGGCAATCGCATATATTCCAATCAGAAGTTTCATTGGCGCGGCAGCAATAATTCCGTTTATTGTCGTAATTGCGGGAATTCTCGTTGCTGCAAGAACAGACTTCATTCAGACATATTATCTGCAGCTTGAGACGCGCTTCCTCAGGAACCTCAACGAAAGAACCATTGAAGGCGAGGAGGCGGAGTTCGGAAGAAGGAGATGGCTCAACGAAGATTACAGTATTTTCTCGTATTTCGTACCGGAAGATGCAGAATATATTGGCAATACAATTGAAGGACTTGACTGGGGTCGTAGATTGTCTGTGTACATTGTTAAGATAAGAAGGGGCCCGAAGAATATTGTAATGCCTAAGCCTGATACAGTTATTGGAGCAGGTGACAAGCTGTACATAGTCGGTGATGAAGCGTCTCTGCAGACTTTCCATAAGACTCTTAACATAGGAGAACTTAAGAATCTTAGAACGCTCAAGATGTTTATGGACAGTGACTATGAAGACACGGAAAGTGCTCTTGCTTGTGCGCCTATCAAAGTCAGAGGCAGTGAGAGGTATGTAGGCAAACCGATTAAGTTCAGCGGAATCAGCAACAAGGCGAGATGTATGATTCTTGGAATTCAGAGGGATGGATATGCCACAAGCATGCCGGATGCTAACATGCTCATTCTAAAGGGGGATATCCTCTGGGTAATGGGCTCAAACAACAATGTAGGACGACTTGCTTCACACAGTGTTGGACAGAAGGGTGTTCACCATGATGCGGAGACAAGACCGAAGAAAGGATAAAGAATGCTTAAGTTATTGGTGCCACCACTCATAGGCGCCGTAATCGGATACTGCACGAATTATATAGCAGTGAAGATGCTTTTCAGACCGAGAACGGAGAAGCGATTATTCGGGCACAGAGTGCCTTTTACCCCTGGAGCGATTCCTAAGGGTAAGGCAAGGTTAGCGCAAGCTGCGGGAAGTGTGGTTGCAGGAACTCTGATTACAGAGAATGATATCAGCGAAAGACTACTGTCTGATGATATAGAGAGCCACCTGATGGACAGAATCATCGAGGCGCTGTCTCAGACAATAAGGGAGACTGGCGATGAGGTTCTTACAGAAGCAGGATATGTGAATCTTGAGAATAAACTCATCGACCTTCTCACAGACAAGGTGATGCTTGAAATCAGGAATTTCGACTATGCAGGCTTTATTCGCACTAAGGGCAAAGATGCTGTAATGAGCAAGCTCAGGAACAGTCTTTTTGGAATGTTTATTGGAGAACAGGCTGTGGATGGACTGCTTGAGTCGGTAATTGCAGAGGTAGGCTATTATATCAATTCACGCGCTGAGTCAATGGTGCGGCCAGTGGTAAGGGACAAAATCCTCGAGATGGGTGACTATTCAATCCTCCAGCTTGCGGAGAAGTCAGATTATCATGAGGATGATTTGAGAAGAGTAATTCACGATATCTATCTCAGACTGGCAACATCAGGTGTTCAGCGGGCGCTTAAACATATAGATATCGCAGGCGTTATCGAGGCAAAGATCAACGAGATGTCTGTAGAGGAGCTGGAGCAGATTGTCCTCGAGGTAATGAAGAACGAACTTAACATGATTGTCAGCCTTGGCGCCCTTATTGGCTTTGTGCTGGGTTGTCTGAATCTGTTATTATAGGCAATATTACAGAAAAGGGTTAAAGATATGAGTTATGTAGAATTCAACAATGTAAGAAAAGTCTACCACGTCGGTGAGGTTGATATTGAGGCGCTTCGCGATGCAAGCTTCACTGTCGAAAAAGGTGAGATGGTTGTTGTTGTCGGTGCTTCAGGCGCAGGAAAAACAACTCTCCTCAACATCCTTGGCGGCATGGATTCTCTTACAAGCGGTACTGTCACTCTGGGTGGAACAGATATTTCAAAGATGAACCGCAAGGAACTGACTAAGTACAGAAGACATGATATAGGTTTTGTTTTCCAGTTCTATAATCTTGTACAGAATCTGACTGCACTGGAGAATGTATCTCTTGCAACACAGATCTGTGAGGAGCCTCTCGATTCAATGGAAGTTCTCAAAATGGTAGGCCTTGAAGACAGAATGAATAATTTTCCAGGCCAGCTTTCAGGAGGCGAGCAGCAGAGAGTTGCAATCGCGAGAGCAATTGCAAAGAATCCAAAACTCCTCCTGTGCGATGAGCCTACGGGAGCTCTCGATTACAACACCGGTAAACAGATTCTGAAACTTCTCCAGACGATGAGCAGAGAGAAGGGAATGACCGTTATTATCATTACTCACAATGCGGCACTTATCGACATGGCTGACAGAGTAATCAGGGTTAAATCAGGAACAGTGTACGATATGTACACAAATGACAATCCAAAGCCGATAGAAGAGATTGAGTGGTAACAGGGGACTGCATGCTTAGGAAATCTACTTTTAGAGAAATCAGAAACTCAATAGAAAGATACATAGCGATTCTGGCAATCGTAGCTCTTGGCGTTGGTTTTTTCTCGGGGCTTAAAGTAACAAAAGCCTCTATGCTGTCGACCTGCACAACTTATCTTGATAAGTGCAGCTTCTATGACTATCAGCTTGTGACTGCATATGGAATAGATGAGGAAAGTGTGCGCATAGCAGAGGAAAAGAATTATGTCGACAGGGCAGAAGCTTCTTTCGAGAAGGATATTCTTGTTGGCACTGGTGATGGTGCAGCCCTCAGAGTATACAAAGCCATATCTCTGCCTGAGGCAATAAATGTTCCGCAGCTTAAAGCAGGAAGAATGCCGGAAGCAGACAACGAATGCGTAGTTGATGATTATGCTTCAGCATACAGAATAGGAGATTCAATAACCTTGTCAGAGGTTAATGATGAGGATGCGATAAAGACATTCAAATATAAGGAGTACAAGGTTGTAGGACGAGTAACATCGCCACTCTATCTTGATTATCAGAGAGGAACTACTGACCTTGGTGATGGAACACTTTCATCGTTCATGTATATTCCGTATGGAGGCTTCGATACCGATTACTATACAGCTTTATACGTTAAACTTAAGGGAAGCGAAGAGTTTTTCGGGGATAGTGCTGATGATGTTATAAAATCAAGAAAAAAATCCGTAAAGGCTCTTGCGGCAGAGATCAACGATGCGAGACGTGAGTCTGCTATGGCAGAAGCTCAGAAGTCTCTTGATGAGAAAAAAGCTGAATATGAGGATGGTCTTGCAGAGTACAACAGACAGAAAGCATCAGCGACAAACCAGATGAACTCTGCAGAGGCGACGCTGAACAATCAGAGCAAGAATCTGGCAGCACAGAAGACACAGCTCACACAGCAGCTTGCAACACTGCAGAGCCAGAAGGCTCAGGCGGAATCAGGCCTTGCACAGCTTAATGGAATGATTGCACAGCTGGAAGCACTGGGAGAGGCAGCTACGCCTGAACAACTTCAGCAGCTGGCGTATCTTAAAGCACAGGCTCAGACAGCAGCAGGACAGCTGGCACAGATTAACGACGGAATCGCGCAGATCAATGCAGGCCTTGCACAAATTACCGATGGAGAGAAGGCAATAGCTTCAGGTAAATCTGAGCTTGCTAGAAACAGGAGAACTGCGGACAGCGAGTTCGCCAAGGCAAAGAAGGAACTGGACGATGCAAAGGAGAAGCTTGACGAGGCGCAGGAACAGATAGATGACATGAAGGCTGGAAAGTCTTATGTTTTTACAAGAGATGACAACACAGGCTTCTCTGTATTTGATGAGAATGCCGGAATTGTAGATGGAATTGCAAAGGTGTTCCCTCTGTTCTTCTTCCTTGTTGCAGCCCTTGTGTGCATGACAACCATGACGAGAATGATAGATGAGCACCGTACTCAGATAGGCATTCTCAAGGCTCTTGGATACAGCAATGACGCTGTTCTCAGCAAATACATGTTCTATTCAGGAAGTGCAGCATTCATCGGCGCAGTAGGAGGATTCTTTGCAGGCTGCAAGATATTTCCTGCGGTCATATGGAATGCATATGGAATGATGTATGACTTTGAGCCTAAGGTTGAATATATAATTAACTGGAAGCTTGGAATAATCGTTCTTATTGCAGCGCTGATGTGCTCAATGGGAGCAACCTGGGTATCCTGTGCAAGTGATTTCGGCGTGGCGCCATCTGATCTCATCAGACCGAAGTCACCGGCTGCAGGCAAAAGAATTCTTCTCGAGAGGATTCCTTTCATCTGGAACAGAATAGGTTTCTTAAGAAAAGTATCAATCAGAAACACGTTCAGGTACAAGAAGAGATTCTTCATGATGGTCCTTGGAATAAGCGGCTGCACAGCTCTTCTTATTGCAGGAATGGGAATCAATACTACTGTTAAGAGAGTTGCAGAATTCCAGTTCAAGGAAGTTCTGAATTACGATTATCTGCTTGCTTTCAATGACAATATGGATGATGAGCGTCAGAAGGAGTTCATAAGTTACAGTGATGAAGTAAACGATGGCAGGACCGGCGAGATACTCTTTCTGCATGAGGCAAGTGCAAAGGTTCAGCTTGATGGCGGCAGCGTAGATGTTGCACTTGTTGCAACTGACGATGAGAGAATCAACGATTTTGTAAATCTTCATGACGGCAGCAGACATCTTGACTATCCAAAGGATGGCGAGGTGCTGATCTGCAGAGAACTTCAGCAGAGACGTGGCGTTGAAGTAGGCGATACAATCAGTATCAAGGACGGATACAGAACGGCAAAAGTCAAGGTTGTCGGAGTGTGTGACAACTATGTGAGGAACTATGTCTACATGACAGAATCAACTTACAGAAAAGACTTCGGCAAGGCGCCTTCCATCAAAATGGCATTTGTAATGTCGCCTGACAGTGCGACGGATGACCAGATAAGAGAGGCGGCAACAGCACTTAAGCAAAGCGACGAGGTTGCAGCTGCATCAGTTAATCTTGACACGATAGACATGGTCAACAAGATGATGAGGAGTCTTGATGCTGTAGTCCTTGTAGTTATATTATGTGCGGGACTCCTTGCTTTCATAGTTCTGTACAACCTTACGAATATCAACATAACTGAACGAATACGTGAGGTCGCAACGATTAAGGTTCTTGGTTTTTACGACAAAGAGACACAGCAGTATGTATTCAGAGAGAACTATATCCTGACGGGTATAGCGGCCCTTGTAGGCATACCGCTCGGCAAATGGCTTCTTGATTTCGTAATATCAAAGATCTGTGTAAATACGATTTTCTTTGTTCCAAGAATAACAGCACTGGATTATGTCGTTTCTGTTGTTCTTACATTCGTATTTGCAGTAATAGTTAATTTTGCTATGAGAAGAAGACTCAGGAATGTATCCATGACAGAGTCTCTCAAATCAATAGAATAATAAATTCCAACAGGAGGATTATAATTATGATGACATTTAAGATTGAGATGGAGAATGGTGGAATCATGTCAGGTGAGCTGTATGAGGATATTGCTCCAGAGACAGTTGCTAACTTCAAGAAGCTTGCTGATGAGGGATTCTATGATGGTCTTATCTTCCACAGAGTTATACCTGGCTTCATGATTCAGGGTGGATGCCCTAACGGAACAGGAACAGGCGGCCCTGGATATACAATCAAGGGTGAGTTCACAATGAACGGCTTCAAGAACGATCTCAAGCACGAGAGAGGAGTTCTTTCAATGGCTAGAGCTATGGACCCTAACTCAGCAGGTTCACAGTTCTTTATCATGACAAGCACAAGCCCACATCTCGATGGACAGTATGCTTCTTTTGGTAAGGTTACTGAGGGAATGGATGTTGCTGATGAAATCGTTAACACACCAAGAAATTTCCGTGACAAGCCAAAGACAGACCAGGTTATCAAGACAATCACAGTTGAATAGGAGGCTTTTGAATCGCAGTCTAATTGCACAAATTTAGTACAATATATACAAGTTATTTACGAAACAATTGTGGACAGAGCTAAAAGCGGGTGTTACAATCTCCATTGTGGGTTTTGTGGCCCGCTTTTATTATGTACGAACGAAGGGAAAAAAGAATGAAGAACAAATTTATTGCTGAACGCCACCTGAACTATGTTAACAAGGGTGCAGCTATGGCTAAGTCAGATGTTGTTGCTGCTTCAATGAGCGACTGCATCAACCTTAGCATTGGTAATCCGGATTTTGACACAGATCAGAGAGTAATTGATGCAGCATTTGCAGATGCAGGTAACGGATGTACAGGATACACTAATTTCCAGGGTGATCCGGAACTTAGAGCAGAGATTGCTAAGATGTATAAAGAAGAGTATGACATGGATGTTAAGGATGGTCAGATTCTCATTACACCATCTGGATGCGGATCGCTGTATATGATCATGGCAATGATCTGTGAGCCGGGAGATGAGATTATTGTTCAGGCTCCATACTTCAGCTCATATTGTCTTCAGATTGAACTGAATGGCGGCAAGATTGTTGAACTTCCTACTTATGAGGAAGATGACTTCCAGGTTAAGCCAGAGCGTCTTGAGGCTCTTATTACAGACAGAACAAAGGCTATTCTTATTAACTCACCAAGCAATCCTACAGGCAACTGTCTCAGCGTAGAGACAATGAAGGAGATTGCAGCAATTGCAGTTAAGCATGACCTTCTTGTTATTGCAGATGATATCTACACTGCTTACAGCTATCAGGACAAATTTGTTCCATTTGCATCCCTTCCGGGAATGATGGAAAGAACAATTACAATCAACTCTGCATCAAAGGATTACATCATGTGCGGATGGAGAGTGGGTAATGTTATTCTGCCAGAGGATATGATGGAGGTAGCTCTTAGAATCAATCAGGGAATGATTTTCTGTGCACCATCTGTTTCACAGCGTGCTCTTATTCACGCAATCAGAATGAGACACGAGGTTCAGCCTGCAGTAGTTGAGGAATTCAAGAAGAGACTTACATACGGTGCAGAAAGAGTCAACGCTATTAAGAACATGCACACAGTATTCCCACCTAAGGGAACATTCTATCTCTGGATTAATATTAAAGATACAGGAATGACTTCAAACGAAGTATCAGAGTATATTCTTGAACATGCTCATGTTCTTCTGCTTCCTGGCAACAACTTTGGAGACTGTGGAGAGGGCTTCCTCAGAGCTTCACTGACAGTTCCGGTTGAAAAGATTAAAGAAGCCTTTGACAGAATAGAGAAGCTTGATATTTTTAAATAAAAAACGCATACAAAAAACCTGCTCGAAAGAGCAGGTTTTTTCAATCTGTTATGCCTGGCTGATATGCTCCAGTGCGCCTTCTGTATTCTCGAGCTTGTCTATCTCTATCTGTCTCTTTACCTTAGCTGTTGATGTCTTTACCATTGGCTCAAGGTCAACATTGAGATAAGTGATGTGCTTGAAACTTGGAAGAGTTTCGTTGAATGCTTTGATATCATTCCAGATTGTTCCTCGAATCTCTGCCATTGCAGTTTCCTCGGCAACGCCAGGATAGTTCTCTTTGAGATACTCCTTATCAAGAACAATCTTTGTTGCGATTACTGGATCTCCGAACTTGTTGCTTCCGAATACGATGCACTCGCCTACATATGGGAACTTCTCAACAGTAGCCTCAAGCTCCTCAGGGTAGATATTCTTACCGTTCTTGAGAACGATTACATTCTTCTTACGGCCTGTGATGTAGAGATAGCCGTCCTTGTCCATCTTGCCGTAGTCACCTGTGTGGAACCAGCCGTCTCTGATAACCTCATCAGTAGCTTCCTGATTCTTGTAGTAACCCAGCATTACATTTGCACCCTTAGCGCAAATCTCGCCGATGCCGTCCTCATCAGGATTGTCAATTCTAACCTCAACTGTAGCCATAGGCTTTCCTACTGAACGCTCTCTGTGAGCTGCAGGGCTCTCTGATGCAATTACAGGTGAAGTTTCTGTAAGACCGTAGCCGTTAACTGTCAGAATACCCCAGTCGTAGAAGTCTCTCTGAACTTCAGGGCTTACACCAGCAGCGCCGCTGATGAGAAGTCTGAAGTTGCCGCCGATACCCTCATGAACAGATTTGAAAATAGTCTTTCTCTTGTCGATTCCAAGCTTCATAAGTATGCGGCTAACCTTCTGCATCTTGCGCATGAGAGAGAGCTTGCCCGTCTTCTCTGCGTTCTTGAGAACCTTCTTATGAATTGATTCAAGTACAAGCGGTACGCAGAAGAAAGCAGTTACCTGGTACTCTGCGAAATTCTTCTGAATATATTTAAGTCCGTCGCAGAAAGCTGTAGTTGCTCCTGCACACATGAAGATAAGCTGGCCTGTGCAGCCGAATGTGTGGTGGTAAGGCAGAAGTGCCAGTCCCACATCGTCTCTGCAGACGTCTTCATGGATCTGCAGACCGTAGATATTGTTGGCGATGTTGTAATGTGAAAGCATTACAGCCTTTGAGTTGCTTGTTGTTCCAGAAGTGAAAAGCAGAATGCTCATCTTGTCCTTATCAATCTCTGCATCAAGATAGCTTCTATCACCTTCATCCAGGAGCTTCTCTCCCTCTGAGATGAGAGTATAGAGTTCACCGAAAGGAATCATATTCTGAAGCTTTGTTGTGCCACTCTCAAGAATGTTCCTGATTGGAGCCTCAAGACTTTCGTGATAAAGAATTGTATCAGCCTCAGAGATTGCAAGTGAATTCTCAATCTCCTGCTCAGGAATTGCAGGGTCGATTGGAATAACAAGACCAACACCGTTAACAGTTGAGTAGTAAGAAAGAATCCACTCGTAGCAGTTCTTGCCGATAACAGCAATTCTGTGATCCTTAAGACCTCTTGCAATCATTGCAGTTCCAATAGCATCAAGATGTCTCTTCATATCTTTGAAAAGTATCTTTGTGTATTTCTCTTCCTCTGGAAGATTATCGAATTTAACGCCCTTAGGAGCCTTGTTCTTGATGATAAAAACAGGCTTCTCGGCATGTCTTTCTGTACAGTATTCGATTACTTCGCGGATGTTCTGAAAGTCCTTTGCTTCGTTGTATTTATTCATTGTAACCCCCTAATTCATAATAGCATCAACTGCCTCGATCATTGCGCTTCTTATACCGCATTCCTCCAGCTTTGATACACCTTTGATTGTTGCACCTCCAGGTGAGCAAACGCCATCCTTAAGTACGGCTGGATGCATATCACCATCAAGCATGTATTTTGCTGTTCCCATCATCATCTGCTCAACAATTCTGTAGGAAGCCGCTCTTGACATTCCATGCTTCACAGCTGCATCTGCAAGACCTTCAGCAATCTGCGCCATGAAAGCAGGTGTTGAACCTGCAACGATGCCGCCAAGGTCAAGAAGCTTAGGCTCTACGAACTCTAGTAATGCAATCCGTCCGAAAACCTCCTTGAAAAGCTCCAGCTGCTCGTCTGTAAGTGTATGTCTGCTCTCGCATACAAAAATTCCTTCGCCGACAGATACTGGTGTATTTGGCACTGTGCTTATATGATTGCAGCCTTCTGGTGCAATCTCCGTAAATCTGTCGCAGCCGACTCCGTAAGCAATGGACAGGATAAGCTTACCTTTAAGCTTGTCTCCAAGTTCTTCCATAATCTCAGGAACTGTCTGCGGCAGAACTCCGATTACAACAATGTCGCTTGCTTCGGCAACTTCCTGAGAAGTCCTGCAGGCTTTGATGCCTCGTGAATTACAGTTAGTCTGTAACTTGTCCCAGTTGCGGGCACAGGCAGATATATTACCCGGAGCTGCGGCCTGCTTAATAAGAAGTCCATCGCAGATTGCGGATGCCATGCTTCCAAAACCGATAAAACCGATTCTGATATCACGATTGTCCATACATTCTCCTCCCATATCAGTGTGTTCTGATTAGTCTTGTAATGTCTAACGTACTGTGCACGCTTGTATATAGAATATCATTGAAAGAAGAGAATTTGTAGAGTATATTTCAAAGTAACGAAATGATTTTAAAGGAAGTATTGTTATCTAATGAGTCAGATTTCTTTTTTTGAACAGGATGGAATAAGTCAGCCCCTTGCGGCAAGAATGAGACCTAGAAGTCTCGATGAATTTGTGGGACAGGAGCATCTTCTTGGAGAGGGCAAAATTCTTCGCAGGCTTATCGAGAGAGACTCGATAAGTTCGATGATTTTCTGGGGGCCTCCAGGTGTAGGCAAGACTACTCTTGCGCAGATCATCGCAGCGGAGACTAAGGCGCAGTTCATTACATTCAGTGCTGTTACAAGTGGAATCAAAGATATCAAGAATGTAATGCAGCAGGCTGACAGAATGGGTGCATATGGCGACAGAACTATTGTGTTCATCGACGAGATTCACCGCTTCAACAAGGCGCAGCAGGATGCTTTTCTTCCTTTCGTTGAAAAAGGCAGTATTATCCTTATTGGTGCGACTACAGAAAACCCTTCCTTTGAGGTGAACGGGGCTCTTCTGTCAAGATGCAAGGTCTTCGTTATGCAGCAGCTTAAGACAGAAGATATTGCGAAACTTCTGAAGAGAGCTGTGACTGATGAGAGAGGTTTCGGAAGACAGAAGGTTCAGATATCTGATGAGCAAATCAATATCCTTGCGGCCTTTGCCAACGGAGATGCAAGAACAGCTCTGTCCACACTGGAAATGGTAATTCTTAACGGAGATACCAGTACAGATGATCCGGATCTGACAATAATTACAGAGGAGACTATTGAGCAGTGTATTTCAAAGAAATCTCTGCTATACGATAAGCACGGTGAGGAGCATTATAATCTGATATCTGCTCTTCACAAGTCAATGCGAAATTCAGATGCGGATGCGGCAGTATACTGGCTGGCGAGAATGCTTGAGTCGGGAGAAGACCCGATGTATATTGCAAGACGAGTGACACGTTTTGCTGCAGAGGATGTTGGACTGGCAGACCCTAGAGCTATGGAACTGGCTGTGGCAGCTTTCCAGGCCTGTCATCTTATAGGCATGCCGGAATGTTCTGTCCACCTGACAGAGGCTGTTGTATATCTCTCCCTTGCTCCTAAGTCAAATGCCATGGAGGTTGCGTATATGGAGGCAGCTGCAGATGCCAACAAGATGCTGGCGGAGCCTGTTCCTCTTAATATCAGAAACGCGCCAACAAAGCTTATGAAGGAGGCCGGTTACGGCAAAGGATATATTTACGCTCACGACACAGAGGACAAGATTGCAGATATGCAGTGTCTTCCAGACAACCTTGTCGGCAAGGAGTATTATCATCCAACAGAACAGGGTCACGAGCCAAGATTCAAGGCCAGATACGAAGCCATTAAAGAGTGGCGGAGAAAACACAGGAAATAATTGCAAAAGTACCAAAAATCAAGCGTCTCGGCTGCCGAGACGCTCTTTTTTGTTAGTGCAAAACCATGCTTCCGTATGATATAATCAATACGCTAGTGTGCATAAGTGCACCCAGCGAGATTTTATTAGAAGGACAATGTAATGATGAAAGACATTGAAATCAGAGAATTATTCAAGAATCCGGAGCAATTCGGTGGACAGGAGATAGTTGTAAGAGGATGGGTTAGAGGTAACAGAAGCTCAAACCAGTTCGGCTTTATCTCCCTCAATGACGGAACATTCTTTACACCTGTTCAGGTAGTTTATGAGGCAAGCAAGCTGGAGAACTACGAGCAGGTTTCAAAGATCAGACTTTCCGCAGGAATTATGGTAAGGGGTGTACTCGAACTGACACCTGAAGCACAGCAGCCATTTGAGATTAAGGCTGACGAGGTAGTGCTTGAGGCAGACTCGGATCCTGATTACCCGCTCCAGAAGAAGAGACACACAATGGAGTTCATGAGAGAGATTGCACACTTAAGACCAAGAAGCAATACTTTCTCAGCCGTATTCAGAGTAAGAAGTGTGGCAGCTTATGCTATCCACCAGTTCTTCCAGGAGAAGGGCTTCATCTACGCTCACTCCCCAGAGATCACATGCAGTGACTGTGAGGGTGCAGGAGAGATGTTCCAGGTTACAACACTTGACCTTGACAATCTTCCAAGAGATGAAGAGGGCAATATCGATTACACTAAGGATTTCTTCGGAAAGAAAGCAAATCTGACTGTTTCGGGACAGCTTGAGGGTGAGATTATGGCTCTCGCATTCCGTAACATATATACTTTTGGACCAACTTTCAGAGCTGAGAATTCAAATACTGCAAGACATGCCAGTGAATTCTGGATGATTGAGCCGGAGATGTCATTCTGTGAGCTTGAGGGCAACATGGACATCGCTGAGGAGATGATCAAGCACATTATCAATACAGTTCTTGAGAAGTGTCCTAAGGAGATGGAGTTCTTCAACAAGTTCGTTGACAAGGGACTTCTTGAGAGACTCGACAATATTGTAAGCAATGAGTTCGGAAGAATCACATACACAGAGGCTGTAGAGATTCTTAAGGATTCAGGTAAAGACTTCGAATATCCTGTTGAGTGGGGCGTTGAGCTTCAGACAGAGCATGAGCGTTATCTTACAGAGCAGGTATTCAAGAAGCCAATCTTCGTAATCAACTATCCTAAGGACTGCAAGGCTTTCTACATGAGAGTCAACGAGGATAACAAGACTGTTGCGGCTATGGATATGCTTGTACCAGGCGTTGGTGAGATTATCGGAGGAAGCCAGAGAGAGGAGCGTTACGACGTTCTCGTAGCAAGAATCAAGGAGCTCGGTCTCAATGTTGATGATTACAGCTGGTACCTGGATCTCCGTAAGTACGGCGGTGTTAAGCATTCTGGTTACGGTCTCGGTTTTGACAGAATTCTGATGTACATGACAGGAATGAGCAACATCAGAGACGTACAGATGTTCCCAAGAACACCTGGTAACGCAGAATTCTAAAGTATTACAGCAGGGAAGCCTGCGACAAAGAAGACATTTTTATCGAAAAATATTTTATATACAATAGGGAGGTTTTTCTATGAAAGGCTATTCAAGTGACAAGATCAGAAACGTCGTTCTCCTTGGACATGGTGGAAGCGGTAAGACAACATTCCTCGAGGCAGCTCTTCTGAACACTAAGGTAATCACAAGACTCGGTAAGGTTGAGGATGGAAACACTGTTTCTGACTACGAGAAGATGGAGAAGGAGAAAGGATATACAATCAACTCCACTCTTGTTCCTGTAGAGTATAACGGAACAAAGATCAACTTCATCGACACTCCTGGATTCTTTGATTTCCAGGGCGAGCCAAGATCAGCTCTGACAATTGCTGATGCTGCTGTAATCTTTGTTGATGCTTCAGCTGGTGTACAGGTTGGAACAGAGAAGGCCTGGGAGCTGGTTAAGGAGTACAACACACCTTCATTCATCGTTATCAACAAGACTGATAAGGACAATGTTAAGGTTGATGCAGTTGTTGAGGAGCTCCGCGCTAAGTTCGGAACTTCAGTAGTAACTGACGATGATAAGGATGCTATGGATGAGGCTGTTGCCGGCGCTGATGAAGAGCTCATGATGAAGTATTTTGAGGGCGAGCCATTCACAGATGAGGAGTTCACAACAGGTCTTCACAACGGTATCAAGTCAGGCGATATCACACCTATCATCAAGGCTTCATGCTACACAGGCGAGGGAATCGATGAGATTCTTGGATGCTTTGCAAAGTATCTCCCATCACCACTTGAGCATGCGCCATTCAAGTCAATTGACGGAACAGACATCAATGTTGAGGAGAATGGAGATCCTTGTCTCTACGTATTCAAGACTCTTGCTGATCCATTCCTTGGTAAGGTTTCATATGCTAAGGTTGTTTCAGGATCACTTAAGGCTGGTGTAGAGCTTTACAATGCAAGAACAGAGAAGACAGAGAAGCTCGGTTCAGTATTCTTCCTCAGAGGAAAAACTCAGGAGAATACAGATTCAGTTGCTTGCGGAGATATCGTTGCTCTTGGTAAGCTCCAGCACACAAAGACTGGTGACACTCTCTGCATGAAGGCTAAGCCAGTTCAGATGGAAGGCATCAAGTTCCCTAAGCCATGCTACTTCATCGCTGTAGAGGCTGCAGACAAGAACGAGGATGAGAAGATGGCACAGGGCCTCATCAAGCTCATGGAGGAGGATCCATCATTCGTACTCGAGAGAAATGCTGAGACACATCAGACACTTCTCGGTGGACAGGGAGATATCCAGATTAATATCATCATCGCTAAGCTGCTTGATAGATATAAGGTTAAGGTTAAGGTTGTTCCACAGAAGATTGCTTATAGAGAGACAATCAGAGGAACATCAGATGTACAGGGTAAGCATAAGAAGCAGTCAGGTGGAGCTGGACAGTACGGAGACGTTCATATCAGATTCTCACCATCTGCAGAGCCAGGCCTTGAGTTCTCAGAGGAGCTCTTCGGTGGATCAGTTCCTAAGAACTATGTTCCAGCCGTTGAAAAAGGTCTCCTTGAGTGCATGGAGAAAGGACCTCTCGCTGGATGCAAGGTTCAGAATATCAAGGCTGTACTTTACGATGGTTCATACCACGAGGTAGACTCAAACGAAGTATCATTCAAGATTGCTGCTTCACTGGCATTCAAGAAGGGTATCGTTGAGGCTAATCCAGTACTCCTCGAGCCAATCATGAGCCTGGACATCAAGGTTCCTGCTGACTATGTTGGTAATGTAATCGGCGGACTTGCTGGTGTAAGAGGACAGATGCTGGGTCAGGATCAGGATGGAGATAAGGTAGTTGTTCATGCTGAGGCTCCACAGTCAGAGCTCTTCGATTATGCAATCAAGCTGAGAGCTATGACACAGGCTAGAGGATCATTCACAGTTGAGTTCTCAAGATACGATGTACTTCAGCCTAACCTTGCTGAGAAGGTAATTTCAGCCTACAAGGCAGAGCAGGAGGAGAAGTAAACTTATCTTCGACTGTAGCGGCGTTGCCGCAAGGAAGATAAGTTTGAAATTCGCTCGACAAGCTCGCGAATTATAGTTAGAGCTCTAGCTCAAGGGGCTTCGCCGTGAGGAAGAAAACCATATAATTCGCTCGACAAGCTCGCGAATTATAGTTAGAGCTCTAGCTCAAGGGGCTTCGCCGCGAGGAAGAAACGATTCGAATCTTAAATGATAAAGACCGCTCCAGATGGAGCGGTCTTTTTGCGTGAGCAGAGGATTGGGGACAGGGATTCTTCCCTATAGAAAGAAAGCCTCTGGCTTTACATCCATGAAGCTTCAGCGAAAGAACGAATTACAGAGTGTTTTTGCAGAGATTTTTCCCAATGTTGATTGAGGTGTTGAGATTACATCCATTAGAAACGATTCAAACGCGTCTGAATGGATGTAAAACTAATGCCTGATGTTGTATTGGGAAGAATGCAGGATACAAGGAACTGCTTTGTCCGCTGTTCCAGTTGGAGAATGAAGATCTTAAGCGATGGATGAACGAAGACTATCCGAGAAGAGCCTTTGACCCAGAGATTCACACCGCCCAGTCTATATGCGGTATGATGCATGCCAGCAAATCGGAAGCACTTATAGCAACACAGCTGACCAGATACGGAATTTCGTTCAGGTATGAACCGAAGATGATTCTGTCGAATGGCAGAATCAAGTATCCGGATTTTCTAATTAAGCACCCAAAGACGGGAGAACTGATAATCTGGGAGCATTTTGGGATGATGGAGAAGTGGGATTATGTCGAGAATAATATGAACAAGCTGAAAGACTATGCTCACGAAGGATTTCTGATTAACAGGAATGTGATTGTGACTATGGAGAGCAATGACATCCATTTAAGTTATGAGGAAGTGAATCGTATTATCGAACAGTGGTTTATGTAGAAAGTCTATTATCTATAGCCCGCCATCGCCACCATCCATATCATCATAGAAAGCATCAATGCAGTGGTACTCGTTGTAATGCTGCGGGCGACAATCGTTACCTGGCTTGTTTCCGGCTTTGTCACCTTCAATTGCTTTGCCGATAAATATCATTATGAAACCGGCGATAAGATAGGCTGTAATTAGTTTGAATATAGTCCAGAACATTGGCGACTCCTCCTGCTTCTATCTGCTTCTGCCTGATTATATTGTAGTGGAGCGCACAAAAAAAGATGGGCAATTAATTGCCCATCTTTGGTTTTTGCTGGTGAAGTTCGATCGCTATTTGCCTGCGAACAGTTTAATTGCTTCTCTAATGTGATCTGCTCCCAGCACCCTGATCGAGCCAGGCTTATCAGATGACTTGTGTGCTGCTGCGTTCTTCTTTGGAAGAATGATAGCATCGTAGCCGAGGCGCTGGGCTTCGGAAATGATTTTGTCAGCATTTGGCACACTTCGCAGGTTGCCTGTAAGACCGATTTCGCCTACAGCTACCATGCGGGATGGAGCGCAGCGTTCACGGAAAGAGCTGAAGATTGCAAGTGCGACCGCCAGATCAGTTGCTGTGCTGTCAGGCTTCATTCCGCCAACTACATTAACATATACATCGTAGTTAAGAAGGTTTAGTCCTGCCTGCCTTTCAAGAACGGCAAGGAGCATATTCAGTCTGTTATGGTCAATGCCAATGGCGGTGCGTCTTGCGAAGCCGACATTCGCCTGAGCAACCAGCGCCTGAATTTCAAAGAAAACAGGTCTGCTTCCCTCGTGTACAGCACCGATTACAGAACCCTGTTCGGCCGCATCACTGTTTTCTATAAGACTGCCGGAAAGATCGGCAACCTCCTGCATGCCGGTTGAAGTCATTCGGAATGCTCCGATTTCATCGGTTGTGCCGAACCTGTTCTTAAATGACCTGAGGATTCGAAGATCCTTATCTCGCTCGCCTGTAAAGTTGAGAACAGTATCAACCATGTGCTCAATTGTCTTAGGACCGGCAAGGTCACCTGATTTATTTACATGAGCAACAATGAAGACAGGAACATTGTGCTGCTTTGCGTATTTCATAAGAATGTTAGAGCAGGCACGAATCTGCGTTACGCTTCCAGCCACTGAGTCAACTTCGTTTGAATACATTGTCTGAATCGAATCTATGATAAGGAACTTAGGCCCCATTTCATTGCAGACCGAAAGTATATTGTCAATGCAGGTTTCAGGATAAATGAAAAGATCCTCTGCCACTTTACCGCAGACTCTGTCTGCGCGGAGTTTAACCTGCTGCTCCGATTCCTCGCCGCTTACGTAGAGTACTGTTCCTTGGGTGCGAGCAATATTGTTGGCAGCCTCAACAATGATGGTGGACTTACCTATTCCGGGCTCGCCGGAAATCAGAATCAGAGAACCGAGAACAATTCCGCCGCCAAGCACTCTGTTGAGCTCGCCGATGCCCGAATCAATTCGCTGATAGGTATCGGTTCCGACACTTCCCAGCTTGACCGGCTTCTCGGTGATGCCCACTCTTCTTCTCGTATCAGCCTCAGGAAGTGGCTGAATCTTCTGTTCAATAATTGTGCTCCAGGACCCACAGTAGCTGCACTGCCCCTGCCATGCAGGATATTCATTGCCGCACTCTGTGCACATGTAAATTGTCTTGTTTTTCTTTGCCACTATATTCTCTCCTCAAGCTTGCTGCTGCCGCGTTTTCTGTCGGCTGCAGGCATATTCTTTGCTATAGGCATTTCGAACCAGAAGTCTGAGCCTGAACCTTCAGTGCTTTCTACACCATAGTTGGCATTGTGAAGAGAAAGAATTCCCTTAACGATTGAAAGACCGATGCCGCTGCCCTCAATGGCTCTCTCGTGATTAGCGCTGGTTCTGTAGTATCTCTCCCATACGTGAGAAAGCTCATCCTTAGGAATACCCATGCCGCGGTCGAGGACATGCACAGCAACTTTTTTGCTGGTTTTTCTAAGATCAATACACACATATTTGTCATCGCCGCAGTACTTGACTGCGTTGCTTACGAAATTATGAAGGACCTGAGATATCTTGTCCCTGTCACCATATACGAAAGCCTGTTTGCAAGGTGAGAAACGGATATCATAGCCATCGTGGTCGTTGAGAACTTCCACGCTGTCGAATACCTCACGAGCCATTTCAACTATATCGAAAACCTGCTTGTCCAGCTCAATGGCATTGGACTGGAGCTTGCTTGCAGACATCATATCTGTTACCAGCTTGTTAAGTCTGTCAGTTTCGGTAATGATGACATTTAGATGCTCGCGGCGCTTCTCTGGATTATCTCCTGAGATATCGTTAATCATCTCAGCGTATGATTTGATCATTGTCAGAGGCGTCTTAAGGTCGTGAGACACGTTGGCGATAATCTCTCTCTGGTAAAAATCAGATTTCTCAAGCTCGTAGGATGCCGTATTCAGCACTTCTGCCAGGGTGTTCGTTTCTGTGAACTGACCGCCGTCGAATTGAACATTATAGTTGCCCTTAACAAGATTTTTCGCTGATGCAGTAATGTTCTCGATAGGGCTGGTCAGCCTTGACGAGAGATAAAGCGAAAGAAGAAGGGCCAGAATAAGCACGATAAAACTGATATACATGAGAAGATTGCGAACAATCTCGAGAGTTGCTTTCTCTGGTGATAGAGGTGCAACAATATACAGTGTGCTGACACCGATAGGTGTAGTTGATTGTGTTGCCGAAACAAGATACTTGGAGCTGCCGATAGAAACCTTGTGGTTGTAAGCGCCAATGGAAGATGCCTCCAGATTCTCCCGGGCAGAAGCAAGAATTTTAGTTAAGGCAGGGCCGTTCTCAAGAGAAGAAACGCCATCGAAATAATAACTTCTGTCATTAGTATCAACTCTGATATAAACATTGTTAGTGTCGGCAATCTCTTCTGCGTAAGAAGCGAAGCCGCGACGGTTCTCGATGAACTGTCCCTGTATTGAAGTCGCTGTACGACTTGCCTCCTGAACACGGAGTGTCTCATAATAATTGTTTACAAAGAAATCCTGAAGCAGCCATATGATTGCTACAAGGAATAAAGCAAACAGCATAAAATAGACCAGGGTAGTGGTCCTTATGCTGTTGAAATCGATTTTTTTCTTGTTATCACTCACAAGATCACCTCTTGCCGATTATTCGCACTCAAATTTATATCCGACACCTCTGAGAGTAACGATATACTTTCTGTAAGGTCCAAGGTTGTTCCTGAGGTTCTTTACATGTGTGTCGATTGTTCTGTCATCGCCGAAGAAATCGTAGCCCCAGATATCTGAAAGAAGCTTATCTCGCGAAAGAGCAATATTCTTGTTCTGAATCATATAGAAAAGAAGATCATACTCCTTCGGTGTAAGATTGATTCTCTCTCCATCTACGCTTACGGTTCTTGCTGAGAAATTAACCTCAAGACCCTCGAACTGGGCAATGTCGGCTGTACTGTGGTCAGAACCCTCATATCTGGTAAGGATTGCGTTGACTCTTGCCATAAGCTCCTTAGGGCTGAATGGCTTAACAACATAATCATCAATTCCAAGCTCAAAGCCGAAGAGCTTGTCGTATTCTTCGCCTCTTGCTGAAAGCATGATTACAGGAATTCTCTTAATCTTGTGAATCTCTTTGACAGCGCTGAAACCATCCAGCTTAGGCATCATGATATCCATAATGATAAGATCATAATCATTAAGCTTAACCATGCCGATGGCACTCATGCCGTCAGCGGCCTCCTCAGCAGTGTATCCACTGAACTCGGCATATTCTTTGATGACCTCTCTGATCTTAGCCTCGTCGTCGACAATAAGAAGTTTTTTCATTTATATATCCTCCTTCTTGAAAAAGGTGTTTCGTCTTGTTAATCAAGGGGTTGAGCCCCTACATATAATCGAATGCATTATATCATACGCAATAATTGGTGTCTATAAATCACATACCTATGTTGACAAAGCAATATAGCAATGATAGAATTTGAATTTTTTTATTGCGCCGATTCTCCAATCGTTTTATAATAAATTGTGTGAATAAAAGGAGAGGGAGACATGTTTAAAGTTGGAGAACAGATAGTATATCCAATGTATGGAGCGGGTATCATTACAGATATCGTAGAGAAGGACTTTCTTGGTGAGCCCCGCAGTTATTATTGTGTCTCACTTCCGTACAGCAAGATGGAAGTTAGTGTCCCCGTGGACAAGTGCACTTCTCTTGGCGTGAGAGGAGTTATTGACCAGTCAAGAATCCAGGAGGTTCTGGATGTTCTCAGCGAAGAAGCCGAGACGATGAATCCTAACTGGAACAAGCGCTATCGAGAGAATACTGAGCGACTTCAGACAGGAGACATCCTGGAGGTTGCAGCTGTAGTTAGGAATCTTGCTCGAAATGATCGTGTCAAGCCACTTTCTACTGGCGAGAAGAAGCTCCTCGGTACAGCTAAGCAAATTCTTGAAAGCGAGCTCATCTTTGCGGGCGGATATACCCTCGAAGAAGCTGACGAACTGGTCGAATTCCACATCTAGCCTGATGATACGGATTCGGCTTTTTCTTTTTTAACATTATTATGTGAGCGATACATGGAGATTAATGGTGTATTCTGGGATTTATGCAATAATAGCAGCCGCAGGTAAAGGGCTGAGAGTTGGCGGACCTGTTCCCAAGCAGCTCCTTAGATATGGAGGAGGAACAGTGCTTGAACATACGATGAGACAGTTCTGTACTCATGACAGAGTGCAGGCTGTTATTGTTGTTGGTCCGGCTGACGGAAGTCTTGATTCAGCTTATGAAGAGATTCGCATGAAGCTTGCCGGAGAGTACCAGAATAAGCTTATCAGAATAGTAAGAGGCGGACAGGAGAGATACGATTCAGTAGTATGCGGACTTAATGCCGCTGCTGAGCTTGCCGGAGAGCAGGGCCTTAATGCAGACGATGTATGCGTGATGATTCATGATGCGGCAAGACCTGGTGTTACACACGATGTCATTGACAGGAATATTGATGCTCTTGAGACATGCCAGGCGGCCGTTACATGTATTCCATCTACTGATTCAATCAGAATTATTAATGAGGATTCTTTGTTGAATAACAACAGCATCTATCCTATAATGGAGAGTGACATTGTTAATAGAAACACAATCTTCAATGTCCAGACACCGCAGACATTCTGCCTCAGCGACATCATAAGAGCATATGATACTGCCAGAGCGGATGGATTTGTCGGAACTGATGATGCATCAGTTGCAAGTCATGCGGGAATTAATGTCGCTATAGTTGAAGGATCACCTTTCAACAGCAAAATAACTACTGCGAAGGATGTGCCTATGAATACCAGAGTGGGAACAGGCTTCGACGTTCACAAACTTGTCTCGGAGAGAAGACTAATACTCTGCGGGACTCCAGTCCCCTATGAGTTAGGACTTTTAGGACATTCGGATGCTGATGTGGCAACACATGCAATAATGGATGCTCTTCTTGGAGCAGCAGGCATGGGCGATATCGGAGTACATTTTCCGGATAGTGATGACAAGTATAAGGACGCAAACAGCCTTGAATTGCTTGCAGAGGTCAAGAACATAATCGGCGATTACACAATAACAAATATTGATGTGACAATCATCGCACAGAGACCGAAGCTGGCACCGTATAACGAACAAATGAGAAACAACATAGCGCGGACTCTGGATATTCCGGTATCTGCGGTAAATGTCAAAGCAACGACAACAGAAGGGCTTGGTTTTACCGGAACCGGAGAAGGCATTGCCGCAATGGCAACCTGCGCAATAGAAGGGAGAATTTAGAAATGAGACTATCAAAGATGCACCTTAAGACACTTCGTGAGGCTCCAAAGGAAGCAGTACTGGAGGGACACCAGCTTCTTATCAGAGCTAACCTTATCAAGCAGTACGCTGCAGGCGTGTACATGTTCATGCCTATGGGTTGGAGAGTAACAAGAAAGGTTGAGCAGATTGTAAGAGAAGAGATGGACAGAATCGGCTGCCAGGAGATTCACATGCCACACATCAATCCAGGTGAACTCTGGAAGGAGTCTGGCAGATGGTATGCTTACGGTCCAGAGCTCTGGAGAATTCAGGATAGAAACGAGAGAGATTTCGTACTGAACCCAACTTGCGAGGAGATGTTTACTGATCTTGCAAGACAGGAGGTTTCATCTTACAGAGAGCTTCCATTCAGCTTCTATCACATCCAGTTCAAGTACAGAGATGAGGCTCGCCCAAGATACGGACTCATGAGATCAAGAGAGTTCATCATGAAGGACAGCTACTCATACGACAGAGATGTTGAGGGCATGAACAAGAGCTACATGGAAGAGTGGGAAGCTTACGAGAGAATTTTCACAAGATGTGGACTTGACTACAGAGTAATCGAGGCTGACAACGGTCCTATCGGCGGAAGTGCTTCACACGAGTTCTGTGCACTTTCAGATGTAGGAGAGTCAGAGGTTGCATACTGCCCAGACTGCGGTATGGCTGCAACTATCGAGAGAGCTGAGTGCGTTGACGAAGCACCTGCAGTAGAGGAGATGGAGCCTGTTACAGAGGTGTTCACACCTGGAACAAAGACAATCGAGGATGTATGCAATTACCTCGACCTTCCAGTTGAGAAGTCAATCAAAGCTCTTATGTTCGTAACATACGACAACGATCTTAACCCAGCTGACTACGTTGCTGTTTTCGTAAGAGGAGATAGACAGGTTAACATGATCAAGCTGGTTAATGCTCTGAACATTCCTGAGCACTACATCGAGTTTGCTGATGAAGAGGAGATGGGTCCTGTAACAGGATGCGTTGGCGGATTCACAGGTCCTATCGGACTTAAGAACTGCATCAAGGTTGTTGACTCAGAGCTTGTTGACACAGTTAACATGTGCGCTGGAGCAAACAAGGAAGACCACCACTGCACAGGCGTATGCTATGGCAGAGACTATGTTGGTGACATCGTTGTTGATGTAAAGAGACTTGAGGAAGGAATGCCTTGCCCTAAGTGTGGAACACCTGTTAAGCACACAAGAGGTATCGAGGTTGGACAGATCTTCAAGCTTGGAACTAAGTACTCAGAGTCAATGAAGACATACTTCAAGGACGAGAACGGAAACGACTGCCTCTACTACATGGGATGCTATGGCGTAGGAGTTACAAGAACAGTTCAGGCTATCATCGAGCAGAGCCACGACGAGAAGGGAATCATCTGGCCTATGTCAGTTGCTCCATATCACGTAATCGTAACTGTAATCAACCCAGCTGATGAGACTCAGGCTGCAATCGCTTCACAGATCGAGGCAGAGCTTGAGAAGCACAGAGTAGAGGTTATCGTAGATGACAGAGATGAGAGACCTGGAGTTAAGTTCAACGATGCAGACCTTATCGGTATCCCAGTAAGAATTACTGTAGGTAAGAAGGCTAAGGACGGAATCGTTGAGTACAAGCTGAGAAGAGAGTCAGAGATGGCTGAGAAGACTGTTGAAGAGGCAATCCAGGCAGCTAAGGATCTCTTCGATGCAGAAGTTTTCGGAATGTAATTAAATAATAATGCTGTTAGAACTGTTTTTAATCTTTCTTAAATTAGGAGCGTTCACAATCGGAGGCGGCGTTGCAATGATTCCTATCCTTAGAGAATCAATGGTCAATGACAGGAAGTGGTTCTCAGAAGAGGAGATGGTCGACATCCTTGCAATTTGCCAGAGCCTGCCGGGAGTAATAGCAGTAAATATGGCAACTTACGTGGGATTCAAGAAAAAGGGACTTCTTGGGTCCCTCGTTGCTACTATTGGTGTTATTCTTCCATCTTTCCTTATGATTCTTGCTCTTGCTATGGGACTGTCGTATATCGCTGACAATCCTTATGTGCTTGGTGCACTGGCAGGACTGAGAGCGGCGGCTGTAGGACTTGTTGTAGTTGCCGTGTGGCAGATTGGACGAAATGTTATAAAGGACTGGCTTACAGGTGTGCTGGCGGTTGCAGGCTTCGTGGCGATAGCGTTCTTCGATGTGAGCGTGGCATACGTTGTTCTTCTTTACCTCATCGGAGGTGTCCTGAATGCGTATGTTAACGTGCGCAGAATTGAGAAGGGAGGCGGCGAAGATGCTCGTTAAGCTTATCCTTGTATTCAGCAAAATCGGCTTCCTCGGCTTTGGCGGAGGAATGGCCATCGTCGCTCTTATTTTCGATAGTATTCAGGAATTCGGTACTATCTCTCAGACTCAGTTCGCTGATATAGTTGCAATTGCTCAGGTAACACCTGGACCTGTGGCAATCAACACGGCGACTTTCGTAGGATTTAAGTCGGCGGGTCTGGCTGGAGCGGCGGCCGCAACCTTTGGAGTGGCGTTACCTGCTTTTATCCTGACGGCAATAACCGCCCGAATGATGAAGCAGTTCAGCGAGAGCCCTCTCGTCAAAGGCGGTCTCGCAGGAATAAGACCTGCGACAGTAGGAATGATAGCAACAGCACTTGTAACGCTGGCGAAGCCGGCGATTTTTGCAGAACAGCACCTGGGAGCAGGACTGGTGGAAGCTCTTCAGGGACTGCCTGTGGACCCTGTATCCATAGTGATATGCGTAGTTACAATAGTGCTGATAGGCAAATATAAGAAAAATCCTTTCGTAGTACTCATCTTCATGGGGTGCATTGGTGCCGTAATTGGTGTATACTAGACAGGATGCAAATAATAATTTTTTAAAGAAAGGAGATTGGCATATGAAGATCTACAACACTCTCACCAATCAGAAAGAAGAGTTTATTCCAATTGAAGACGGAAAGGTGAAGATTTATGTCTGTGGACCTACCGTATACAATTTCTTCCACATTGGAAACGCAAGACCTTTTGTTGTCTTCGATACACTCAGAAGATATTTCAAATATAGGGGTTATGAGGTGAAGTTCGTTCAGAACTTTACTGATGTTGATGACAAGATTATCAACAGAGCAAGAGAAGAAGGGATCACTGCACCGGAAGTTTCAGAGAAGTACATTGAGGAGTACTTTAAGGATGCAGGAGCTCTTAATGTAATCAAGGCTGATGTACACCCTAAGGTATCAGAGCACATCCAGGAGATTATCGATTTTGTACAGACTCTTATCGATAAGGGATATGCTTACGAGGCGGATGGAGATGTTTACTACAGCACAAGAAAGTTCCCTGAGTATGGCAAGCTTTCAGGCCAGAACATCGATGACCTTGAGTCAGGTGCTCGTATTGCAATAGGAGAAGTTAAGAAGGATCCGCTGGACTTTGCTCTCTGGAAGGCAAGAAAGAGTGAGGATGAGATTGCATGGGAGTCACCATGGGGCATGGGAAGACCAGGATGGCATATTGAATGCTCAGCTATGTCAAAGAAGCACCTTGGAGAAACAATCGATATTCACGCAGGTGG
>JAGHUT010000021.1 GCA_018064645.1 Candidatus Crickella merdequi | reverse complement strand
ACACTTGTCCGCATTACAGTAGAAGATGCCGGAGCAGCAGATGAGATTTTTACAACTCTGATGGGAGACAAGGTACCGCCTCGTAAGAAGTTCATCGAAGAGAACGCGAAGTACGTTAAGAACCTCGATATTTAATACCGCAGGCTAGAACAAAGGAGAAGAAATGAACGATATTTTAGATAACAGCAGAATACTGGAGCATGAAATATATGATGAGATGAAGAACTCATATATTGATTATGCTATGTCAGTAATCGTTGGTCGTGCTCTTCCAGATGTCAGAGATGGACTTAAGCCTGTACACAGAAGAATTCTGTACGGTATGCACGAGCTCGGAACAACACCAGATAAGCCACACAAGAAATCGGCAAGAATTGTCGGAGAAGTAATGGGTAAATATCACCCACACGGTGACTCTTCAATTTACGATGCAATGGTTAAGCTTGCACAGGACTTCTCAACAAGATATATGCTCGTTGACGGTCACGGTAACTTCGGTTCCGTAGACGGTGACGGCGCCGCTGCCATGAGATATACAGAGGCAAGAATGTCTCCATTCTCACTGCAGATGGTAAGAGATATTGATAAAGAAACAGTTGATTTTACAGATAACTTCGACGGCGAGGAGAAGGAGCCTGTAGTACTTCCTTCAAGAGTACCTAACCTTCTCATCAACGGATCAAACGGAATCGCTGTAGGAATGGCAACATCAATTCCTCCACATAATCTCGGAGAGACAATTGATGCATGCGTTAAGATGATTGAAGATCCTGAGTGTACAGTTGAGGACCTGGCAAAGATTGTTAAGGGTCCAGATTTTCCTACAGGTGCCATTATTCTCGGCAAAAACGCTGCGCGTGAGGCGTATCTCACAGGTCAGGGCAAGGTCAACGTAAGATCCGTATGCGAGATTGAAGAAGGCGCTCGTGGCAAGATGAGAATCGTTGTCAGTGAGATTCCTTATCAGGTAAATAAAGCCAGACTCATTGAGAACATGGCAGACCTTGTTAGAAATAAGAAGGTAGAAGGAATAGCTGATATCAGAGATGAGTCCAACAGAGAAGGAACAAGAATTGTTATCGATCTTAAGAAAGATATCAATCCTAGCGTAGTTCTTAACAGACTCTACAAGCACACACAGCTGCAGACATCATACAGCATGATTATGCTGGCACTCGTAAATGGAGAACCAAAGATTCTGAATCTCTATCAGATTATTGACGAGTACCTGAAGCATCAGAAGGAAGTAGTAACAAGAAGAACAAGATATGATCTCGACAAGGCAGAGAAGAGAGCGCATATCTTAGAAGGACTGCTTATTGCTCTTGATAATATCGATGAAGTAATCAAGACAATCAGATCTGCATACAATGATGCGAAAGAGAAGCTCATGATTAAGTTCGGCCTTTCCGAAGTTCAGGCGCAGGCAATCCTCGATATGAGACTTGCCAGACTCCAGGGACTGGAAAGAGAGAAGCTTCAGAATGAGTACAACGAACTCCTTAAGAGAATTGCTTATTATAAGGAAATCCTTGCTGATGAGCATAAGCTTATGGGTGTAATCAGAGATGAGCTGCTTGAGATTAAGGAGAAATGGGCAGATAAGAGAAGAACTAAGATTGTTGCAGATGAGGGTGAACTCGACGAGGAAGCACTTATCGATGAGGAAGATGTTGCAATCACACTCACACATCTTGGATATGTAAAGAGAGTACCGGAGAATACTTACAAAGCTCAGAAGAGAGGCGGTAAGGGAATAGTAGGACTTACAACAAGAGAAAGTGATTTTGTCAAAGACCTCATTATAACTTCAACTCACGATTATCTGATGTTCTTCACAGATATGGGAAGAGTATACAAGATTAAGGCATATGAGATTCCTGAAGCTTCAAGAACAGCTAAGGGAACTCCTGTAATCAACTTCCTGAATCTGAACCAGAGTGAGAGAGTAACTGCTGTAATTCCAATTAAGGACTTCAACACAGATGAAGAACTCATCATGGTTACTAAGATGGGTACAATCAAGAAGACTCCACTTAAGGAATTTGATACAAACAGAAAGACAGGCCTCATTGCAATCACATTGAAGGATGGAGATAAGCTGATTTCTGTAGCACAGTCAGGTGGCAAGGAGAATGTTCTTGTTGTAACAAAACTTGGTAAAGCTATTGCATTCAGTGAGGATGATGTTCGTTCAATGGGCAGAAATGCCGGCGGAGTAAGAGCAATCAGTCTTGAAGGTGATGACGAAGTAGTATCAATGGAGCTCGACATAGATCAGAGTCGAAAGATGCTGGTAATTACTGAGAAGGGCTTTGGTAAGAGAACACCACTTGATGAGTACAGACTCCAGTCAAGAGGTGGAAAGGGAGTAGCAACTTACGACAAGACTAAATTCTCAAAGACAGGTAACCTTGTTGGAGCAACACTCGTAAGCGATGATGACGAGATCATGATTATCAACTCAGATGGAGTAATCATCAGAATCAGAGCCGGTGAGGTAACAAAGTCTGGAAGAACAACACAGGGTGTTAAGATCATGAAGGTCGAGAAGGGCAAGAAGATCGTTTCATTCGCAAAGGTCGTAGATGAGGATAACGCTAAGAAGCCTGTAGATGCAAAGAAAGCAGCGAAAGAGGCAAAGAAGGAGAATCCAAATCTCGGTGAAGACGGAAATGAGCAGATGACACTTCTGTAGTAAAAATCCGAACAAAAGAGGCGCTTGAGCAGCAGCTCAAGCGTTTTTTGTGAAAATTGTACTAATATGAGAACAATTTCTAGTAAAAAGAACAATTTGCATACAGGTCAATCCTTGTATAATTGCATACAATTACAATATAATTCATTCATCTTAATAACGGACTACTACGTTCTGCGTAGATAAAAGAAAGGGGAACGACTATGTATAACGGATTTGTTAATGCAATTGATGTGGATTTCACTATTCCTGAGAATGCTGCGAAGATTAAGGCAGCTTTTGAGCAGGTTGATAAGGAGAAAGGACTGGTTTGTCCAGTAGTTATCGGTGGAGAGAAGATTATCACAGAGAAGAAGATAGCTTCACTTGATCCAGCGACAAAGGAAGTGCTTGGATACACATGTTCAGCAAGCGCTGAGATGGTAGATAAGGCAATTGTACTTGCTAACGATGTTTTTAAGACATGGAGCAAGACATCACTTGATGAGCGAATTCGTTGCATGCGCAAGCTGGCAACTCTTCTTGATGAGAACAGATATTACCTCGATGCATGGAACTGCGTTGAAAGTGGTAAGAACTGGGCAGAGGCAGATGGAGAGCTGTGCGAGCTTCTTGACTTCATCAACTCATATGTTGCTCACATGAAAGAACTGGATAAGGGACTTCCAGTAATTCAGACAGCAGAGCACAATGTATGTAAATGGATTCCAGTCGGTGTTGGAGCAACAGTATCACCTTGGAACTTCCCAGTTGGACTTTTTGCTAACATGCTCATCGCAGCAGCAATCACAGGAAACACAAGCGTAAGTAAGCCAGCTTCAAATACACCAATCTGCGCTTATAAGTTCTTCGAGCTTATGGAGAAGTGCGGAGTTCCTGCAGGAGTTATCAACTTCGTTCCAGGTTCAGGTTCAGAGATTGGAGATCTCCTGGTAGATCACCCACTGACAAGATTTATCAACTTCACAGGTTCAAAGGAAGTTGGATGCAGAATCTATGAGAGAGCTGCAAAGGTTAACCCAGGACAGATCTGGCTCAAGAGAGTCGTTGCAGAGATGGGCGGAAAGAACGCTATCATTGTTGACTCATCAGCTAACATCAAGAAGGCAGCTAATGGAGTTGCAATGTCAGCATTTACATTCCAGGGACAGAAGTGCTCAGCATGTTCAAGAGCTCTTGTTATGGCAGATGTATATGAGGAGTTCGTAGAAGCACTCGTAGCAGAAGCAGCAGCACTTAAGGCAGACCAGGGTTGCGGACGTGACAACCACATGATCGGACCAGTTTCAAGCAAGGAAGCTTACGACAAGATTACATCTTACATCGAGATTGGAAGAGGCGAAGGAACTATCGTTCACGGTGGAACATACAGCGATGAGATCGGATATTTCATCGATCCTACTGTAATCAGAGACATCAAGAGAACAGACAGAATCGCTAATGAGGAGATTTTCGGACCTGTAGTTGCAGTTATCAAGGTAGACAGCTTCGATGAGGCTCTTGATATCGCTAACCAGACAGAGTATGGTCTTACAGGATCAGTATATTCAGAGACAAGAGAGAACGTAATCAAGGCTAAGGAGACATTCAATGTTGGTAACCTGTACTTCAACAGAAAGTGCACAGCAGCTGTAGTACTCCAGCACCCATTCGGCGGATTCAACATGTCAGGAACAGATGCTAAGACAGGAACACCTTACTACCTGACTAACTTCATGAATCTCAAAGCAATCTCAGAGGATATTGCTGAATAATACACAATAGTAAAACCCTCCCTACTGGACACCCGGTAAGGAGGGTTTTTTATGTCATTATTTCGAAACTCTACATTTCGATCATCATTTTAATGATCTCTTCGTTGGTCTGTCTCATGCCGGCTCTTCCAAGTCTGCCGACATTAACAATTGTTGCTTCAATGCCTTTTGTAATGATACCATCGCCGGCATAGAACTGCTGACCTCTCAGGAACATCTCATAACCAAGAATTCCAGCATCAACAGCAGAAGCAATTTTTGCTGCACATGAAGCCTTGGCACCATCACACACCATGCCGGAAACAATGGCAAGTGCGTTAACAACAGCATGAATAACCTCCTGGTAGCCGCCGCCACAGATATATGCTATACCAGCACCTGCAGCAGCACCTGCACTAACGGCGCCGCAATACGCCGAAAGTCTACCGATTCCAGTCTTCTGATGTATTGCTACGAGATTGGAAAGTGCAAGAGCTCTATAAAGCTGCTCCTCTGTTGAATTGTATTCCTTTGCATATTCAATAACAGGGAGAGAGCATGTAATGCCCTGGTTGCCGCTTCCGGAGTTGATAACAACAGGAAGCTCGCAGCCGTTCATTCTCGCATCTGAGCCTGCAGCGGCCATTGCTTTAGCCCTTGTTCTGACATCATTTCCATATGTATCAATGAGGACATTTCCAATGTTGGCACCATAATTGCCGCGAAGACCTTCTTCTGCAATAGCAGTGTTGTATTCAATCTGACGAGAAAGAACAGGCTTGATATCTTCAATCTCTACTGTGTTGATGAAATCCCAGACGGATTCCATATCAAGAAGTGTACGATCAGTTAAACCTTTTTCGCTCTCACCCTCAACAGGAATATCAAGAAGAAGATCGCCATCCTTGAAAATGCTTACAATGTTGGTGTGGTAGTTGGCAATACGAACACCGGCCATTTTGTCGCCCTTCTTCAGGTCAACAACAATATCGAAAGTAATGCCGTTATCAATATGTTCTACATGAATAGGAACATTCTCCATAAAAGTAACCATTGCGGCAATCTGCTCACCTGTAACTTCTGAAATTACTTCAAGCTCTTTCTCTGATTTACCGGCGATGATTCCAGCTGTTGCAGCTGCCGGAATACCCTTTAACCCGTTGGTATTAGGAACAATTACGCTTTTAACATTCTTAATTATGCTTCCACTGGCACCGATGAATACTTCGTCAGGAGTGCAGCCCAGAACTTCTCTGGCCTTTGCAGCAGCATAGGCTAGTGCGATAGGTTCTGTGCATCCCATTGCAGGAACAAGCTCTTCTTCAAGGATATGAATGTATGCATCGTACTTAATATCTGTTCTTTCCAAGTCAATACCCTCCTGTTGTTAATCGTTAATTATTATATCTTCAAGCTTGCGTTTAGGAACACAGTGAATGCCATTCTCATCTCTGTAGTATTTATGTGACTGGCCTTCCTCCAGGTCAACAATCTTAACCTCTTCTATGCTCTTGCCGATTGAGATAATAAGCTCAACAGAAAATCTCTCATCAAGTCCCAGAGCCTCACTAACTTTATCCTTGTTATAGTTGCCAATCATACATCCTGCAAGGCCCATCTCTGTAGCAGCCAGTGTAATGGTCTGTGCACAGATTCCTATATCGCAGCGGAAGAAATCAACAGCCGGATTAACCTCTTTATCATGGCACATGATTATGTAAGCAGGCGGTTCAGTTCCTTTGAAAGGAAGTCCAAGTTCTGGCAGATTAGCACCAAACTTAACCATTGATGTGATTAGATCAGCCTTCTCATCATCATATATTAGATAGTACTTCAGAGGCTGCATATTAACACCTGCTGCAGCATGACGAGTGATATCAATCATCTCCAGAAGTTCATCTCTCGTAACCTTACGGCTGTAGTCGTAACCACGACAAGAGCGATTCGCTAAAACAAGATCTTTAAGCATGTTAGTCCTCCTTTGCCTGTCTCGATCTAATCTCAGCAATACCGTCACGAACGGTTTTTTCAACCTGCGAAAAAGCTTCTTTCTGTTCTTTCTTATCCATGTTCTCAATATGAACAGCAGGGTGAATTATTATATCTATATGAGCAGGCTTGTATGTGCCGTGCTCTTCAAAAGCTCTGTATGAGCCTTCGACAGTAAGAGGGACAATAGGAACATTTGCCTTCTGTGCGAACTTGTAGGCACCGGCTTTGAACTCAGACATTTCGGCTCCGCGTGAACGTGTGCCTTCTGGGAAAATCGCCATGTTGTAGCCTTTATCCATAAGTGCCTTTGCTTCGCTGACTACCTTAACTGCTTCTCGAGGGTTGTTTCTTACGAGAAAAACAGATTTGGTATTCTTGATGGCTCTCGCAATTGGTCGGAATTTGCGCCATTCATCCTTGGCAATGAATCCTATCTGATGGTCTTTAAGAGCGATTACAATTGCGAAAATATCTACGAAACCCTGATGATTAGCGTAAATCATGAAAGGTCCTTTGTCCGGAAGATTCTCTTCTCCTTCTACTGAAATATCAAAGCCGCACTTCCTGCAGATTGCCGGAATAACATCCTGCTGGACCTGACGGATAAGCTCCTGCTCGCCTTCATAATCGCCAGCCTCATAAAGAGCCTGGAACTGTTTCTCGTAGGAGTTGTATCTGTTAACTTCAGTAATAATCTTTAAAGCCGCAATACCGGTTGTAAAAGGATTCATCATAGTCCCCTCTCCCTTCATTTCTTATGCGGTAAGTATAGCACAGTTGAAGCTTTCTTGATATTATATGTATATATTTATATACAAAGGATGGGTTATTATGAAATTTGTTATACAGAGAGTTCAGCACGCAAGTGTAACAGTAGATAATGAGGTAATAGGTAAAATCGGCCGCGGATACATGGTTCTCATAGGAGTGTGCAATGATGATACGAAGGAAATTGCAGACAAAATGGTGGACAAGATGATCAAACTCCGCATAAATGAGGACTCTGAGGGCAAGACTAACCTTGACCTTGCGTCGGTAGAAGGAGAACTGCTGCTTGTATCACAGTTTACACTCTATGCTAACTGCAAGAAGGGCAATCGTCCATCATTCATAGATGCGGGCTCCCCAGATCACGCAAACGAGCTGTATGAGTACATTATCGAGAAGTGCAAAGAAAGAGTTCCTGTTGTACAGACTGGTTCCTTTGGTGCAATGATGGAAGTAGATCTGCTGAACGACGGACCATTTACAATAGTTCTCGACTCAAAGGAGATTATGTAACGAGAAAAGAGAGATGCAAGAGCATCTCTCTTTTGATTTTTCACCCTTCCATCAATTTGAAGAGCTATCAATAGTGTAGTATAATCAACATAACTATGAGTATAAGGAGAAGTGCGCATCCTTGTACTATTTAAATAATAATCCTATGGATATGAGGGATAGACAAATGACCGAAGATAGAGAAGTTAAACAAATGCAAAGAGCTAAATACGCAAGAATCGGCCTTTTTGTGCTGGTGGATATCTGCATTGTAGCTGCAAGCTGCCTGGCACCGCTGATTCTTAGATTTGGTATCTTCACCATTGATATGCAGTATTATGATCTGGTTATCAAATGGCTGCCGATAGATATACCAATTGCCATAGCCGTAATTGCATTTTTTAAGCTGTATAACAGAGTATGGACATATGTAAGCATTGAAGACATGATTGACTGCCTTAAGGCATCCGTTGTTATCGAGGCTATCTATATGGCATATAAGATGCTTCTTGGCATTCCGATGATGAGGTCATTCTATCCATTTAACTGGATGATACTTTTCCTGTTCCTGGCTTGCTCAAGAGTATCTGTAAGACTGCTCAGAAGACTGAGGAACAGACATAACAAGATTGAAGAGACAAGACGCCTTATGCTTATTGGCGGAGGTTCTGCCGGTTCAATGCTTCTTAAGGAGCTTAAGGGCGGAAGAGGCACACTAGAGCCAGTGTGCATTATTGATGATAACGTGGCAAAGAAGGGTAAGCTTATCCATGGCGTGCCAATTGTAGGTACAAGAAATGACATTATCGATGTTGTTGACAGATACAGAATTGACGATATTATCATCGCTATTCCTTCAGCTAGTCCAACAGAGATTAGAGACATTCTTAAGATTTGTCAGGAGACTCACTGCAAGGTTAAGATTCTGCCTGCAATTGCAAGTACACTTACAGCAGGTCTCGGTCAGACTGTAAGAGATGTAAACTATGAGGACCTTCTCGGAAGAGATGCTGTAGTCATTGCAAATCCAGAGCTTGAGGAATTCGTTAGAGGCAAGACTGTAATGGTAACAGGTGGTGGCGGAACTATCGGTTCAGAGCTTTGCCGCCAGATTGTTGCAAATAAGCCGGGCAAGCTTCTGATTGTTGATATTTATGAGAATACAACCTATGAGCTTGAGATGGAGCTCAACAGATATTATCCGGAAGCGGACAAAGAGGTTCTCATCGCATCTGTGAGAGATTACGACAGACTTGAGAGTATTTTTGCTGAATACAAGCCGGAAATTGTATATCACGCTGCGGCACACAAGCACGTTCCTCTGATGGAGTACTCACCTAACGAGGCAATCAAGAACAATTGTAAGGGAACACTCAATCTGTGCAAGCTTGCAGACAAATATGGAGTAAAGCGTTTTGTTCTGATTTCCACAGACAAGGCTGTAAGACCAACCAACGTAATGGGTGCGTCAAAGAGAATCTGTGAGATGATTGTTCAGACCTACAACAGAAGATCCAACACAGAGTTCGTTGCTGTTCGTTTTGGTAATGTGCTTGGAAGTAATGGATCGGTTATTCCGCTTTTCCTTAGACAGATTGCAGCGGGTGGCCCGCTGACACTGACACACCGGGATATTACAAGATTCTTCATGACAATTCCTGAAGCTGTATCGCTTGTTCTGAAGGCGGGACTGATGGCAAGAGGCGGAGAAATTTTCGTTCTCGATATGGGTGAGCCGGTTAAGATTTATGATCTGGCGGTTAACCTGATAAAGATGAAGGGATATGTTCCAGAGAAGGATATAAAGATTGAAATCGTAGGCCTCAGACCGGGAGAGAAGCTTTACGAGGAGCTTCTTATGGATGAGGAAGGCCTGCAGGATACGGCCAATAGTCTGATTCATATTGGCAAACCAATTGAACTTGACGAGGAGAAGTTCCTTGCCGAGCTTGATGCGCTTATTGCACAGGCAGAAGAGAACGGAGCAGATATCAGACCTGCAGTTAAGAGCATCTGTCCGACATATCAGCCTAACAGCCACTAAGGAGAATATGAGCAAAAGTAATAAAGGCAAAGGCATCGCTTTTAATGTATCGATGCTATACATCATGAATATAGCGAAGCTGATTTTTCCGCTGGTTACACTTCCGTATCTTACAAGAGTACTGACAGTCGATGGATACGGAGTTGTTTCCTATGTCAAGGCGACAATGGTATATGCGCAGCTGATTGTTGATTTCGGTTTTATGCTGTCGGGAGTAAAGGCTATTGCGCAGCTTCGCGAGGACAGGGAAAAACTCAATCGCGCTGTCGGCAATGTGGTGCTTGCGAAGGGTATGCTTTGCATTGCCTCTTTTGCAGTTATTCTTGTTGCGGCAATCTTTATTCCTATTCTCAGGGAGAATATGCTGTACACAATACTTGCATTCATTCCGATTGCACTGTCTACGCTGCTGCTGGATTTCCTCTTCAGAGGAATTGAGCAGATGCAGATTATAACCATCAGATATGTACTGATGAAGACACTGTCGGTTGGACTGACTCTTGTTCTTGTAAGATGTGATGCAGACATTCTCTGGATTCCTGTGCTTGATATTATAAGCTCGCTTCTCGCAATTATTCTAGTGATGTGGGAAGTTAAGAAGCTGGGCTACAAGATTGACTTCGCAGAAGGTTTCATGGGCAGCTGGGCGGCACTTAAGACTTCGAGCATTTACTTTATTTCAGAGGCGGCAACAACTGTATTTGGTGCGCTTAACACCATCCTCATAGGAATCTTTATGAGCAAGGCAGATGTTGCTTACTGGGCAGTGTGCCTTCAGCTTGTAAGTGCAGTTAAGGCAATGTACACACCAATCACCAACGGAATTTATCCGCAGATGATCAAGACTAAGAATTTTGACATTATCAAAAAATGTCTAAAGTTATTTATGCCAATTGTTTTTGCAGGATGCATGATTGTTCTGTTCGGTGCAAAATATATCCTTGTAATTGCAGGCAGTGCCAAGTATGCGGCAGCCGCACCAACAATGAGATGTCTGGTGCCGGTTCTGTTCTTCAGTTTCCCTGCAATGCTTTTCGGATGGCCGACACTTGGCGCACTTAATAAGGTTGCTGATACAACAAAGACAACAATTGCTGCGGCAATTGTACAGCTGGCAGGACTTGCACTTCTCGGACTAACAGGAAACTTTACTATAACTCTTGTAGCACTGCTCAAGAGCTTCACTGAGGTTGCACTCATGAGTTTCCGTCTGGGATACATATGGAAATACAGAGACGAAATGAAGAGGAGGGACGCGTAATATGAGTCTGCTTCAGAGACTATATATGATAGTTCTTAATACACTGTTTAAAGTGACAGGTAGAATAAGCGAGAAGGTAAGAGACGCTGCTGTTGTTGTGTTAATAGCTGCAATAGAGCTTGTGTCAATGCTCTTTAACTACTGGGGCAAGATCAACGGAGATTCCTTTGGATACAAGGAGTTGTTTCTCGTAAACACAGGACTTCTCTGCCTGGTAATTCTCTTCAGCGTTAAGGAAGAACTGAAGCCTGTTGCATGGAAGAAACTGCTCTTCTATACCTGGTTCATTGTTGGAATACTTGTGGCACTGCCAATTCCTGATATGGCTGGAAGAGGAACTTTTATCATGTTTGGAGGTCTTATTTCCTTTATCTTCCCGGCTTTCTATTTCGTATGGAATAACAGAGGTGACTACGGCAAACTCTACAGAATGGTTGCAATAGCAACTGTTATAGCAGGTGCTATCTTCTTCATTAAGTGCTTCCTCGAAGTGCCTTTTGATACAACGGCGGCGTATGAAGGAATTACAGATAACAGTAACTCCATTGGAATTGCAAGCATAGGCGGATCAATTGCATCACTTGCTTTAATCTGCACAGAAGGCAGATGGAAGTACCTCTTTATGGCGTGCTTCGGAGTTTTTCTGACTTTCACCTGGATTTCTGAATCAAGAGCCAGCCTTCTGGCAATAATGCTGGCGGGAGCAGCTTTTGTTATAGGAATAATCAGAAGCACAAGAAATGACGGAGAAAACATTATCAAAGCCCTTGCAAGCATACTGATTCTTGCTGTTATGACTGGCGCAATTATCGTAGGCCTGACCAAAGTCATGACACGCGAAGAGCCTTTCGTAGTTAACAGCAAGTTACAGACTGTACTTGATATGGAGGACCAGGACATACCTTCAGCTGCTGAAGACGATGAAGACCTGGACGGCATGGTTGATAAATTCTCAAAAGGAGATGGAACAATCGAGCAGCTCTCATCAGGTCGAATTGATATCTGGAAATATTACATCAAGCATATAGGCATTGCGGGACATAGCCGCGCTAATGGAGATCCTTACATCAAGGAGAGACATAAGACTGCTGCAGCTCACAACACATATCTTGAAATCAGTTACAGAAGTGGAATTATTCCAGGTGTTCTCTACGGCTGTATTGCGGTATATGCTGCAATCTGGTGCTTCGCTTATCTCTTTGGAAAGCGTAAGCCGTTCGATAAGAGCATCATTCTCGTTGTGCTTGCAGTATTTGCTTTTGGCGTTATGTCTAATCTCGAGAGAGCGGTGTACCCAATCGAGAAAGTTCATATTCTGCTGTATTTTCTAGCATTGGCACCGATGTTTGAATCAAAGAAGGCCAATAATTAGCAAAAAAACAGCCCGCCTTACGGCGGGCTTCTCTTATGCCTTATTTCAGATGGTCGAAGATGAAATCCACAATCGCTTTCGTCTCTTCTTTTCCGTCAACCTTAACATATTTGTTTACGAAGCTGCTGAGCTTGTCCATATCATACTCGCCAGACTCAATTGCTTCTGCAAGTGACCTGGCATCGTAGCAGACAGGACCCGGAACCTCCGACAGATAGTCCATGTAGATATCTCTTGTGGACATGTACTCTTCATAATCGTAGTCATAAAAATACAATGGTTTATTAAGAATACCAGCTTCATACATAACGCATGAATAGTCGCTGACAACATAGTCTGAAGCGTAAAGCATATCTCCTGTTGAGAACTTACAGTCGACAATTGCCGGACCACCATCGAAACCTGTCAGGTCTGTAAGGGGATGAGATTTGATAACAAGATTGTACTTGTCATAATCGATTGCTTTGCATAGTTCTGAAAGGGCAGATACGAAATCAGCATCATCTTTCTTGCGGAATGTTGGAGCATAGACAATAGTTTCTTTCTCTGCAAGCTCAGGATAGGTATCGTAGATTCTCTCGAGAGCATCTATACACACAGCAGGGTTCTTTATTGCTTCTACCCTTGGAAGTGGAAGAATAACTATCTTGTCTTCTGGGTAGTTGAAGCCCTGTGCCAGATGGCTCCTGTAACCTTCGCCTGCACAAAGTATGTAGTCATATCCATGGTGCATTCTCATCACTTCTGCAATCATGCTCGAGCTGCCCTCTTCTTTGTCAAGGATGCTGTAGCCGAACTTCTTCATTGTTCCAATGGAGTGCCACATCTGAATAATGAGAAGGCTTTTTCTGTGATTGAGTACGCTGACAGGAATGCAATACGAATCGAGAATCGCTACACGTGCAGTAGCAAGATGAACCATCTGTTTCAGAATGTGAAAACAGTAGCGGATCTTACCGCCAAGGCCAGGACCAATCTTTTTACACATCACAACAACTTTGCAGTCAGGATGAAGCTCTTTGATTTTGCGTTCCAGCATATTTATATCAAGAGATGGGGAATCGCTCTGCCTGCTAAGTATTACTATCTTGTTCTGCTGTGGAAAAAGCTTCAGTATCGCATACATGAAACGAAGCACAGCAAGTCCGATTTTCATAATATTTTTCACCGTAAAACCTCTGTTTCCGGAGTGGTCTAAACACCCCTTCCTAAGCGAAGATTATACCAACGAATCATTGAGTTTTCAACGATATAGTGGTATCATTGACTATAAGTATGTGATGGAGAATTATGTATGAACGAAACACACAGAGACATCATAATTAAGGGCCTTGAATGGGAGAGAATCTTCCTGCATTTTCACGTTGAGTGCGATGTAGAAGCGACTTTCTTCATCGGCAATGACAAGGGTGAGCGCTATGCAATTCCGACTACCAGGGTAGAAGGAGGCTATGAGCTTTGCCTTAACACCGTGTGCGTTCATGACAGAGAGTTCCTTGAGAACGGACGCTGGTTCATTTATGCAAAGACGGCCGATGGAGAGAGCATCTGCACAATTACTGCCGACGAGGCATATAAGCTGGATGACAGATCTAGAGTTTTTCGTTATGCACAGGACCAGATGGCATACACGATTACCTTCGGAGTTAAGACTGAAGACGAGAAGAGCCTGCAGCTCTATATCGACAGTTATTTTCTGGAGGAGAACAAGCGCTGGAGAAAGCGCAGATATGTGAGGGAAGTGCGTTCCCCCAGAGATAAGATAAAAAGATTCTTCATGTCGATCAGTGTCCACCTCATCGAGGCATACTACCATGTTGTTCACGGAATCGTACCAAAGAGCGGCAAAAGAGTTCTCATTATGAGCGAGACACACGACTACCTGTGGGGCAACCTCAAGTACATCGATGAAGAACTGAGAAGACGAGGTCTCGATAAGGAGTATAAGCTCAGTTATTCCTTCAGAAAGAAGGTAGGCAAGCACCAGACACTCGGCGACATACCAAGCTGGGCAAAGACAACAACAAAGATTGCATGCAGCGACATTATCTTCGTTGATGACTATGCACCAATCTTCGGCTTCTTTAATCTGGCAAAGGATACAGAGCTGATTCAGGTGTGGCATGCCGGAGAAGGCTTCAAGTCTGTTGGATACTCCAGGTTCGGCAGAGAGGGAAGTCCATTCCCGCAGAAGTCATGCCACAAGCAGTACACAAGAGCGATCACTGGGTCAGAGCATCTGTGCCATGTCTTTGAGGAGGTTTTCGGAATCGAACGCGAAGCATTTATGACACTGGGAATGCCAAGAATGGACGGCTTCCTCGAAGAAGAAACAATCACAAGATGCGAGAACGAGTTCTACACGAAGCATCCGGAGTGCAGGGAG